>NZ_ATLP01000083.1:0-223760 GCF_000416215.1 Pseudomonas sp. CF161
GGCCGGGTATCGTTGCCCGCGGCTTGCGACAGCCGGCTGCCGGCAGCCACCAGGGGTCGGGTCAGGCGCTCGGCCAGGCGCGGCAGCAGCAGCGTCAGCCCGAACAGGGCAACGCACAACAGCGCGAGCCAACGCCCGTACTGATTGAGGTGCACCACCCAACTCCCGCCCACCGCCGCCAGGGTGGAGACCAGGGCAAATGTCACGGCCATCCCCACCAGCAGCGGCAGGCCACTGCGCACAAACGGCTGCCCGGTGCGAGCGAAGACAAAGGGCAATACCGGCAGAATGCACGGGCTGACGATGGTCAGCACACCGCCGAGATAAGCGAGAAGTAGCAGCCACATGGCGACGACCTTTTTTCAGTGAGTAGAAGAATGTGTGACGGGGTCACGCCGCGTGCGGGGCGAAATTCATTGCCACGCCGTTCATGCAGTAACGCAGCCCCGTAGGCCGCGGGCCGTCATCGAAGACATGCCCCAGGTGCCCGCCGCAGCGTCGGCAATGCACTTCGTTGCGCTGCATGCCGAAGCTTCGATCGCTGCGGGTCGCCACGGCATGCTCCAGGGGCGCCCAGAAGCTCGGCCAGCCGGTGCGGCTGTCGAACTTGGTGCGGGAAGAGAACAGCTCCAGGGCGCAGCCGGCACAGCTGAAGGTGCCGTCGCGGTGTTCGTCATTCAGCGGGCTGCTGTAGGCGCGCTCGGTGCCCTCCTCGCGCAGCACCTGGTACTGCCCGGCGCTGAGCAGGGTGCGCCATTCGCTGTCGCTGTGGCTGACCTCGAACACCTCATCGGCCCGGGCCTCGCTGATCAGCGCCGGGCTGCCGACCAACCGGGGCAGGACCCCAATGGCCAGGGCCGCTGCACCGAGGCTGCCACCTGCCCGCAAAAACTGTCGCCGTGAAAACATGAGCCTCTCCCGAAAAATCACCGTGGGTCGCGTTCAACACAGCCTAGGCTTGAGGTGGTCGCCAAATCCTCACGCACAGTTAAACAATTCGTGATAACTCGAGGCGCGCAAACCCCGCACAATAAGCGCCTTACGCCGCGAGGCCCGGAGTACCGATGGAACAGCCCAAACGCGTCCTGGTGGTCGAGGACGACACCCACATCGCCGACCTGATTGTGTTGCACCTGCGTGACGAGCAGTTCGAGGTGGTGCACAGCGCCGACGGCAATCAGGGCCTGCGCCTGCTGGAACAGGGCGGCTGGGATGCGTTGATCCTCGACCTGATGCTGCCCGGGGTCGACGGCCTGGAAATCTGCCGCCGCGCCCGCGCCATGACCCGCTACACCCCGATCATCATCACCAGCGCCCGCGCCAGCGAAATGCACCGCATCCTCGGCCTGGAGCTGGGGGCCGACGACTACCTGGCCAAGCCGTTTTCCATGCTCGAGCTGGTGGCGCGGGTCAAGGCCCTGCTGCGCCGGGTCGATGCCATGGCGCGCAACCTGAAGATGGACGCCGGCAGCCTGGCCCTGGACGGCTTGGCCATCGACCCGCTGACCCGCGACGTGGCGCTCGACGGCCGGCGCCTGGACCTGACGCCGCGCGAGTTCGACCTGCTGTACTTTTTCGCCCGCCAGCCGGGCAAGGTGTTCTCGCGCATGGAGCTGCTCAACGCGGTATGGGGCTACAGCCATGATGGCTACGAGCACACGGTCAATACCCATATCAACCGGCTGCGGGCAAAGATCGAAAGCGACCCGGCGCAACCGACGCGCATCCTCACGGTGTGGGGGCGCGGCTATAAATTCGCCGCGAGCCAGGAGCCCGCATGAAACTGACCCTGACCCAGCGCCTGTCCCTGGTCTTCGCCCTGCTGTTGCTGGTGTGCTGCGGCACTTCGGCATGGCTCCAGGTGCGCTCCAACCAGATGCATGAGCTGGAGGTGGTGCAGGGCCTGTCCCGGGACCTGGCCCAGCACATCGCGCGCGACACCCAGTTGATGGATGCCAACGGCCTGATGCCCGGTGCCCTGCGCGAGCTGTTCAGCCAGTTGATGCTGGTCAACCCCAGTGTCGAGGTGTACCTGCTCGACCCCACGGGACGGATCGTCGGCAATGCCGCCCCCGAGGGCCGCCTGCGCCGGGAACAGGTGGACCTGGCGCCGGTACAGCGCCTGCTGGATGGCGCGGCGCTGCCGATTCTGGGCGATGACCCGCGCAGCCTCGACGGGCGCAAGGTGTTCAGCGCCGCCCCGCTGAAGGTCAACGGCCAGCCGGCCGGCTACCTGTACGTGGTGCTGCTGAGCGAAGAGCACGACCGCTTCGCCGAACGCGGCGCCACCAGCGCGGCCTTGAACATCGCGTTATGGTCGATCGGCCTGGTGGCCCTGCTCTGCCTGATCGCCGGGCTGACGGCTTTTGCCCTGATCACCCGGCCGTTGCGCAAGCTGACCGACACCGTCAGCCAGTTCGACATCGATGGCGCCCCCAGCGCGCCGACCACGGGCGCGCCCCCACCGCCGCCCGCCGAGGGCCACGATGAAATCGCCGTGCTCGATGCCACCTTCCGCCACATGCAGAGCCGCCTCAGCGAGCAGTGGCGCTCCCTCACCCGCCAGGACCAGGAGCGGCGCGAGCTGGTGGCCAATATTTCCCATGACCTGCGCACGCCCCTGGCGTCGCTGCACGGCTACCTCGAAACCCTGCAACTGAAGGACGCCAGCCTGACCCCCGAAGAACGCCGGCGCTACCTGGGCATCGCCCTCGACCAGAGCCGCAAGGTCGGTGGCCTGGCGCAGTCGCTGCTGGAGCTGGTGCGACTGGAGCACGGCTTTGTGCAGCCGGTGCTCGAACGTTTCCCCCTGACCGACCTGGTGCAGGACATCTTCCAGAAGTTCGAACTCAGCGCCGAGGCGCGCCATGTGCAGCTCAAGGCCAGCTTTGCGCCCAACGTCGGCGCGGTCTGCGCCGACCTCGGCCTGATCGAGCGGGTGCTGACCAACCTCTTCGACAACGCCCTGCGCCATACGCCGGAAGGCGGCGAGATCGAGATCGGCCTGGTGCCCCAGGGGCCGATGGTCGAGGTGACCCTCAGCGACAGCGGCCCGGGCATCGCCGCCGACTTGCGCGAAGGACTGTTTCTGCGCCCCTTTACCATCGGTGGGGCGCGGCGCGATGGCGGCCTGGGCCTGCGCATCGTGCACCGCATCCTGCAATTGCATGGCCTGGAAATCCGCCTGATCGAGCTGCCCGGGCGTGGCGCCAGCTTTCGTTTCAGCTTGCCGGTGGACCTCGCCACGGCGCAGCACAAGGCCACCCGGGCGCAAGGCTGAACCCGGCAACTCCGGGGTCTTTTCGGCGAGCAAAAAAAAGCCGGCAGTCCCCCCAGCGAGGACTCCCGGCAAAAGCGCCTGACATCAGTCGGCGGTGTTACCCCATCATTGCAAGACTTGAGCGCAGTCCCACATCACGCTGGATTTGCGGCGCAGGTACTCGGCGAAGATTTCCTTCGCGGCTTCCGGATCGATCTGAATCTGCATGGCGTCGACAAACTCGTTCACCGCCGCCACCGCATGGGCGAAGTGATTGCTCTCGGTGCCGCCGGTGTGCACCGTGACCCAGGCCACGGTGGCGCGGGCCCTTTCCGCCGGCACACCCATGTCGCGAACGAACCACTGTTTGTACAGCGGGTGGATAAACTCCACTTCGCCATGGGTGTAGACCTCATGGATCAGCGTGGTCAGCAGCCCTTGCAGCAGGTCGCGGTCGCGCAGGCGGCGGGCGTCGGTCCAGTCCTTGAACGACTGCGCCGACGGCAGGCAGTTTTCCTTGAGCAGCCACTGGTCATCGCCACAGATCGGCGTGGCCATGTTGTAGAACAGGTCCGAGTGCAAGGTGTTGCCCAGGGCGCCGAGGTCCTCGTCGGTGATGCGTTGCAGGCTGCCACAGGCCCGATAGAGCCTGTCGGCGGCTTCGGAGCCCTGTTCCGAGCGCGCCAGCAAGGTGATGCGATTGGCCAGGCCGGAGACGCTGGTGGCCGAGTTGTTGGTCTTCGACCAACTGGCGAAAAAGGTCCTCAGCGCGGCCGGTGACTGATGGCGCGAGGTGAGTTTTTCAAAGGCATTTTCGATATCCACGAGTGCACTTTCTTCACTCCAGAACGCCTCGAACAGGGCATGTTTCAAGACACTGGCTGGCATATCGTTCAAGACCGGTTCAACGATCTTCAACAACTGACTTTGTTGGGTCAGTACGTTACTCATGGTCACCTCACATATTCCTTATTGGATGATGAATCGGGTTGGGGAATGGGCCCGGTCGAGCCACGTCCATTGGCATCGCGAGCGACCGGTGTTGCAGTTGTTCCGGGCTTCCAGCCACTGACCGCGATCAGCAGCGACAGCAACTGGAAGCCGATGATCAGCGCCACACAGCCGGGCCAGCCGAAGCGGCTCCAGATCATGGCCGGGACGACGGCGCCGAAGCTGCCGCCCAGGTAGTAACAGGTCAGGTACAGCCCCACCGCGCCGGCCTTGTTGTGGCGGGCGGTGGCGGTGGTAAAGGAGTTGGCGGCGGCCTGGGCCAGGAAGACCCCGGTGGAGCTCAAGGCCAGGCCGAGCACGATCAGCCACAACGACGGCAGCAGGGTCAGGGCCGAACCGCAGACACCCAGCAACGCCGCGCCCACCAGCAGTTCCGATTGCGGTCGCGATTTGCTCAGGCGCCCGGCAATCGGGATCACCACCAGGGCCAGCAGAAACACCCCATAGATCGCCCCCAGGGCCGCGGTGCCCAGCTCAAACGGCGCCTGGCTGAGGTAGAGCCCGGCGTAGGTAAAGGTCGCCACTTGCGAAAACAGCACACAAAAGCCCACCCCGTAGGCGGCCAGCAACGGCTTGCTGTACAGCTCGCGTACCGCCAGCAGGCGACTGGGCGCAACCTTGGCCAGCGGGCGCGGATTGGGCGGCAGCAGCACGCCGATCGCCAGGCCGATCAGCAGGCTCGCCGCGGCCAGCAACTCGAAGGCCTCCCGCCAGCCGGCGTACTCGGTGACCACCCCAGTGACGAAACGCCCGGCAAAGCCGCCGAGCACGGTGCCCGCCACATACAAACTGGTGACTTCAGTGACGCTGCCGCCACTCCAGCGATCGCCGATATAGGCCACGCTGGTGGCGAACACCACCGGAATCAGCATGCCTTCGGCAAAGCGCCAGACCAGCAGTTCGGCAAAGCTGCCGGCGTAAGCCGCGAGGACGGCGGGCAGGGCCAGGAGCAAAGAGGCGCCGACAATCACCGAGCGCTGCTCGAAACGACCGGTAAAGCGACTGACAAAGGGTGCGGTGATCGCCACGCCGAGGGTGGTGACGGTGATGCTCCAGCCGGCCTCGCGGACACTCACCTGAAAACCCTGGGCAAATTCCTGGAGGATGCTTTGGGTGGCGTACAGGTTGAGGAAGGCCGCACAGCCACACAGAAACAGGGCGATGCGTGCACAATGCAGGCGCGAATTCATGAAACCGCTCGTTTTATGACGAAGGGCCTTTATAGAATGCGCGACAGGTTGCAAACCAATACCGATTTCGGACCGATCAATACCTAAGGATCAGGATGCTCGACCTACGCAGGTTGCGTTACTTTTTGACGGTCGCCGAAGAGCTGCACTTCGGCCGCGCAGCCCTGCGCCTGCACCTTGCCCAACCGCCCCTGACCCGGCAGATTTCCGCCCTGGAGACCGAGCTGGGCTTTCGCCTGTTCGACCGCACCAGCCGCACCGTGACCCTCACCGCCCAGGGCCGCTACTTCCTGCCCTATGCCCGTGCGGTGCTGGAGCAGGTCGACCTGGCCGAAGTCATCGCACGCAAGCTGAGCCTGGGCTCGGCCGGGCAACTGTCCCTGGGCTATGCCAGTTCGGTGGCCCTGTCGGATATTTTCAGCCAGGCGATCCAGGCCTTCGCCCAGCGTTATCCCGCGGTGCAACTGACCCTGGTGGAGGGCGCCTCGGGCAGCCAGTGGTCGCAGATTGTCGACGGCCGCATCGATATCGGCCTGAGCCGGCTGACCCCGCCCCATGGACAGTCCCAGGTGCAGGCCCTGTCCCTGGGCGACGAGCCGCTGGTGGCTGCACTCAGCAGCGATGACCCGTTGGCCAGCCTGGAGCAGGTGAGCCTGGCGCAACTCAGCGCGCAGCCGTTGATTCTGTTTCCCGCCGACTACGGCTCCGGGCTCAACGAGGCCATCGAGCAGCTGTACCAACGCAATGGCTTAGCGCTGACGCCAGGCCCGGCCGGGCGCCAGATCACCTCGATCATCGCCCTGGTGGCGGCCGGCCAGGGCGTGGCCCTGGTGCCCGAATGCACCCGGACCCTGGCCAAGAAAGGCGTGGTCTACCGCCCGCTGACCGACCCCGACGCCACCGCCCAACTGCTGATGCTGACCCGCAAGCAAGGCCGCAGCCAGCTGGTCGAGGCGTTTATGGCGGTCATCGACGAGCTCCTGGCCGCGTCTACGGGTTTGGGAAGCGGCGGGGTTTGATGATGGCCCATTAAATTCGCGATCGGATCCATCATCCTTTGCCCCAAGGGGCCTGTTCAGCCGTGACAACACCGCCCGGGTCCAATAGATTAGGCGACCTGAAAATGCCCGCGGGCTTTTCACGCCTCAAACCTGGTTAAACGAAGTAGTGGATTTTCAATGCCTGACTCCAACACCGAAGAATCCGTGATCGCCTTGTCCAGCAAGGTTGAATACGAAAACGCGATCAATCTTTCCCAGCATGTGGCCCAGGCCAAGACCATCAGCGAGATGGTCCTCGACGCCTTTCACAGCTCGAAAGAGAGCGATCAGATTCGTGAGCTGCGCACCGCGATTCGCCAGGCCCACGACCGTTTTGACGACGACAAGGCCTACGAGCTGATGGGCGAGCTCAAGCAGCTCAAGGACGCCGAGGCGGCCGACGCCAGCGCCCTGGAAGACCTCAGCGCACGCTTCCCGATCAGCCGCATCCTGTCCAGCTACAAGGACGACCCGAGCTTCCAGGAGCTGGTCTACAGCCTGGCCCTCAAGGTGCTGAACCAGACCCACCAGGCCATCAGCAACCCGAGCGGCGGCAAGGGCAAGGCGGCACGGGCCAAGAAAGAAATGGAAGTGTTCGCCATCAGCAAGGACGGCATCAGCGTCACCCTGCCGATGCGCCCGCGCTCCAAGGCCAACGTCGACCGTGAAGCCTTTGAGTTCCTGGGTTTCAGCTTTGTCGGTGAAGGCGATGAAGCCGAGCTGGAAAGCGAGACCTTCCTCGACAAGGACGGCAACGAACAGCCGGCCACCCGTAAAGGCATCGTGACCGCGATCCAGCAGCAGACCGCCTTTGAAGGCTACAGCGCACAGCAGCAGTAACTGCGCACGCGGCCATAAAAAAGCCCCTTCACGGGGCTTTTTTGTGGGCGATCGATGGGCAGCGCCGGGTCAGAACAGATAGCCGAGAAAAATCCCCGCCCCCGCGCCTGCTTGCACACCGGCATTCATCCCGACCATGACCACCGCGCCCTTGGCCGACTGCAGCAGCTGGCGGTTGACCAGTTGCGCGGCGATCAGTGACGTCGCCGGGTTGCTGTTGAGGGCCAGGTACAGGGCCAGCAACTTGGGGTCGAGGCCGAACAACAGCGCGGTGGCCGAACCGCCGACCACCAGGCCGGCCGCCACTTCGGTGTAGACGCAGGGGCCGGTGATGTCATCGCTGGTCAGGTCGCGGGCCTTCAGCGCATCGCTGACAAAGACCTTGCCGGTGCTGGGGAACGCCTCTGCCGCGCCGGCCGCGGCCACACCCGTGCCCTTGATCTTGATGTTGATCTTGCCGATACGCGGCAGCCGTGCACCGACGCCCACCCCCACGCCCACGCCGCCGTAGCGGAAGCTGACGTCCTGGCCCTGGGGCGAACGCAAGATGATCGAGCCGCCACTGCCGGCGACCAGGGCCACCGTCAGGCCGCCTCCGCTTGCGGTCGAGTACTGCCACTGGCTTTCATTGACCGGTATCGGGATGGAGATGCTCATGGGTTCAACGTCCTGTCAGAGAACGCGCAGGGTCTTGGCCCTTGCGCTTGAAAATGCCCACCAGGCCGGCACCAAGGAAAATCAGCCCCAGGCCGCCCAGCACGCCAGGCGTGGCCCACAGCGCCATCGGGTCATCAACCACGGCGCTGTTGGCCGGGCGCTCGGCCAGGTAATGCACCTTGACCGGCTGGCCGGCCTGGTAGCCGAAGATAAAGCCGCCCTGCGGGTAGGAAATACCTTCACCCTGGGCCGTGCTGAACGCGATCTCGGGGTGCGAGCCGCCGGCGTTCAAACCGCTGACCACGCCGTCGGCGGTCAAGGCGTGGTCGAGAAATTCCAGGCGATTGCTGAGGATGTAGCTGGCGATCACCAGCAACACGATACCGATCAGGCTGATAAGCAGGCTGCGCAGAATGTGCAGCCAATGGGACTGAGGGGGGTGAGCCATGGGCGGCCTCGTTCTTCTTCCGTGAAATAAGGGAGGCCACGTTAACAGCAACGTCACCGAGGAAAAAATCCCGGCCGCGACGCTGTGAGCCACTGCTCAGAAATGCGTCAGGAACCGGCCTGGCGCGGGCGAAACGGATGGAGATGAAGACGCCGCGCGCAGAGCAGGAAAAACTTTGTCTGCAATCGGCGCCGGAAGTTCCGGAGGCGCGGCACAACAGGCGCCACGTCGGTGGGCGCCAAGCCCTGCCCCACGGCGCCCGATCATCTCCAGCCGCCGGATTCAACACTCAGCTGGCGGGCGCACTGCCTGAGTCCATTGGCTCGCCCTCGATCAACCCTTCACTGCAGATTGAGTTTGCCTTTCAGGGCTTCCATGACCGCGGCCTTGTTGCCCAGGTACTCATTCAAACCCTTTGCACGAAGGTTGCAGGCATCGCAATCGCCACAGCCACTGCCGAGCACGCCGTTGTAGCAGGTCAGCGTTTGCTGGCGAATCAGCTCCAGTTGATGGTGGTAGTCGGCCAGTGCCCAGGTCTGCGCCTTGTTCAGCCACATCAGCGGTGTCTCAAGGCGCAGTTGGTAGTCCATGCCCAACTCAAGGGCCTTGTTCAGCGCCTTTACAAACTCATCCCGGCAATCCGGGTAGCCGGAAAAGTCGGTCTCGCAGACCCCGGTAATCACGCATTCGGCCTGGACCTGATAGGCATAAATCGAAGCCAGGGTTAAAAACAGGATGTTTCTTCCCGGCACGAAGGTGCTGGGCAGGCTTTCGCCCGAACTGTTCACGGTCGGCACCGGAATATTGTCCCGGGTAAGGCTGCTGATCGCCAATTCGTTGAGCAGCGAAGCGTCCAGCACTTTGTGGACGGTGGCCCCCAGCTGTTTTGAAAGTTGCTGCGCGGCGTCGATTTCTGCGCGGTGACGCTGGCCATAATCAAAGGTAATGCAGTGCACTTCATCGTAGAGCGGCAATGCGTGGATCAAACAGGTGGTTGAGTCCTGCCCGCCACTGAATACAACCACGGCTTTTTTCTTCATCATTCTGCTTCCTGCATAAGTGGATTCACGTCGGTAGTTTAAACGGCGCCCTCTATAAAAAGCCCCGTGCTTGTCTCGAAGGCGGCGCATTTTATGGAGGGATTGCGGATCAGCCCCTGGCGGTGCCGCCGGCCATGCGCCGCAGGATAGCCCTGTCACCTTTGACGCAGTGCAGGATCAGCGCCGCAACATGACCAACGATCAGCAGCAACAGGGTCCAGCCCAGCAGGCTGTGGAAGTTGTTGCCCAGCTCGGTCATCCACTGGATTTTCGGCCCCTCGAAACCACTCATCACCGGCAAGCCAAACGCGGAAAAAGCGCGCCCCGAGCCGTACTGGCGCAACAGCCCAAGAAACGGAATGGCGAACATGGCCACATACAGCAGGCCATGCCCCACCGTCGCGGCGAGGTTGACGCTGGGCGGGCGACGATGGCGATTCAACAGGCTCCAGAGCAGCCGCACCAACAGCAGGCCCATCAGCAGCAGGCCCACTTGTTTGTGGGTCGGCCAGAGAAAGGTGTCCAGGGCCGAATCGGCCAGCAGGTAGTGGGCACCGGTGGTGCAGTAGATCCAGGCAAAAGCCAGTGCCATGGCCCAGTGCAGTCCGCGACTGACAGCGCCATAACGCGCGTTCGAGTCGAGCATTTCGATACGGTTTTCCATTACATCCACTCTGCCTTCATCAACAAACGGACAATTTTACCCAGCCAGGGGATGGGACAGGTCCGAAAACCTTTAACGGATATGTAACGGGGCCTCTGCAGCATGAAAAAAGCCCCGCGCTTCTTTCGAAGGCGGGGCTTTTTTTACAACGTCTGCAGCTTAGGGCGCGTACGTCAGCAGCAACGCGGCGGGCGCTTTGAAGTCCAGGGACATCATCACGCTCAGGGCGGTAATGGTGAAGATCGAGAACACGAACAGCTTGCGTGCCCAGACCGTGTCATCCACTGCCTTGTAGCCGGTCCAGGCCATGTACAACCAGTACATGCCCATGGCCGCGGCCACCGCCAGGTAGCTCATGCCGGCATAACCACTGAAGGTCAGCATCAGGGTCGCCACCAGGAACGCCAGGATGTAGAGCAGGATGTGCCGCTTGGCCACCAGGATCCCGCGCTTCACCGGCAACACTGGAATCGATGCTGCCAGGTAATCGTTGAAGCGGAAGATCGCGATGGCGTACGAGTGCGGCATCTGCCACAGGCTGAACATCACCAGCAGGGTCAGGGCGGCCATGTCGAAGCTGTTGCTGACGGCGACGTAACCGATCACCGGCGGCATGGCTCCCGACAGACTGCCGACCAGCGTGCCGTGAACCGAGCGACGCTTGAGGTACAGGCTGTACAGGCCGACATAAATGACAAACCCAATGACGGCAAACAACGCTGCCAGCGGATTGGCCACCTTGTACAACAACACCACGCCCGCCACACCCAGGACAGTCGCATAGACCAGGGCCAGCTTCAGGGAGATCAAGCCCTGGACCAGCGCCCGGTTCTTGGTGCGTTCCATCTTCAGGTCGATGTCACGGTCGATGCAGTTGTTGAACACGCAACCGGACGCTACCACCAGAGAAGTGCCGATCATGGCCGCCAGGAAGATGGCCAGATCGACATGCCCTTTCGAGGCCAGGAAGAACCCGCCTGCCACAGAAAGCACGTTACCGAAAATGATCCCCGGTTTGGTGATTTGGATAAAGTGCTTGAGCGACATCGGGTCTACCTCACTTCGCCATCATGACGGTGTGGATGCTGAACATGATCCACAAGGACAGACCCACCAGCAGCACGATCACCAGTGCGGCGAAGATAAACGCGACAACGTTGTTGCGCTGGGCTTGCGAGCGGTCCAGGTGCAGGAAGTACACCAGGTGCACCAGCACCTGGATCACGGCGAACGCCAGGATGATCCACAGGGTCATGGCTTTTGGCAGCGATGGGTACATCACCAGACCAAATGGAATGACGGTCAGGATCACCGACAGGATGAAGCCGATGGCGTACGACTTGACGCTGCCATGGCTGGCATCGTGGTTGTCATGGGCATTTGCATTAGCCATTACAGAGTCCCCATCAGGTAAACAACGGTGAACACACAGATCCAGACCACGTCCAGGAAGTGCCAGAACAGGCTCAGGCAGCTCAGACGGGTCTTGTTGGTCGCCGTCAGGCCATGCTTGTGGACCTGGTACATCATGATCGCCATCCAGATCAGGCCGCTGGTCACGTGCAGACCGTGGGTGCCGACCAGGGTGAAGAACCCGGACAGGAAGCCGGAACGGCTAGGGCCGTAGCCTTCGGAGATCAGCAGGTGGAACTCGTTGATCTCCATGCCGATGAAGCCCAGGCCGAACAGGAAGGTCATGGCCAACCAGCCCAGGACCTGCTTCTTGTTGCCCCGGAAGAACGCCAGCATGGCGAAGCCGTAGGTGATCGAACTGAACAGCAGCAGAGCGGTTTCGCCCAGTACGTATGGCAGTTCGAAGATGTCGTGGCCCGACGGGCCACCCGCTACGTTGTTTACCAGTACCGCGTACACCGCGAAGATCGACGCAAACAGAATGCAGTCGGTCATCAGGTAGAGCCAGAAACCGAATACGGTCATCTCGCCCGAGTCGTGGTGATGGTCATCGTGCCCATGTTCATCGACATGGGCGTGTCCAGCATTGGTCACTAAGTTCGACATGGTTTAAGCCTGTTCCAACGAGGTTTCAACACGGTTGGCCGGGATCTTCTTCTCGGCTACCAGGCGAGCGTGCTGCTCGGCTTCGATGCGTTCGATCACATCGACCGGCACCATGTAGCCTTGATCATCACGGGCAGCGTGGATCGCGAAATAGATCACGGTGCCGGCCAGGCTTGCGATCGCCAGCCACCAGATGTGCCAGATCATCGCGAAACCGAACACCGTCAACAGCGCCCCCATGACCACACCGGTAGCGGTGTTGTTAGGCATGTGGATCGGCTGGTAGCGGCTTGCCTGCTCGTAGGCGGTACCGTTTTCCTTGGCCTCGGTGAACGGGTCGATACCGTCAGCCTTGGGCAGTACTGCGAAGTTGTAGAACGGAGGTGGCGACGAGGTCGACCATTCCAGGGTGTGAGCATTCCATGGGTCGCCGGAGACGCACATGTTCTCTTTGCGATCACGGATGCTGACGTAGAGCTGGATCAGCTGGCAGGCGATACCGATTGCGATCATCACCGCACCGACCATGGCGACGTACAGGTACGGCACCCACTCAGGGTTGGTGGTGGCGTTCAGACGACGGGTCATGCCCATGAAGCCCAGTGCATAGAGCGGCATGAAGGCGACGAAGAAGCCCGAGATCCAGAACCAGAATGCTGCCTTGCCCCAACCTTCGTGCAGCTTGAAGCCGAACGCTTTCGGGAAGTAGAAGCTGAAACCGGCGATGTAACCGAATACAGCACCACCGATGATCACGTTGTGGAAGTGAGCGATCACGAACAGGCTGTTGTGCAGTACGAAGTCAGCACCCGGGATGGCCAGCAGTACGCCAGTCATGCCGCCGATGGCGAAGGTCACCATGAAGCCCAGGGTCCACAGAACCTGGCTGGTGATGCGCAGACGGCCGTGGTAGATGGTGAACAGCCAGTTGAATAGCTTCACCCCCGTCGGGATCGAAATCAGCATGGTCGCCAGGCCGAAGAAGGCGTTGACGCTGGCCCCCGAACCCATGGTGAAGAAGTGGTGCAGCCAGACCATGAAGCCCAGGATCGAGATCGCGCCGCTGGCGTAGATCATCGAGTGGTGGCCGAACAGGCGCTTGCCGGAGAACGTCGAGATCACTTCCGAGAACACACCGAATGCCGGCAGGATCAGGATGTAAACCTCAGGGTGGCCCCAGGCCCAGAACAGGTTGACGTACATCATTGGATTGCCACCAAGTTCATTGGTGAAAATGTGGAAATCCATGTAACGGTCAAGAGTCAGCAGTGCCAGGGTAGCGGTCAGAATCGGGAACGAAGCCACGATCAACACGTTGGCCCAGGTGCAGGTCCAGGTGAAGATCGGCATGTCCATCATCTTCATGCCAGGGGTACGCATTTTCAGCACGGTGGCCAGGAAGTTGACCCCGGTTAGCGTCGTACCCAATCCGGATAGCTGTAGCGCCCAGATGTAGTAGTCCACACCCACGCCCGGACTGTATTGCAGGCCCGACAGCGGCGGATAGGCAACCCAGCCGGTCTTGGCGAATTCGCCGACGCCCAGGGACAGGTTGATCAACACCACACCGGAAACCAGCAGCCAGAAGCTCAGGGAGTTGAGGAACGGGTAGGCAACGTCACGGGCGCCGATCTGCAGCGGCACGACAAGGTTCATCAGGCCGGTGAAGAATGGCATCGCCATGAAGATGATCATGATCACACCGTGGGCGGTGAAGATCTGGTCATAGTGTTCAGGTGGCAGGTAGCCAGGCGAACCCTCGGTGGCCATGGCCAGCTGGGTACGCATCATGATGGCGTCGGCAAAACCGCGCAGCAGCATGACCATGGCGACGATGATGTACATCACGCCGATTTTCTTGTGGTCGACGGACGTCAGCCACTCGGTCCACAGGTAGGTCCACTTCTTGAAGTAGGTGATTGCCGCGAAAAGCGCCAGACCACCGAGCGCGATCATGGCAATGGTCACCATGACAATCGGCTCGTGGAACGGTATCGCGTCCAGACTTAATTTACCAAACATCGTTTACTCCTCTGCCCCGGCAGCTGAATGCGAACTCGCGTCCATCCCTTGCGTACTGGCCACTTCCTTCTCTTTCTTCTCGTGCTTGACCGGCGCGCCTGGTTTCATGCCCTCATACTTGTCGATGATGAGCTGGAACAGGTTCGGGGTGTACGAGGAGTAGAGTTCAACAGGGTTGTTCTGGCTCGGCTTGGAAAGGGCTTCGTATTCAGCTTGTTCAAGCTGTTTAGGTGCCTTTTTGACTTCACTTACCCAGGCGTCGAATTCTTCCTGGGAAGTCGCGATCGCTTTGAATTTCATGCCGGTGAAACCAGCACCGCTGTAGTTGGCGGAGATACCGTCCATTTCAGCGTTCTGGTTGGCAATCAGGTGCAACTTGGTCTGCATGCCGGCCATCGCGTAGATCTGGCCGCCCAGGCCCGGGATGAAGAACGAGTTCATCACGGTGTCGGAGGTCACGCGGAAATTGACCGGGGTGTGCGCCGGGAACACGATCTTGTTGACGGTGGCGATCCCTTGCTCGGGATAGATGAACAGCCACTTCCAATCCATCGCGACTACTTCGATGGTGATCGGCTTGACGTCCGATTCCAGCGGACGATAAGGGTCCAGGGCGTGGGTCGACTTGTAGGTCACATAACCCAGGGCAATGATGATGAGCACCGGAACCAGCCAGACCGCGATTTCGATCTTGGTGGAGTGCGACCACTTCGGCGCGTAGACGGCGTCCTTGTTGGAGGCGCGGTATTTCCAGGCGAAGGCGAAGGTCATGATGATGACCGGCACAACCACCAGCAGCATCAGAATGGTTGCAGTGATGATCAGGTTTCGTTCATCCAGACCAACCTGACCCTTGGGATCGAGCAAGGTCCATTTGCAGCCTCCCAGCATCAACATGCCGAGTAGCGGCAATAAGCCTAGGAATCTGGGGTACCTTTTTTTACTCATCTCACGACCTCTAAAGCAGCTTGCGCAATGCAGTTGGGTTTTGATCGCCAACACTTCACCCTGCCAAGGGTTGGCATTTTTTCTTCAATTGAATAAGGGCCTGCCCATCGCGTTAAACGCTGAACGACAAATCCTGGGCCAGCAGTGAGTTCTTATTCGATTTCGTGGTCAAAGGCCTTGTTACAGACCAATTCCATTTGGTGCGGAAGTTTGGAAGGTGCCGGCACCTGGCGTCGCATGGAGCAATCAAACCGCCCCTCGACCGCACTCGTGTGCTCAGGGATGAGCAGCGCCGGAAATTCAGTGCGGGCGATTGTAGATATGTCAGGAGGCATAAACCATGTCTCATCTCGAAATAATTAATATCGACCGGTGCAACAATCGAGGCCGATTATTACGAAAGCCCGCAATCATATCGATTTTCATTCTCAACAAAAAGCCTCAAAACAGACTCTCCGCAATTCCTGGGTCCAACCGCGCTGCCCCCCACTACCCGGCGCTATCCCTTATGGAATGAGGGCCGGACGCGGTACATCGATAGCAGGCTATGGTTGTCGTCACGGGTCCTGCCAGTACGAATTGACAGATATTTCCCGCTCTCGGGACCCCAGATCATGCTTCCCAGCCCAAGGCTGAAACGCTCCTTGCCGCACAAGACTGTGACAACATGTCGCACTTTTTCCGCACCGCGGATTGCCTCAAGTCACAGCCCCTTCATCCTTTGCCCGAACCCATGAAAAAGCCCCGGCCCCCCCAGCAGGGACCAGGGCTCTTTTACCGTGTCAGCCATGTGCTTTGCGATTGCGTGTGACACCCAGCGGCACCAGCACCACCGTCAGTACAAACGCCACCAGCGCCCACTGCGCCAGGGACAGGCCCAGTATCGGCGGGTACGGGGTGGAACAGAAACCGTCGACCTGAAAACCCAGGGGGAAGATCGCCGCCAGCGGCAGGCTGTCGACGATCGGCTGCAGCACGTCGATGCCGCAGCTGACCGCAGGGTAGAACTGGGTGTAGACGTGGTGCCCGGCGACCGCGACACCGGCCAGGGCGCAGATCACCACCAGCACTTCAAACAGGGTGATGCTGCGCCGGGTGCGCATGGCCGCGCCAATAAAGGCGAACAAGGCGATCAGCAGCAACGCATAACGCTGCAGGATACACAGCGGGCAAGGCGCCTCGCCCAGTACCACCTGCATGTACAGCGCGCCGCCGATCAGCGCCAGGCAAATAACCCCCAGCAACACCAGAAAGCGTCGTTCACGCCCCAGGCGCAATATGTCGTCACTCATCCCCAATTCCTTTCCTGTGTGTGGCTCGGCGCGGCGCCAGCCGGTGTAGCAGCCGGGTCGAACCGAGTAGTCGTATGTGATTGTCCATTGGCCGCGATCCGGCCGCTGTGGAGCTGACAGGCACCGGTGGCCCGGAAGTCTACACGCTGATCATGACCTTTGAATGCATTGAGGCGTTCGCCCCAAGGCCTGCGCCCCGGGAACGATCACTCGCTCGCCGGGGTGGTCGCAACCTGTCCACAGGTGCAAAAAATCAGGTTTCAGGCCAGCAGCTTAGCCGTCAGATCGCCCCAGCCAGTGGCCGGGGGCGAACAACAGCAAGGCTGCGCTGAAAGTGATGACGCGCGAGACCCATGATCAGCCTCGGCTAATTGACGCTCAATAGGTTAAGTACGAATTAACCCCTGAACAAAATTCAACGCCCTGGGGCAACGGACAGCGGCTGCAATGGGGCTGCCACTGCCCTTCCCCGGGGATGTCATTCCAGCGCGGCGGCCGGACCGAAGAACTCGTAGCGGCTTTGTTGCTCAGGCACGCCCAGGGCCTTGAGGTGACGCTTGATCGCGGCCATGAAGCCCTTGGGCCCGAGGAAATAGGCATCCAGGTCGCGCTGCTGCGGCAACCACTGGCCCAATTGCTCCTGGCTCAACAGCCCCAGTTTGTCCGCCGCCGGGCTGACCCCGTCGTCTTCGGCATAGCAATAAAAGCGCTTGAGCTGCGGATGACGCGCTGCCAGCTCATCGACCCACTCGCGAAAGGCATGCACCCCGCCATTGCGCGCGCAGTGGATAAAGTGCACCGGGCGTTCGGTGGCCAGCGCCGCTTCCAGCATCGGCAGGGTCGGGGTGATCCCCACGCCGCCGCTGATCAGCACCAGGGGTTTGGCGCTGGCGGCCAGGGTGAATTCACCCGATGGCGGGAACAGCTGGATGCGGGCGCCGACCTGGAACTGGTCATGCAGGTAGTTCGAGGCCCGGCCGCCGGCTTCGCGTTTGACGCTGATCCGATAGTGCCCAGCGTCGGACAGGGCCGACAGCGAGTAGTTGCGGCGAATCTCTTCGCCGTCCAGGAACAGCTGCAAGCCAATGTATTGCCCCGGTTCGGCGGCCAGAATCGCCCCGCCATCCGCCGGTTCGAAGTAGAACGAGGTGATTTCCGCGCTCTCCTCCACGCGCCTGGCCAGGATGAATTCCCGCGCCCCGCGCCAGCCACCGGGGGCGGCGGCTTTCTGGTCGTAGATCGTCGCCTCGGCCCCGATCAGGATGTCCGCCAACTGGTTGTAGGCCGCGCCCCAGGCCGCGAGCACCTCTGGCGTGGCTATTTCACTGCCGAGCACTTCGTGAATGGCGCGCAACAGGCAGCTGCCGACAATCGGGTAGTGCTCCGGCAGAATCTGCAGGGCCACATGCTTGTTGATGATTTTGGCCACCAGGTCGCCCAACTGATCCAGTTGATCGATGTGGCGGGCGTACATCAGTACGCCGTTGGCCAGGGCCCGGGGCTGGTCGCCGCTAGCCTGGTGCGCCTGGTTGAACAAGGCGCGAACTTGCGGGTATTCGGCGAGCATCATCCGGTAAAAGTGAGTGATCAAGGCTTCGCCACCGCTTTCAAGCAGGGGCACGGTGGCTTTGATAAGGGTACGATCTTGCACGCTGAGCATAAGGGCAACTCCTGAGCTTTTTTAATGACTAGCTGGTTACCCTATGCAGATCAGTTTTCGTGCCAATAATAAAAGTCCTAAAAATCAATAGATTAAGATATTTATAGTCATATCGACACACAACGTTTTATAGTCATTAAGACCACATGGAGTCACTATGACTGCAAAATCCCTGCTCACTGCCCTGCTGCCCCTAGTGGCCGACCTGTCTCGCGAACTGCCCGAGGGCGAGCGCTACCGGCGCCTGCTCGAAGCCATGCGCGCCCTGCTGCCCTGCGACGCGGCCGCGCTGTTGCGCCTGGACGGCGATTGGCTGGTGCCCCTGGCGGTGGATGGCCTGAGCACCGACACCCTGGGCCGGCGCTTCAAAGTCAGCGAACACCCGCGCTTCGCCGCCCTGCTCAGCAGCCCGGGGCCGACCCGGTTCGCCAGCGACAGCGAGCTGCCGGACCCTTACGACGGCCTGGTCGAAGGCCTCGACGAACACCTGGAAGTGCACGACTGCATGGGCTGCCCGCTGTTTATCGACGAGCACCCGTGGGGCCTGCTGACCCTGGACGCCCTCGACCCGCAACGCTTCCAGCCGGTCGAACTGGACGCCCTGCAAGCCTTCGCCAGCCTCGCCGCGGCCACGGTGAATGCCGCCGAACGCATCGAACGCCTGGCGCTGCGCCTGGAGGATGAACATCAGCGCGCGGAAGTCTATCGCCAGGCCAGCGGCCAGAACCGCGAGATGATCGGCCAGAGCAAGGCCCACAAGCGCCTGCTGGAAGAAATCAACCTGGTGGGCGGCAGCGACCTGACGGTGCTGATTACCGGTGAAACCGGCGTCGGCAAGGAACTGGTGGCCCAGGCGATCCACGCCGCCTCGCCCCGGGCCGATAAGCCGATCATCAGTCTCAATTGCGCCGCCCTGCCCGAGACCCTGGTGGAAAGCGAACTGTTCGGCCACGTGCGCGGCGCCTTCACCGGCGCCACCCAGGATCGGCGCGGCAAGTTTGAGCTGGCCAATGGCGGCACGTTGTTTCTCGATGAGGTCGGCGAGCTGTCGCTGACGGTCCAGGCCAAGCTGCTGCGGGTGCTGCAGAGCGGACAACTGCAGCGCCTGGGCTCGGACCGGGAACACCAGGTGGACGTGCGCCTGATCGCCGCCACCAACCGCGACCTGGCCGAAGAAGTGCGCAGCGGCCGCTACCGCGCCGACTTTTACCATCGCCTGAGCGTGTACCCGCTGCAGGTCCCGGCCTTGCGCGATCGCGGGCGAGATGTGTTGCTGCTCAGCGGCTACTTCCTGGAGCAGAACCGCTCGCGCATGGGCCTCGGCAGCCTGCGCCTGACCAGCGCCGCCCAGGCCGCGCTCCTGGCCTACCAATGGCCGGGCAACGTGCGCGAACTGGAGCATCTGATCGGTCGCAGCGCCCTGAAAGCCCTGGGCAGCCGGGGTGAGCGACCGAAGATTCTGAGCCTGGACGCCGTCGACCTCGACCTGCCCGACGCCTCTCCCCCATCGGCACCGCCGCTGCCGACCGGCACCCCGGCGGCCGGGGCGAGCGCGACCGGCGACCTGCGCCTGGCGACCGAGAACTACCAGCGCCAGCTGATTACCGAGTGCCTTGAGCGCCACCGGCACAACTGGGCGAGCGCCGCCCGTGAGCTAGGCTTGGACAGGGCCAACCTGGGGCGCATGGCCAAGCGCCTGGGGCTGAAATAACCGGGTTTCGGGTACGGCGGTCGGTAAAGCCGTAATCGGGTTAAAGCCAGCCCTGAACGCGTCGATAACCCGTTACTGATAGCTGTTCGTGGCTCTAACCGCGACACCACCTTTTCTATAGAAGGTTTTTATGTCTTCCAACAAAGCCCGCGCAGACTCACTTTCGCTCCTGCTGTTTACCTTGCGCAGCGGCAAGCTGATGGCAATCAACCTGCTTAAAGTCAGTGAAATCATCCCCTGCCCGCCGCTGACCAAGCTGCCGGAGTCGCACCCCCACGTCAAAGGCATCGCCACCTTGCGCGGCGCCTCGCTGTCGGTGATCGACCTGAGCCGGGCCATCGGCGAGCGGCCGCTGGAAGACCCGGACGGCGGCTGCCTGATCGTCACTGACGTCAGCCGCTCGAAACAGGGTCTGCACGTGCAGGCGGTGAGCAAGATCGTGCACTGCCTGACCACCGATATCCGTCCACCCCCGTATGGCTCGGGCGGTATCAAGTCCTACATCACCGGGGTGACCCAGGTCGACGGAACCCTGGTCCAGGTGCTGGATATCGAGAAGGTAATCCACGGCATCGCCCCGGCGCAGATCGAAATGGCCCCGACCGAGCTGAGCATG
The DNA here is from genome assembly GCF_000416215.1 of Pseudomonas sp. CF161. Classification (NCBI taxonomy): domain Bacteria; kingdom Pseudomonadati; phylum Pseudomonadota; class Gammaproteobacteria; order Pseudomonadales; family Pseudomonadaceae; genus Pseudomonas; species Pseudomonas sp. CF161. The sequence continues at coordinate 20,418 of NZ_ATLP01000083.1, forward strand.
GAAGACGCCGAAGTGCTGGGTAACGCCCGAATCCTGGTGGTCGACGACAGCCAGGTGGCCTTGCAGCAATCGGTGCACACCTTGCGCAACCTTGGCCTGCAATGCCACACCGCGCGCAGCGCCAAGGAAGCCATCGACTGCCTGCTGGACCTGCAAGGCACGGCGCAGCAGATCAACCTGATCGTCTCCGACATCGAGATGTCGGAGATGGACGGCTACGCCTTCACCCGCACCCTGCGCGAAACCCCGGACTTCTCCCACCTCTACGTGCTGCTGCACACCTCGCTGGACAGCGCGATGAACAGCGAAAAAGCCCGACTGGCCGGGGCCAATGCGGTATTGACCAAGTTTTCCTCGCCGGAGCTGACCCGCTGCCTGATCGAAGCGGCGAAAACGGTCGCCGCCCAGGGCGCCTGAGCCTTGGCGAGCGCACATTGCCTGTTGTTGCGGCGTGACCTGGGCACGCCGCTGCCCGCCGTGAGCTGGCCGGCCACCCTGCGCCTCAGCCCGTATCAGGCGCACCTGGCGGCCAGGGTGTATCAACTGATGCAACAGGGTTACGCCGACGGCGGCGACCTGCCCGAGTTCGACACCTGGCGCAGGCACTTTGAAACCGATGCCGAATATGACCCGGCGCTGTGCTTCATCGCCCACGACGCCGAAGGCCTGGTCGGCGTGGCCCAGTGCTGGACTAGTGCCTACATCAAGGACCTGGTGGTGCACCCCCGCGCCCGGGGCCAGGGCATTGGCCGGGCCTTGCTGCTGCATGCATTCGAGGTGTTCCGCCAGCGCCGCGAGGGTTTCGTCGACCTCAAGGTGCGCGAAGACAACCTGCCGGCCCGCGAACTGTATGCCAGCGTCGGCATGACCCTGATCCGCCGCGAACTGCTACCCACCGCGCTACCCGCCCTGCAGCCCTAGCCGCTCGCCAGCGTCGGGCTGGGGCCATCACTTGGCCGCGATTTTCACCGACGCCGCCTCAGGCATACTCCGGGTAACCGCCAACCCAGGGAGCCCCCGGCATGAAAACCTTCACCTTGAGCGTTATCCTCCTGACCGCCCTCGCCACCCAGGCCCATGCCTCCAGCAGCGAGGCCTGGGCCGCCCTGGACAAGGCCGTGGTCACCCGCTGCACCCAGGCCAGTGGGCTGAAAAAACCGAAAGCGGTCGGCACCGCCGCGCAGTTTGATGACCGTGTGGGCTATGTCGCCTTGCTCCTGCAAGGCCAGTACCCGCAACCGCACATGAAGGGCCAAACCGGCACCGAGCTGTGCCTGTATGACAAGCAGCACAAAACGGCCTACGTCACCGAGTGGGACTCGATCCGCCCCGCCCTGCCGCGTAAATGAATGGCGCATAACTTGCTTCAAGACTGGCTTTACGGTGCCCACCGCGCCCTTCCTGGCGGCACCCGGGCCGATCAACCATGGCTGCTTTCGCACAATGAATACATCGTTTTCCTGCGTCGGCTGCGGCAAGTGCTGCACCGACCACCACGTGCCCCTGACCCTCGCCGAAGCCCGCCAATGGGCGGCTGACGGCGGTCAGGTGATTGTTCTGGTGGAAGGGTTTCTCGGCAACGGCCTGGGCCTTCCCGCCCCGCAACGCGAGCATGCGCAACGGCGTTCCTGCGTGGTCCGCAGCGGCAATGCCGAAGCCTATGTGGCCATCACCTTCGCCGCCTACAACGTCGGCCCGTGCCGGAATCTTGACGAAGACCTGCTGTGCCGCATCTACCAGCGCCGGCCGCTGGTGTGCCGTATTTACCCGATGGAGATCAACCCCCATATCCCGCTGCAGCCCCAAGCCAAGGAATGCCCGCCTGAATCCTGGGAGCAGGGGCCGGCGCTGATCGTCGGTGGCGAACTGGTGGACCAGGAGCTGATTGAGCTGATCCGCCGCTCACGCCAAGCCGACCGTGACGATATCCGCAGCAAGGAAGCGATTTGCGCGCTGCTGGGAATTCGCACCACCGCGCTCAAGGGCGACGGTTTCACCGCCTACCTGCCTGAAATGACGGCCCTGGCCCAGGCGATCGATCAGGTCCAGGCCCGGCCCCTGGCAGCAGCCGGCACGGCGTGGCTGTTCCATGTCTCGGGCGACGACATCGCCGGCCAGGTACAGGCCGCCGGGGCGCAGGTGGCGACCGAGGCGCCGCTCAACTACGCGTTTATTTCCCTGCGGGCGGCGTAACCGCCCACCCGACAGACAGCGGCTAGCTGCGCTTGTGCCAGAACTCATGGGCCAGCTGTTGCAGATCCCCAGCCAGCGCTGCCACATCCCCGGAGTTGATATGGCTCTGCTGGCCGGCGCTGACCGTGGCATCACAGGCATTGCGGATGCCGCTGATATTACGGTTGATGTCTTCGCTGACCGCGCTTTGCTCTTCCACCGCCGCCGCGATCTGCAGGCTCATCTCGGTTATCTGATTGACCCGCTGGCTGATGCCGTCCAGGGCCACGGCGGCGCGCTGGGTCTGATCGACACTGTTCTGCGCATGCTCGCTGCTCTGCAACATCACCTGCACCGCATCCCGGGCACCGTTTTGCAGGGTGCTGATCATGCGCTGGATTTCATTGGTCGAGTCCTGGGTGCGCTGGGCAAGGCCGCGCACCTCGTCGGCCACCACCGCAAAACCGCGCCCCTGCTCACCGGCCCGCGCCGCTTCGATGGCCGCATTCAGGGCCAACAGGTTGGTTTGCTCGGCGATGCTGCGGATCACGTCCAGTACCCCGGATATGTCGCTGCTGTGGTTTTCCAGCTGGTGAATCACCTCGGTGGCCCGCACCAGCTCGCTGGCCAGGCGCAGCACCGCGCTGCGGCTTTCGCCCACCAGATGATGGCCCGCACGGGTCTCGCCTTCTGCCTGATCCGCGGCCTGGGACGCCTGCTGGGCATGATTGGCGACCTCGGCGACGCTGGCGGCCATCTGATGGATCGCCGCCGCCACCTGGTCGGTTTCCGCCTGTTGTTCCAGGGTGCTGCTGTGGCTGCTGTGCAAATGCTCCACCAACTCGGCCGCATGCCCGGCCAGCCGCTGGGACGCATCGCCGATCCGCCCGACCACCGCACCGACCTGGGCTTCCAGCATGTGCAGGGCGAACCCGATCTGGCCGAAGGCATCAGCGCGACCGGTGTAGATGCCCTGGCTCAAGGGGTTGTCGGCAATCTGCCGGGCACGGACGCTCAGTTGATCCAGGGGTTTGAGCAGCAGGCAGATGCCCAGGGCACTCAGGCCGCAGCCCGCCGCCACGGCCAGGCCGTGAGACCATACCGAAGGCGGCAGCAGCGAGGTCGAGGCAAGGAAGCTGGCCATGAATGCGCCACTGACCAGGGCCCAGAGCTTGAGCTTGACCCCCAGCGTCGGCAGCCGTCGCCACAACGCTGAACGCGGGCTGCGCAGTTGGGCATAGGCCGCTTCGGCGGCATCGATTTGCCGAGCCGTGGGTTTGGTGCGCACCGACTGATATTCAACCGCCTGACCGTCGCGGGTCACCGGGGTCACGTAGGCGCTGACCCAATAGTGATCGCCGTTCTTGCAGCGGTTCTTCACCAGGCCCATCCATGAACGACCGGCCTTGAGGGTTTGCCACATATGGGCAAACGCCGCAGACGGCATGTCCGGGTGACGCATCAGGTTATGGGGCGAGCCCAGCAATTCGTCTCGATCGTAGCCGCTGATTTCGACGAAATCAGGGTTGGCGTAGGTGATGGCGCTCGTCAGATCGGTGGTCGACAGGATGTTCACATCAGGGGCGAAGTCCACATTTCGCCCGGTAACTGGAAGGTTGATCTTCATGGGGAGCGCGCTCGGATTGTTGGGATAGAGTCGGCAGGGCTGCTGACTCTAAGCGCACTGATCCCACAAATACTGATCCAGCTCACGTTTGTATCATTTAGCCATCATTGCCGCTAAAAAGCGCAAACATGACCAACTCGGCAGGCATCGCGCAATCAGCGCTTGCCCATCGAGCGACGGGTGCCGGGAGGCGCTGCACCGGGAGTCTTGGTGTGGCCATTGGTAGCGCCGCCCTTGTACCAGGGCTGATTGGCATTTTTGGCCTGGGCAAACTCGGAAGGCTTGAACGGAAACTTGAACGCGGCAATCGCCGGTTTGTCTTCGCTGTCGACGGTGGTTGGCTCGACAACCTGGTCGTCGCTCACTGCGTCGGACACAGGCGGTTGTGTAGGGGAATTCATGGAAGCTCCGAAGGGGTGAAATGGCCGGGGACAGGCCACAGACGGCGGCAGTATACCTGCGCGCCTCAGATCTTTAACCTGACAAGGCACGAATGGTCAGCCATTACTGACAGCGCTGTCAGTTAGCCGTCACCTTGCTGACTGGGTTGGCCGGCTATAAGTGAAGCACCGATACTGGTCCCTCCTCCCGATCCCATTGCCCCGGCGCTCTATCCCATGCGCAAATCCAAAAAAACAGTCGTGATCCTAGGCGTCGTTGTCGTACTGGTTGCCAGTGGGCTGTGGCTGCTGAACAAGCCGGCCGCCCACAAACTGACGGCCCCCACCGCGATCCCGGTGCGGGTCGTCGAAGTGGTGCAGAAGGACGTGCCGCGCCACACCAGCGGAATCGGCTCGGTGCTATCGCTGCACAGCGTGGTGATCCGGCCCCAGGTCGACGGCATCCTGACCAGGCTTCTGGTCAAGGAAGGGCAACTGGTCAAGGCCGGCGACCTGCTGGCGACCATCGACGACCGCTCGATCCGCGCCAGCCTCGACCAGGCCCGGGCGCAACTGGCGGAAAACCAGGCGCAGTTGCAGGTGGCCCAGATCAACCTCAAGCGCTACAAACTGCTGACGGTGGACGACGGGATCTCGAAACAGACCTATGACCAGCAGCAAGCCCTGGTCAACCAGCTCAAAGCCACCGCCCAGGGCAATCAGGCCGCCATCGACGCGGCCCAGGTCCAGCTTTCCTACACCCAGATACGCTCCCCGGTCACCGGCCGCGTGGGTATTCGCACCGTGGATGAAGGAAACTTCCTGCGCATGAGCGATACCCAGGGCCTGTTCTCGGTAACCCAGATCGACCCAATTGCCGTGGAGTTTTCGCTGCCACAGCAAATGCTGCCGACCCTGCAGGGCCTGATCAAGGCCCAGGACCCGGCGGCGGTCAAAGCCTTTATCGGCGCCGACAGCACCAGCGGCGACCTGCTGGGCGAAGGCCACCTGACCCTGATCGACAACCAGATCAACGCCAACACCGGCACCCTGCGGGCCAAGGCCGAGTTCGCCAATGACCAGCAGAAGCTCTGGCCCGGGCAACTGGTGACCATCCAGATCCAGACCGCCCTCGACAAAAACGCCCTGACCGTACCGCCCACGGTGGTGCAGCGCGGCCTCGACCAGCACTTCGTGTACCGGGTGCAGGGCGACAAGGTGGAAGTGGTGCCGGTGCAGATGCTCTATCAGGATAGTGGCCTGAACATCATCCAGGGCGTGCAGGCCGGGGATGTGCTGGTCAGCGACGGCCAATCCCGGCTCAAGCCGGGCTCCCAGGTGCAGGTGCTCGGCGATCCGCCCCAGGTGGTGCAAGCCGCTGACGCGGAGCTCAAGCCATGAAGGGTCACGGTTCGGTCTCAGCCTGGTGCGTCGACCATCCGGTCGCCACCGTCCTGCTGACCTTCGCCCTGGTGCTGGTGGGCTTGATCGCCTTTCCGCGCCTGCCCATCGCGCCGCTGCCGGAAGCCGAGTTCCCGACCATCCAGGTGTCGGCCACTCTGCCCGGCGCCAGCCCCGACACCATGGCCTCGTCGGTGGCCACGCCTCTGGAAGTGCAGTTCAGCGCCATCCCCGGCATGACCCAGATGACCTCCAGCAGCGCCCTGGGCTCATCCCTGCTGACCTTGCAGTTCACCCTGAATAAAAGCATCGACACCGCGGCCCAGGAAGTTCAGGCGGCGATCAACACCGCCGCCGGCAAACTGCCCAAAGACATGCCGACCCTGCCGACCTGGAAGAAGGTCAACCCGGCCGACAGCCCGGTGCTGATCCTCAGCATCAGTTCGACCCAGATGCCCGGCACCGAACTCAGCGATTACGCGGAAACCCTGCTGGCACGTCAGATCAGCCAGATCGACGGTGTCGGGCAAATCAACATCACCGGCCAGCAACGGCCGGCGATCCGGGTCCAGGCTTCAGCCGACAAGCTGGCGGCCATTGGCCTGACCCTGGCCGATATCCGCCTGGCGATCCAGCAAACCAGCCTCAACCTGGCCAAGGGCGCGCTGTACGGCGAGTCGAGTATTTCCACGCTGTCGACCAACGATCAGTTGTTCCACCCCGAGGAGTACAGCCAGCTCATCGTTTCCTACAAGAATGGCGCACCGGTGCAGCTCAAGGATGTGGCGCGGGTGGTCAGTGGCCCCGAGGACGCCTATATCCAGGCCTGGTCCGGCGACCAGCCGGGGGTCAACCTGGTGATTTCGCGCCAGCCGGGGGCCAATATCGTCGAGACCGTGGACCGGATTCAGGCCGCCCTGCCGGGTCTTGAAGCCATGCTCCCGGCGTCGGTCCAGGTCAAGGTGCTGATCGACCGCACCCAGACCATCCGCGCCTCTCTGCACGAAGTGGAGATCACCCTGCTGATCGCGGTGCTGCTGGTGGTCGCGGTGATGGCGCTGTTCCTGCGCCAATGGTCGGCGACCCTGATTGTCTCGGCCGTGCTCGGGGTGTCGCTGATCGCCAGTTTTGCCCTGATGTACCTGCTGGGGTTCAGCCTGAACAACCTGACCCTGGTGGCGATCGTGGTGGCCGTGGGCTTTGTGGTGGACGACGCCATCGTGGTGGTGGAGAACATCCACCGCCACCTGGAGGCCGGCGACGGCATGCGCGAGGCGGCGATCAAGGGCGCCGGCGAGATCGGCTTTACCGTGGTCTCCATCAGTTTCTCGCTGGTGGCGGCGTTTATTCCGCTGCTGTTCATGGGCGGCGTGGTCGGGCGCCTGTTCAAGGAATTCGCCCTGACCGCCACCAGCACCATCATGATTTCGGTGGTGGTGTCCCTGACCCTGGCCCCCACCCTGGCGGCGCTGTTCATGCGCGCGCCGGTGCATGAGGCACACGCCAAACCGGGGTTCGGCGAACGCCTGCTGGCCCTTTATGAACGCGGCCTGCGCCGGGCCCTGGCCCACCAGAAGCTGATGCTGGGGATTTTCGCCCTGACCCTGGCCATGGCCGTGGTCGGCTACATCTTTATTCCCAAGGGCTTCTTCCCGGTGCAGGACACCGGTTTCGTCCTTGGCACCACCGAAGCTGCTGCGGACATTTCCTACCCGGACATGGTGAAAAAACATCAGGCCCTGGCCGAGATTGTCGCGGCTGACCCGGCAGTCGCGGCCTTCTCCCATTCGGTGGGGGTCTCGGGCAGCAACCAGACCATCGCCAACGGCCGGTTCTGGATCGCCCTGAAAAAACGCAGCGAGCGCGACGTGTCCGCCAGCGCCTTTATCGACCGAATCCGCCCGCAACTGATGAAAATCCCCGGGGTCGTGCTCTACCTGCGCGCCGGCCAGGACATTAACCTCAGCTCCGGCCCAAGCCGCGCCCAGTACCAGTACGTCCTCAAGAGCAACGACGGCCCGACACTGAGCACCTGGACCCAGCGCCTGACGGAAAAACTGCGCAGCAACCCGGCCTTCCGCGATATTTCCAATGACCTGCAGCTGGGCGGCAGCATTACCCATATCAATATCGACCGGGTCGCCGCCGCCCGCTTCGGCCTGACCGCCAGCGATGTCGATGAGGCCCTGTACGATGCCTTCGGCCAACGGCAGATCAACGAGTTCCAGACCGAGATCAACCAGTACAACGTGATCCTCGAACTCGACACCCGCCAGCGCGGCAAGGCCGAGAGCCTGAACTACTTCTACCTGCGCTCGCCCCTGAGCGGGGAGATGGTGCCGCTCTCGGCCCTGGCGCGCTTCGATGCGCCGACCATCGGCCCGCTGTCGATCGCCCATGACGGCATGTTCCCGGCCGCCAACCTGTCGTTCAACCTGGCCCCTGGCGTGGCCCTGGGCGATGCGGTGATCCTGCTCAACCAGGCCAAGACCGAGATCGGCATGCCGGCGGCCATCAGCGGCAACTTCCAGGGCGCGGCCCAAGCCTTCCAGAGCTCCCTGGCCAGCCAGCCGTGGTTGATCCTGGCGGCGCTGGTGGCGGTGTACATCATTCTCGGGGTGCTCTACGAGAGCTTCGTGCACCCGCTGACCATCATCTCGACCCTGCCCTCTGCCGGCCTGGGGGCGCTGATGATGCTCTGGCTGCTGGGCCAGGACTTTTCGATCATGGCCCTGATCGGCCTGGTGCTGCTGATCGGCATCGTCAAGAAAAACGGCATCCTGATGATCGACTTCGCCCTCGACGCCCAGCGCCGTGGCGGCCTGGCCCCGGAAGAGGCGATCTACCAGGCCTGTATCACCCGGTTCCGGCCGATCATCATGACGACCCTGGCCGCCCTGCTCGGCGCCCTGCCGCTGATGCTCGGCTACGGCACCGGCGCCGAACTGCGCCAGCCACTGGGGATCGCCGTGGTCGGCGGGCTGCTGGTGAGCCAGGCGCTGACCCTGTTCACCACTCCGGTCATATACTTGTGGCTCGAGCGGCTCTTCCATCGGCCCAAACCAGCCCCGGTGCTGGCGACCACTACCTGAGGCGGGGTCATGCGCGTTCTGATTATCGAAGATGAAGAAAAAACCGCGGATTACCTGCACCGCGGCCTGACGGAACAGGGTTACACCGTGGACCTGGCGCGCGATGGCGTCGAAGGCCTGCACCTGGCCCTGGAAAGCGATTACGCGGTGATCGTGCTCGACGTGATGCTGCCGGGCCTCGACGGCTTCGGCGTATTGCGCGCCCTGCGCGCACGCAAGCAGACCCCGGTGATCATGCTCACCGCCCGCGAGCGGGTCGAAGACCGGATCAAGGGCCTGCGCGACGGCGCCGACGATTACCTCGGCAAGCCGTTTTCCTTCCTCGAACTGGTGGCCCGCCTGCAGGCGCTGACCCGTCGCAGCGGCGGCCATGAGCCAGTGCAGGTCAGCATCGCCGACCTGTGGATCGACCTGATCAGCCGCAAGGCCAGCCGCGCCGGCACTCGCCTCGACCTGACCGCCAAGGAATTCTCGCTGCTCAGCGTACTGGCCCGGCGCCAGGGCGAGATCCTGTCGAAAACCGCGATTGCGGAAATGGTCTGGGACATCAATTTCGACAGCGACGCCAACGTGGTCGAAGTCGCGATCAAGCGCCTGCGGGCCAAGCTCGATGGGCCTTTTGAGGAGAAACTGCTGCACACCATCCGCGGCATGGGTTACGTGCTGGAGAGCCGCGGTGTCCAGTAACAGCATCGCCCTGCGCCTGAGCGGCATGTTCACCCTGGTGGCGTTGCTGGTGTTCGTGCTGATTGGCGGCGCGCTGTACCAGCAGGTGGACAAGGGCCTGGGCCTGTTGCCCGAGGCCGAACTCGACGCGCGCTACAGCGTGCTGGAGTCGGCGCTGACGCGCTATGGCACCCCCGAGCACTGGGCCAAGATCAACGCCAAGCTCAAGCTGCTCAGCGAAGAAGACAAGCGCATTCGATTCTGGGTAGTCAGCGGTGACGCCCACTACGAGTACGGCGACCCGGATGCGCAGGTCCGCGAACTGGCCCTGGGCCCCCTGGGCATGCGCGACCTGAACCTGGCCGAGCACCCGTACCCGTTGAAAGTGCTGGTCAGCCAGTTACCGGCCAAGGACCAGCGCCCGCCCCTGCGCTTTCTGATCGCCATCGACACCGAGACCTTTTACCAGACCCAGCACCAACTGCTGATGGCCCTGATCAGCCTAGCCATTGTCGGCGTGCTGCTGGCGTCGGCATTGGGTTATTGGGTGGCGCGGATCGGCCTCAAGCCGTTGATCAAACTGTCCCAGGAGGCCCAGCGCCTGGCCCCGCCACGGCTGACCGGGCGCCTGCAACTGTCGCCACTGCCGCCGGAGTTGAGCCAGTTCGTCAATTCCTTCAACTCGACCCTGGAGCGGGTCGAGCAAGCCTATTCGCGGCTTGAATCCTTCAATGCCGACGTGGCCCACGAACTGCGCTCGCCACTGACCAACCTGATCGGCCAGACCCAGGTGGCCCTGACCCGAGGGCGCTCGGCGGAGCATTATTTCGAGGTCCTGCAATCGAACCTGGAAGAGCTCGAGCGCTTGCGCTCGATCATCAACGACATGCTGTTCCTGGCCAGCGCCGACCAGGGCAGCAAGGCCACCAAACTCACCGCCACCTCCCTGGCCAGCGAAGTGGCGACCACCCTCGACTACCTGGATTTCATCCTCGAAGACGCCCAGGTCAAGGTCGAAGTCAGCGGCGATGCCCTGGTCTCGATCGAAATCGCCCACCTGCGTCGCGCCTTGATCAACCTGCTGAGCAACGCCGTACAGCACACCGCCCCCGGCCAGATGATCCAGGTGCGGATCGAGGTGCAGGAACACCAGGTGGCGATCGCCGTCAGCAACCCCGGCCAGGGCATTGCCAACGAACACCTGCCGCGCCTGTTCGAGCGCTTCTATCGGGTCGACGCCTCGCGCAGCAACAGCGGCGCCAACCATGGCCTGGGGCTGGCCATCGTCAAGGCCATCGCCCTGATGCATGGCGGCGATGTGTTCGTGCGCAGCAACGCGGGCATCAATACCTTTGGCATTTACCTGCCGGTCTAAGCCCCCGCCCCAGGGGCCGACGCGGGGCCTTTGCAGAAAAACCGCAGCCACTGTTGTTTTTTCGGTAACAGTCCTTATCCTGTTCCGCTCTTTTTCCGAGCGCCCCAGCCCTATATTTTTGTCGCACCGAATTTGACTTGCTCTGCAAGAAGGTCTTCAGAAATGTCCAACGTCATGGGTATTGCCAGCGCATTTGTTTTGTCTTCCCTGTTCGTCGCCCCGATGGCGATGGCCGAAGAGTCCCAGGCATTCGCCGCGCGCAACGCGGCACGTGCAGAGGCCTTCCAGGAAGCGCAAGTGGCCCTCGCCGCCCAGCATAAAAACGCCGAACAAGCCCAGAAAGTAACGGCTGAGCACAGCCAGGCCGACTCGCAGAAAGACAGCTGATCCGCATCACCGACTCGTTTCCCTCGACAATTTCTCCGCTTGTAACCCCGGAGTGAGTTGTCTTAAAGCCGCTGCCTTCAGCGGCTTTTTTTTGCCATCAGAAAGCGCCCATGGAGGGCGTATTCCGCAGAACCAGCCGCACCGAATCCACAATAAAAAATCGCCGTTATCCACCCCAAGGAGCTCCATCCCGATGCAGACACCCTTCATTTTCACCCCACTATTCATTGCATTGGCTGCAACGATCTGCAGCCATGCCCAAGCCGCCGAAGCGCCGCCTGCCGAAGGCTTTATCGAGGGCTCAAGCCTCAAGCTCAACGCTCGCAACTACTACATGAACCGCAATCGGCATCAGCAAAACGATGACAACATCGAATGGGGCCAGGGTTTGCTGGGGATTTTCGAATCCGGCTATACCCAGGGCAGCGTCGGCTTCGGCATTGATGCCAATGCCATGCTCGGGTTGAAACTCGACGGCGGGGGCGGCACGGACGGCTCCAGCATCCTGCCCATCAGCGATGGCAACGGCAAAGCGCCGGGGTCGTTCTCGACGGCGGGGGCGACCTTGAAAATGCGCGCCTTCGACACCGAACTCAAAGCCGGTGACCTGTTCCTGAATAACCCGGTGATCGCCGGCGGCCAGAGCCGGATGCTGCCGCAGACCTTTCGTGGCGTGAGCCTGAGCAATCACAGTTTCGACGGTTGGCTGATCGAAGGTGGCCAGGCCAGCTTTACCAAGCCCTACAACCAGAGCGGGCACAAACGCATCGGCACGTCCTATGGTTCGCTGCGCGAGGGTGATGAATCCCTGCACCTGAACTGGATCGGCACCGCCTGGAGCGGCGTTCCTGGCCTCAGCAGCAGCCTCTACGCCTCCGAGCTCAAGGACATCTGGAACCAGTACTACTACGACCTGGACTACACCTACGCGGTGAATGAGCTGGTCAGCCTCAATCCCGGGCTGCACGTCTACCACACCCAGGACACCGGCCAGGCGCTGCTGGGCTCCATCGACAACAACACCTACAGCCTGCACTTCACCGTCGGCGTGGGTAACCACAGCGTTACGGCGGCCTACCAGCGGGTCAACGGCAACACGCCGTTCGACTACATCAGCCAGGGCGACAGCATCTACCTGGACAACTCGCAGCAGTATTCGGACTTCAACGGCCCCAACGAGCGCTCGTGGAAGCTCAAGTACGCTTATGACTTTGTCGGCCTGGGCCTGCCGGGCCTGACGTCGGCGGTGTCCTATTCCCGGGGTGAGCTGGACCTGACCAAGGCAGATCCCGAGAGCCGCGGCTATGCCAGCTGGTACAGCGCCAATGGCAAGCACGCCAAACACTGGGAACGGGATATCGACCTCAAATACGTGGTGCAAAGCGGCTCGGCCAAGGACCTGGCGCTGCGCCTGCAATGGGCGACCAACCGCGGCGGTAATGGGTATGGCGCGCTGGATAACGACACCGATGAGTACCGGGTGATCGTCGACTACCCGATCAATATCTTCTGAACACTTAAAAAACCGGAGGCCAGCGTCATTGCTGGCCTTTTTTTTGCGTGTGGCTGGGCAAACGCCAAGGCAATGACGGCTCTCTGTCACTCTGCTAGCGGCCTCCTTCCCCCGTCCGCCAGCAGAAGCCCAGAAACATGCGTGCACACAGTGCGATTCCTTCACGCCCGCCCCCCAGCCAATCCGAGTGGATGCTGCTGGCCGGCAGTTCCCTGACGGTCATCGCCATCCTGTGCATCGTGACCTACCTGCTGATCCGCGAACGCGGCAGCGCCGAGCTGGTCGCGGTGCGCTCGGCCACGAACATCGTGCAATTGATCGATGCTGACGTGGAGCACAACGTCGAGCTCTACGACATCTCCCTGCGTGGCCTGATCGAAGCCACCCGCCTCAAGGACCTGGCCGGGATTCCGGCCGATGTGCGCCACCGGGTATTGTTCGACCGCGCCACCACCATGCCCCACAAGGGCGACATCCTGCTGCTGGACAACAAAGGCGACGTGGTGGCCGACTCGGCCTCGGTCATACCGCGCAAAGACAATTTCGCCGACCGCGAATACTTTCAAATGCATGTCGACAACCCTGCCCCGCAGATGATGATCAGCCGCCCGTTCCGCAGCCGCAGCGCCGAACAGGATTGGCGCATCAGCTTCAGCCGCCGCTTGTCGTCCGAGCAGGGGGAGTTTCTGGGGGTGGCCGAGGCCGCCATGCGCCTGGACTACTTCAATGCGCTGTTCAAGACCCTGAGTGTCGGCCGCAATGGCTCGGTGAACCTGATCAGCAGCGACGGTTTTCTGTTGGCTCAGCAACCGCCCCTGGGCGACGACCTGATCGGCCGCGACTTCAGCAATCGGCCGAACTTCCTGCGCATTCTCAAGGAAGGCAACGGCAGCTTCAGCAGTGTTTCCAGTGTCGACCACAAGGCCCGGCTGTACACCTTCTCCCAGGTTGGCCAGTTGCCGCTGATCGTGATTGTGGCCCTGTCCACCGACGAAGTGTTCGCCGCCTGGCGCCGCACGGCCCTGGTGGTCAGCCTGGCCACCGGTATTTTGTGCATTGGCTTGCTGTGGCTGACCTGGCTGCTGCGCCGCGAACTGCGCCTGCGCCAGCGCGCCGAGCAGGAGCTGGAGCAACTGGCCGCCACTGACGGGCTGACCGGGCTGGCCAACCGCCGCGCCATGGACCAGACCCTGGCTCGCGAGTATTCAAGGGCCCAGCGCTCGGGTAATAACCTGTCGCTGCTGATGATTGATGTCGACCACTTCAAGGCCTTCAATGACCGCCACGGCCATCAATTGGGCGATTTTGCCCTGCGTGCGGTGGCCGATGTGATTGGCGGCAGCGTGCGCCGCCCTGCGGATCTGGCGGCACGTTATGGCGGCGAAGAGTTCGCGGTGATCCTGCCGGAGACCACCATGGCCGGCGCCTGCGCCCTGGCCGAGCAGATCCGCGCCAGCATCGAACAGTTGGCGCCGGTGGGCCAGAACATCACGCCGCTGACGGTGAGTATCGGGGTCGGCACCTGGTCGGCGGGCCAGGACACCAGCCCGGAAAACCTGCTGCGCAACGCCGACAAAGCCCTGTACCAGGCCAAATCCCACGGTCGTAACCGGGTGGTGGCCGACCTGGCCGCGAGCAGCCCGACGTCTGCGGCCGCCAGATTCTCGATCCCTGACTGACGGCCATAAAAAAAGGCCACCCGAGGGCGGCCTTTAAAAACAAAAGGAAAGAGAGTGTTACTTACACGGCCGCAACCGGACGCATGTAAGAGATCGGTGCAGTGCTGGCATCTTCGAAGGTCACGACTTCCCACGCATCTTTCTGTGCAATCAGTTTGCGCAGAAGCTGGTTGTTCAGTGCATGGCCCGACTTGAAGCCTTTGAACTCACCTATCAGGCTATTGCCCAGCAGGTAGAGGTCACCAATTGCGTCGAGGATCTTGTGCTTCACGAATTCGTCTTCATAGCGAAGGCCGTCTTCGTTCAGTACACCATCCGCGTCGACCACGATGGCGTTTTCCACGCTGCCGCCGAGTGCGAGGTTGTGCTTGCGCAGGTACTCGATATCACTCATGAAACCAAAGGTACGGGCGCGGCTGACTTCTTTTACAAACGAAGTGCTGGAAAAATCCACGCTTGCACTTTGGGTGCGGTCACGGAAAACCGGGTGATCGAAATCGATCTCGAAGCTCACCTTGAAACCGTCGAAAGGAACGAAAGTGGCGCGCTTGTCGCCGTCTTCCACTGTCACTTCGCGCAGGATACGAATGAACTTCTTGGCTGCGTCCTGTTCTTCCAGGCCGGCAGATTGAATCAGGAATACGAAGGGTCCAGCGCTACCATCCATGATTGGGACTTCGGACGCGGAGAGCTCGACGTAGGCGTTATCGATGCCCAGGCCAGCCATGGCCGAGAGCAAGTGCTCCACCGTGTCCACTTTGGTGTCACCGTTGACCAGCGTGGTCGACATAGTGGTTTCACCAACGTTTTCCGCGCGAGCAGGAATCTGCACCACAGGGTCCAGGTCGGCACGACAAAACACAATGCCGGTGTCTACAGGCGCAGGCTTGAGGGTCAGGTATACCTTCTCCCCGGAGTGCAGGCCTACACCTGTGGCACGGATAATATTCTTCAGGGTGCGTTGTTTAATCATGGCTTGGGCCGCTTCAGCGCAAATTGCGAACTGGTATCAACAAAGGCTGGCGATAATAGCAGACCAGACCTTTGCTGAACACCAATCACCCTAATACCCCTGATACATTCCATCAATCGGCCTGGCGACGCAGGAATGCCGGGATGTCCAGATAGTCCAGATCATCTTGCGGATTCAGCTTCGCCGCGGTCGCAGCGCTCGACTGAGCCTGATTGCGCATCACGGTAGGACGATCCAGGTCGCGGTAGTTCACCGACGGCAGTTCCTGACGCGAAGGCGCTGGTTGAGCCTGCGAAGCCATGGAGGTTTGCACGGTGTTGTCGATCACCTTCATCGGCTTCTCGATTTTCGCGCCCAGACCTGTGGCAACCACAGTCACGTGCAGTTCGTCGCGCATGTCCGGATCGATAACAGTACCGACCTTGACCATGGCGTGCTCGGAAGCGAAGGCTTCGATGATGCTACCCACGTCGGAGTACTCACCCAGGGACAGGTCAGGACCGGCGGTGATGTTCACCAGGATGCCGCGTGCACCTTGCAGGTTCACGTCTTCGAGCAACGGGTTGCGGATCGCCGCTTCGGTGGCTTCACGTGCACGGTTCGGACCGCTGGCGCAGCCAGTGCCCATCATCGCCATGCCCATTTCGCTCATCACGGTACGCACGTCGGCAAAGTCGACGTTGATCATGCCCGGACGCTTGATGATGTCGGAGATACCGCGAACGGCACCGGCCAGTACATCGTCAGCCTTGGCGAAAGCCGACAGCAGGCTGGCGTCCTTACCGAGGATGGTCAGCAGCTTCTCGTTGGGGATGGTGATCAGCGAGTCGACGCTTTCCGACAGCAGGCGGATGCCTTCGTCGGCGATCTGCATGCGCTTGCGACCTTCGAACGGGAACGGACGAGTCACGACAGCGACCGTCAGGATCCCCATTTCCTTGGCCACTTCGGCAATGATCGGCGCAGCACCGGTACCGGTACCGCCGCCCATGCCAGTGGTGATGAACACCATGTTGGTGCCCGCCAGAACCTCGGCAATGCGCTCGCGGTCTTCCAGAGCGGCCTGACGACCGACTTCCGGATTTGCGCCAGCACCCAGGCCCTTGGTCACGCCGGTGCCCAATTGCAGGATGGTCCGCGCGCCGATGCTTTTCAGCGCCTGGGCATCAGTGTTGGCGCAGATGAACTCGACGCCTTCAATGTTGCTCTTGACCATGTGATTGACCGCGTTGCCGCCGCCACCGCCAACACCAATAACCTTGATTACCGGGCTTTGCGGGATGTTGTCTACGAGTTCGAACATTTTCCCTCTCCTTTCATTTCTCTAGTTTTTTCGCCTACTGCCTACTGCTTTGTTGCGTGCCGCTTGAAACGTGTCGCTTGAAACCACTGCTTAGAAATTGCCTTGTACCCAGCTCTTGATGCGATCGAGCAAGGCGGCTTTGGGTTCTTCATTGCTGTAGCTGTCGCGGCTGCCGATGCCGGAGAACGAAATCCCGTCGGACTGTTTCTGCAGCCCGTACAACAGCAAGCCGACGCCGGTGGAATAGATCGGGTTGCGCACCACGTCGGACAGGCCCTTGACGGTGTGCGGCACGCCCAAGCGAACCGGCATGTGGAAAATCTCTTCGGCCAGTTCGACCGCGCCTTC
The DNA here is from genome assembly GCF_000416215.1 of Pseudomonas sp. CF161. Lineage (NCBI taxonomy): Bacteria > Pseudomonadati > Pseudomonadota > Gammaproteobacteria > Pseudomonadales > Pseudomonadaceae > Pseudomonas > Pseudomonas sp. CF161. Next base: position 37,334 of record NZ_ATLP01000083.1, read on the forward strand.
CATCTTCGAGGTACCGCCGGTCAGCACGATGCCGGCCGGGATCAGGTCCTCGTAGCCGCTGCGACGCAGTTCAGCCTGGATCAGGGTGAACAGCTCGTCGTAACGCGGCTCGACCACTTCGGCCAGGGCCTGGCGCGACAACTCGCGCGGCGGACGGTCGCCGACACTTGGAACTTTGATGGTTTCACCGGCACCGGCCAGCTTGGCCAGGGCGCAGGCGTAACGAATCTTGATTTCTTCGGCGTACTGGGTCGGGGTACGCAGCGCCATGGCGATGTCGTTGGTCACCTGATCGCCGGCAATCGGGATCACTGCGGTATGCCGGATCGCGCCTTCAGTGAAGATCGCGATGTCGGTGGTACCGCCACCGATGTCCACCAGGCACACGCCCAGCTCTTTCTCGTCATCGGTCAGCACCGAGTAGGCCGAGGCCAGTTGTTCGAGAATGATGTCGTCGATTTCCAGGCCGCAGCGACGCACGCACTTTTCGATGTTCTGGGCCGCATTTACCGCGCAGGTCACCACGTGCACCTTGGCTTCCAGGCGAACGCCGGACATGCCCAGGGGCTCACGTACACCTTCCTGGTTATCGATCACGTAGTCCTGCGGCAGGGTGTGCAAAACCCGCTGGTCAGCCGGAATCGCCACGGCCTGGGCCGCATCAAGAACCCGCTCGAGGTCGGCCGAGCTGACTTCACGATCGCGAATCGCCACGATGCCGTGGGAGTTCAGGCTGCGAATGTGATTGCCGGCCACGCCGACAAACGCCGAGTGAATGCGGCATCCAGCCATCAGTTGCGCTTCTTCGACGGCGCGCTGGATGGACTGCACGGTGGACTCGATATTCACCACCACGCCCTTCTTCAGGCCGCGGGACGGATGGGTACCGATACCGACGATTTCCAGCGTGCCATCGGCCCCGACCTCACCCACCAGCGCCACCACCTTGGAGGTGCCGATATCGAGACCGACGATCATTTTGCCGCTTTGCACATTTGCCATGGTCCTGCCTCTTCTTAATTCTTCGCGACGGCGGGTTGGGCCGTCGTGGGCGCTACAGGTTCCCGCCAGCCGACGGCCAGGCCGTTGGCGTAGCGCAGATCGATGCGCGCAATGTTCGTAATCTGTTCTTTCAGCGTTTTTTCATAAATGGCAATAAAGCGGCGCATCTTCTCCACCAGATGATCGCGGCCCAGCAACAACTCGATACCCGGGCCCGCACTGCCGGCCCCGGTCGTCAGGAACCAGCTGCCGCGCTCACGCAGCTCCAGACGAGCGATCGAGAAGCCCATCGGTCGCAGCATCTGGCTCAACACCTGATACTGCTGCATCACTTGCTGCTGGGCCCGCTGCGGACCGAACAACTGCGGCAAGTGTTCGTAGTTGGCCAATTCACGCGGCGTAAACGCCTGGCCCTGGTTGTTCAACAACGCCTCGTCGCCCCAACGGGCCACGGGCAGTTGCTCCTCCAGGCGGATAACCACCTGGTCCGGCCAGACGCGACGTACCTCGGCATGTGCGATCCATGGCATCTGCTCCAGCTCGGTACGCATGCTGGCCAGGTCAATGGTGAAGAAGCTCGCCGCCACATAAGGCGCGATCCGCTGCTGCACCGCTTGCTGGCTGATGTAACTCAGGTCGCCCTGGACCGCGACCTTGGTGATCGGCCGGTCCGCATAAGGCAACAGGCGCTGCGCGCCTTCGTAAGTGCCAAAACCCAACGCCACCAGCAGCACCGGCCAGAACAGGGCCTTGAGGAAGCCGAAGTTGGCTTTGGGCAGGCGCACCGACATCGGCTCTTTAGCCACCATTCGGCTGGCACCCCGCGGCACCGGCTTGCGGCCGGGTGCGGGTGGCTGATGACGTAGCGATGCGCCTTGCATGGACTTAACCTCGCGCCTCTTCATGACTGGCAACGCTCGCCGCCAGGATCGCCAATACCAATTGCTGGAAATCCAGGCCGGCTGCCCGCGCCGCCATCGGCACCAGGCTGTGATCGGTCATGCCAGGAGCCGTGTTGACCTCCAGGAACCAGAACTGCCCGTCGGCGTCTTGCATCACATCGGCACGCCCCCAACCGGCAATACCGAGCGCCTCGCAGGCTTTCGCCGTGAGGTCCATGAGCTCTTGTTCCTTGGCGCTATCGAGGCCGCACGGGATCCGGTACTGGGTATCGGAAGCCACGTACTTGGCGTCGTAGTCGTAAAAAGTGTGGGGCGTGCCCAGGGCGATGGGAGGCAACACCTGGTCACGCAGCGTCGCGATGGTGAACTCCGGACCTTGAATCCATTGTTCAACCAAGACTTGCGAATCGTAGGTACTGGCCGCTTTCCATGCGTCGATCAACTCTGACGCGGAAGTCACCTTGGCCATACCGATACTGGAACCTTCATGAGCCGGTTTGACGATCAAAGGCAGGCCCAGTTCCGCCACCGCAGAAATACAGTCGGCTTCGCTGCTCAGCACACTGTGACGCGGAGTCGGAATACCCAGGCTGTGCCACACCTGCTTGGTGCGCAGCTTGTCCATGGCCAGGGCCGAGGCGAGGATGCCGCTGCCGGTGTAAGGAATGCCCAGGCACTCCAGCAGGCCCTGCATGCTGCCGTCTTCACCGCCACGGCCGTGAAGAATGATAAAGGCGCGATCGATTTTCTCGTTCAGCAGGCGCTGCAGGAAGTCATCACCGACGTCGATGCCGAACGCATCGACACCCGCGCTTTGCAGGGCCTGGAGCACGGCATTGCCGGACTTGAGCGAGACTTCGCGCTCGGCGCTCTTGCCACCGAACAGCACGGCAACGCGGCCGAAGGCTTGCGGCTCGATGGTCGAGAACAGCTTGGCGTAGGCGGCGGTCATTTCGACTTCCCCTGTACAGCAGCCACAGCACCGGCAAACAGCGGGCTGCTCAATAGTTTCGGCGCGAGGCCGCCGATATCACCGGCGCCCTGGCACAACAGAATGTCGCCGGCACGCAGCAACGGCTTGACCAGCGGCGCCAGGTCGACGCCACGCTCGATGTAGATCGGGTCCAATTGCCCACGCTGGCGAATGCTGTGGCACAGCTGGCGGCTATCGGCCCCCGGGATCGGCTCTTCGCCGGCCGGATAGACTTCCATCAGCAGCAGTACGTTGGCGTCCGCCAGGACCTGCACGAAATCGTCGTACAGATCACGGGTGCGGCTGTAGCGGTGCGGCTGGTAGACCATCACCAGGCGACGCTCAGGCCAGCCACCACGCACGGCCTTGATCACGGCGGCCACTTCAGTCGGGTGGTGACCGTAGTCGTCCACCAGCATCACGTTGCCGCCTTCGACCGGCAGCTCACCGTAGACCTGGAAGCGACGGCCCACGCCCTGGAAGCCCGAAAGGCCCTGGACAATGGCTTCATCGCTGACGCCTTCGTCGCTGGCGATGCAGATGGTCGCCAGGGAATTGAGCACGTTGTGGTTGCCGGGCATGTTCACCGACACATCCAGTGGCGCACGGTCGGGACGCAGCACGGTGAAGAAGGTCTGCATGCCTTGCTGGCGAACATTGATCGCCCGCACGTCGGCGTCTTCGCTGAAGCCGTAGGTCACGGTCGGACGCTTGACCAGAGGCAGGATCTCGCGAACCACCGGATCATCCAGGCAGACCACGGCCAAACCATAGAACGGCAGGTTGTGCAGGAACTCGACGAAGGTTTTCTTCAGCTTGTTGAAGTCGCCGTCGTACGTTGCCATGTGATCGGCATCGATGTTGGTGACCACGGCCACCAGCGGCTGCAGGTGCAGGAAGCTGGCGTCGCTTTCATCGGCCTCGGCGATCAGGTAACGGCTGGTCCCCAGTTGTGCATTGGTGCCTGCTGCATTCAGCCGGCCACCGATGACGAACGTCGGGTCCAGGCCGCCAGCGGCGAACACCGATGCGATCAGGCTGGTGGTGGTGGTCTTGCCGTGAGTACCGGCCACGGCGATGCCGTGGCGATAGCGCATCAGCTCGGCGAGCATTTCCGCCCGTGGCACCACCGGGATCCGGCGTTCCAGAGCGGTGGCGACTTCCGGGTTGGACGTGTTTACGGCACTGGACACCACCAGCACATCGGCACTGGCGGCGTTCTCGGCACGGTGGCCGATAAAGATCTGCGCACCGAAAGACTCCAGGCGCTCAGTGACCGGCGACGCCTTGAGGTCGGAGCCGGACACTTGATAGCCCAGGTTCAGCAGCACTTCGGCGATCCCGCACATGCCCACGCCGCCGATACCGACGAAGTGAATACGACGGATGCGGCGCATTTCCGGCTGATGCATGGCTTTCTGGTTCTCAACCATGGGCCACCTCCAGGCAGATATCGACCACATTGCGGGTAGCATCGGGTTTGGCCAGGCGACGCGCGGCGTCGGCCATGTTGTTCAGTCGTTCCGGTTGCATCAAGACCTCTGTCAGGCGTGCGGCTAGATCCGCAGCACCAGTCGTTCTTTGCGGCATCAGGAAAGCAGCGCCTTCACGAGCCAAATAATCGGCATTGCGGGTCTGGTGATCGTCGATCGCGTGGGGCAAAGGCACCAGCATCGAGGGCAGACCGGCGGCAGCCAGTTCACTGACAGTCAGCGCACCTGCGCGACAGACCACCAGGTCGGCCCAGCCATAGGCTTGGGCCATGTCTTTGATAAAGGGCTGCACTTGCGCCTCGACGCCTGCGGCGCGATAGCGCTCGGCAGTCACTTCATCGTGGTTTTTGCCGGCCTGATGAAACACCTCCGGACGCAGCTCGGCAGCGACCAGCGCCAGGGCTTCTGGCAGCAATTTATTCAACGGTTCCGCGCCCAGGCTTCCGCCCAGAATCAGCAACCGCGCCTTGCGTCCGGCCAGGTCCTGGCGCGGGGTATCGAGGAACAGCTCGCGGCGTACCGGATTGCCGGTGGTGCGCCGGCTGTCGGAGGCAGCAAAGGTGTCCGGGAAAGCTTCGCAGACTCGGGCAGCCAACGGCACCAGCAGCCGATTGGCGGTACCGGCGACGGCGTTTTGTTCGTGAACGATGACCGGCACGCCAGACAATTTCGCCGCGACGCCGCCAGGGCCAGTCACATAACCACCAAAACCCAATACACAGACCGGCTTCAGTTGAGCAATGATCTTGCGTGCCTGGAGCACGGCCTTGATCAGCACGAACGGCGCCTTGAGCAGGGACAACTTGCCCTTGCCCCGCAGGCCGGTGACGTTGATCAAGTGCAGCGGCAAGCCAGCGCCGGGCACCAGTTCGTTTTCGATGCCACGCGGGGTCCCGAGCCAATGCACGGTGTAGCCACGGGCTTCGAACTCGCGGGCACAGGCCAGGGCCGGGAACACGTGGCCGCCGGTGCCGCCGGCCATGATCAGCACATTAGCGCCCATGGCTTGGCTCCTCGGCGAAGTCACTCTCGCTGAACTCCATCTCCTCGCTGCCCAGGTGGGTTCGACTCTCCCACTCGATGCGCAGCAGCAAGCCCAGGCAGGCGCAGCAGATCACCAACGAACTGCCGCCATAACTGAGGAACGGCAGCGTCAGGCCCTTGGTCGGCAGCAGGCCGACGTTCACCCCGATATTGATCAGGAACTGACCAATCCACAGGAACGCCAGGCCATAGGCCACATAGGCGGCGAAAAACTGCTTGGCCTTCTCGGCCCACAAACCGATGTACATGGCGCGCACGCAAACGAATACAAACAGCCCGACGGTAGCCAGGGAACCGACCACGCCCAGCTCTTCGGCCAGGACCGAGAACACGAAGTCGGTGTGGGCTTCAGGCAGGTAAAACTGCTTCTGCACACTGTTGCCCAGGCCGACACCCAGCCACTCGCCGCGACCGAAGGCGATCAGCGCCTGGGTCAACTGGTAACCGGAACCAAACTGGTCAGCCCAGGGGTCGGTGAAGGTAATCAGACGGGCCATCCGGTAGGGCTGGGCCTGAACCAGAATGGTCACCGCCGCCACCGCCAGCACCACCATCAAGGTGAAGCGGAACAAGCCCACCCCGCCGAGGAATAGCATGGCCGCGGCCGCGCCCATCATGACCACGGTGGCACCGAAGTCCGGCTCCATCAGCAACAGGCCGGCCATGGGCAGGAGGACGATGAACGGCTTGAAGAAGCCCATCCAGCTTTCGCGCACTTCCTTCTGCCGCCGCACCAGATAACCGGCGAGGTAGATCACCACAAAAACCTTGGCGATTTCCGAAGGCTGCACGTTGAAGAAGCTGAAGCCGATCCAGCGCATCGAGCCGTTGACCTCACGGCCAATGCCCGGCAACAGCACCATCACCAGCAAACCAAAGGCGCCAAGCAGCATCAGCCAACCCAGGCGCTGCCAGGTGGCGATCGGAATCATCATGGTCACGATGCACGCGCCCAGGCCGATCACCAGGTAAATCAGGTGGCGAATCATGTGATACAGCGGGTTGCCCGATTGCACCGCGGCGACTTCAGACGAGGCCGAGGTGATCATCACCAGGCCCAGGCCAAGCAAGGCCAGGCAGCCGGCGAGCATCGGGAAGTCGAGGTCGATACCGCGCCCGGTAATGATCGGCGACGGATAAGGCTTGATGATGTTTCCCAGATTCATGCCAAGCCCTCCACAGCCTGGGCAAACAGCTGCCCACGCTCTTCGTAGTTCTTGAACATGTCGAAACTGGCGCACGCCGGCGACAACAGCACCGCGTCACCAGGCTCGGCCAATGCGCGACTGCGCTCGACCGCCTCGAGCAAGGACTGCACGCGCACCAACGGCACCGCGTCGCCAATCGCTGCGGCGATCAATTCACTGTCACGGCCCATCAACACCACGGCCCGGCAGTTGGCAGCGACCGGATTGCCCAGGTCCTTGAAGTCGGCACCCTTGCCATCGCCACCGGCAATCAGCACCAGCTTGCCGCTGATGTCCGAGCCCAGGCCTTCGATGGCCGCCAGGGCGGCACCGACGTTGGTGGCTTTGGAATCGTTGTAGTAGGCCACGCCGTCCAGCTCTCGTACCCACTGGCAGCGGTGCTCAAGACCGGCGAAGGTCCGCAGGCTGGCGAGCATGGCATCGAATGGCAGGCCAACCGCGTGCCCGAGGGCCAGGGCCGCCAGGGCATTGGACTGGTTGTGCGCGCCACGGATTTTCAGCTCGCTCACCGGCATCAGGTTCTGCAAGCCGAAGGCCAGGTACTTCTCGCCCTGCTCTTCACGCAGGCCGAACGCCTTGAAATCGGGTACGCCCAGGCCGAAGGTCCAGCACGGCAAACCTTCGCCGATCAATGGGCGGGTCAGCGCATCCTGGCGGTTGAACACCACTTGCCGCGCGCCACGGAAGATCCGGTGCTTGGCCAGGTGATAGGCCGGCAGGCCGCTGTAGCGGTCCATGTGGTCTTCGCTGATGTTGAGCACGGTGGCCACTTCGGCGTTGAGCTGGTCGGTGGTTTCCAGCTGGAAGCTGGAGAGTTCCATGACGTACAGCTCAACGTCGTCGCTGAGCAGGTCCAGCGCCGGAGTGCCGAGGTTGCCGCCCACGGCTACGCGCTTGCCCGCTGCCGCGGCCATTTCGCCGACCAGGGTGGTCACGGTGCTCTTGGCATTGGAACCGCTGATGGCGACGATCGGCGCCTTCGCGTTACGCGCGAACAGCTCGATATCACCGGACAGCTTCACGCCACGGGCAGCCGCCGCTTGCAGGGCCGGGGTCGCCAAGGCCAGGCCGGGGCTCACGTAGAGCTCATCGGCGCGGCACAGGAACTCCACATCCAGCTCGCCACAACGCACTTCCACCTGCGGGTAGTCACGGCGCAGCGTGGCCAGCTCCGGTGGATTTTCCCGCGTATCGGCCACGGCAAACGCCACGCCCCGGCTCGCCAGGAAGCGAACTAGGGACATGCCGCTCTTGCCGAGGCCGACAACGATGCGGAAGTGGTCAGAAGCGATCAGAGACACTCGTTCTACCTCAGCTTCAGGGTGGCAAGGCCGATCAACACGAGAATCACGGTGATGATCCAGAAACGGACAATCACGCGCGGCTCGGGCCAGCCCTTGAGTTCAAAGTGGTGGTGAATCGGCGCCATGCGGAATACGCGGCGACCGGTCAGTTTGAAAGAAGCCACCTGGATCACCACCGACAGGGTTTCCATCACGAACACGCCGCCCATGATGAACAGGACGATTTCCTGGCGGACGATCACGGCAATGGTGCCCAGGGCCGCGCCCAGCGCCAGTGCGCCGACGTCGCCCATGAAGACTTGTGCGGGGTAGGTGTTGAACCAGAGGAAGCCCAGGCCCGCACCGATCAACGCACCGCAGAACACGATCAACTCACCGGCGCCCGGCACGTAGGGAATCAGCAGGTATTCGGCGAATTTCACGTTACCCGACAGGTAGCAGAAAATGCCCAGCGCGCCGCCGACCATGACCGTCGGCATGATTGCCAGGCCATCGAGGCCATCGGTCAGGTTGACCGCGTTGCTCGAACCGACGATCACAAAGTAGGTCAGGACCACGAAACCGGCGCCCAGGGGGATGCTGATGTCTTTGAGCATCGGCAGGATCAGCGTGGTTTCCACCGCACTTGGCGCCGTGACATACAGGAAAATCGCCGCGCCCAGGCCGAACACCGATTGCCAGAAATACTTCCAGCGGCTTGGCAGCCCCTTGGAGTTCTTCTCGATCACCTTGCGATAGTCGTCGACCCAGCCCACTGCGCCGAACAGCAGGGTCACGATCAGCACCACCCATACATAGCGGTTATGCAGGTCGGCCCACAGCAGGGTGCTGATACCGATGGCCGACAGGATCAACGCGCCGCCCATGGTCGGGGTGCCGGATTTGGACAAATGCGACTGCGGGCCGTCATTGCGCACCGACTGGCCGATCTGCAGGCTTTGCAGGGTCCGGATCATCCATGGCCCGAGGAACAGCGACAACGACAGCGCGGTCAGCACACCCAGAATCCCGCGCAGGGTCAGGTACTGAAAGACCGCGAAGCCTTTGTGGAACTGTTGCAGATACTCAGCCAGCAGCAGCAGCATTAATGTTTCTCCGTACTTGAACCGCACAAAGCCGCGACGATGTTTTCCATCACCGCGCTGCGCGATCCCTTGATCAAAATGGTGGTATTTGGGTCTTGCTCGACGTTCAGTGCCGCGATCAGATCGGCCTGAGTGGCGAAGTGGCGAGCGTGCTCACCGAAGGCAGAGACGGCATGCGCCATCAGCGGCCCGACCGCGTAGAGGGCCGACACTTTGCCGGCAGCGTATGCCCCTACATCGCGGTGCCCCTGCTCCGCCCACTCGCCCAACTCGCCGATGTCTCCGAGCACCAGGACGGTGCGGCCGGAAAAGCCGGCGAGTATATCAACGGCGGCGCACATCGAGGTGGGGTTTGCGTTGTAAGTGTCATCAATGACCCGCATACCGTTTTTCGCCAATTGCGCGACGGTGCGGCCCTTGACCGGCTGCACCGCATTCAAGCCGGTGGCGATGCCAAACAGGGAAATATCCAGGGCATGCGCGGCGGCAGCCGCTGCCAGGGCATTGGCCACGTTGTGGGTGCCCAACAGATTCAATTGCACCCGCTCCTGGCCCTTGGGACTGTGCAGGGTGAAGGCCGGGCAACCGCGGGCATCCAGGGCTATATCACTGGCGTGCAGGTCTGCGGCGCTATTGTTCAGGGCGAAACTCAGCACCTGGTGATTACCGGCGCGGGCCTTCCAGATCGGGAAGGCCTTGTCGTCGAGGTTGAGCACGGCGATGCCGGAAGCATCGAGCCCTTGCAGAATCTCGCCCTTGGCTTCGACGATTTTTTCCGGGCCGCCGAATTCACCAACGTGGGCCGTCCCGGCGTTGTTGATCACGGCCACCTGCGGCCGGGTCATGGCCACGGTGTAGGCAATCTCGCCAATCCGCGAAGCCCCCAGCTCGATCACCGCCGCCGTGTGCTCCGGGGCCAGTTCCAGCAGGGTCAGCGGAGCGCCGAGGTCGTTATTCAAGTTGCCACGGGTCGCCAGCACTGGCCCGCGGGTGCGCAGGATACTGGCCAGCATTTCCTTGACCGTGGTCTTGCCGCTGGAGCCGGTAATGGCCACCACCGGTTTATCGAAGGCCGCGCGGTTGAGTGCCCCCAACTGCCCCAGAGCGAGGCGCGTATCGCTGACCAGCAACTGCGGCAAGGTGCTGTCAGGCACCTCGCGTTCGACCAAAGCACCGACGGCACCTTTGCTCGCAACATCGTTCAGGTAGTCATGGCCGTCGAAGCGCGGACCGGTCAAGGCAATAAAGAGCTGCCCCGGCTTGATCGCCCGGCTGTCGATACTGACGCCATCAAAGCTGCAATCCGCAGCAATCAGGCGCGCATTGAGTACGGCGCTCAACTCGCTGAGTTTCAGAGCCTTAAGCATGGGCCACCTCCCATGCGGTCAACGCCTTGTCAGCCTCGACCAGATCGGAGAAGTCATGGCGCTCGCCCTTGATTTCCTGATAGTCCTCATGGCCCTTGCCGGCCAGGACCACCACGTCGTCCGCCGAAGCACTGGCGATCAATTTGGCAATGGCCTGTCCACGCCCGGCGACGAAATCGATCTTATCCACAGCACTGAAGCCGGCACGGATATCGTCGAAGATCAGCGCCGGGTCTTCGGTACGCGGGTTGTCGTCAGTCACCAGCACGCCATCGGCCAGGCGCTCGACCACTTGCGCCATCAGCGGACGCTTGCCGCGATCGCGATCGCCGCCACAGCCGAACAGGCACAGCAGACGCCCCTTGGCGTGCGGGCGCAGGGCCAGCAGGACTTTTTCCAGGGCATCCGGGGTATGGGCGTAATCGACCACGACCAGCGGTTGAGTACCGCCACCCAGGCGCTGCATACGTCCGATAGGGCCTTCAAGCTTGGGCAGGACACGCAGGATTTCGTCCAGCGCGTAATCCAGGCCGAGCAAGGCACCGACCGCAGCCAGTACGTTGCTCAAGTTGAAGCGCCCAAGCAGGGTGCTGCGCAAATGGTGCTCGCCTTGCGGGGTGACCAGGGTTGCGCGCACGCCGTCGTCGTCGAACTGCGCGTCTCGGCAGTACAGGTAGGCCGAGCTGTCTTCAAGGCTGTAGGTGATCAATCGCGAGTCGTGTTTTTCAATCGCCAGTTGCCGACCGAACTCATCGTCGAGGTTGATCACCCGGCAATGCAGGTCGGACCAGCCGAACAGCTTGGCCTTGGCCTCGCCATACGCCTGCATGGTGCCGTGATAATCCAGATGATCGCGAGACAGGTTGGTCAACACCGCGACGTCAAACGCCAGCGCGGTAACCCGCCCCTGGTCCAGGCCGTGGGAGGAAACCTCCATGGCCACCGCTTTGGCACCGGCCTTTTTCAGGTCGGCCAATGTCGCCTGCACGGCAATAGGGTTGGGCGTGGTGTGCATGCCGCTTTGCAGCGCACCATAAAAGCCGCTGCCCAGGGTACCGACAATCCCGCAATGCTGGCCCAGCAGGTCGAGGGCCTGAGCCACCAACTGGGTGACGCTGGTCTTGCCGTTGGTCCCGGTAACCCCAATCAGGTTCAGGTGGCGGCTCGGGTCGCCGTAAAAGCGCCCGGCGATATCCGACAACTGCGCCGCCAGGCCCTTGACCGGAATCAGCGGCACATCGGTGATCGGCAACACGGTGGCGCCTTCCACTTCATAGGCCACGGCAGCTGCGCCACGCTTTAACGCGTCGGCAATGTGCTCGCGCCCATCGAATTTCCCGCCCGGCACGGCGAGGAACAGGTCCCCGGCACGTACGTTGCGGCTGTCCAGCGACAATTCACGGATCAACAGGTCGCGACCGGCGTGGGCAAAAATCTTGTTCAGGCTAAGAGACATCAGCCGCGCCCTCCTTTGGCAGGTGCTGCATCGGCTTGCTGTGTAGGGGGCAAGTTGTCCGGGGTGATGTTCATCAGGCGCAGGGTGCCGGACATCACTTTGCTGAACACCGGCGCCGATACCAGGCCGCCGAAGTAGCCGGCCTTGCTCGGTTCATCAATCACCACCACGATCGCGTAGCGCGGGTCGCTCATCGGACCAAAGCCGGCAAACAGCGAGCGGTAGGAGTTTTCGGCATAGCCCTTGGTGCCAACCGAGGTCTTACGTGCCGTACCACTCTTGCCCGCCACGTGATAAGCCGGGACCTGGGCACGGAATACGCCGCGCGGGGCCTCGATCACTTGCTGCAGCATGCCTTGCATGGTTTTGGCGACATTTTCCGGAATCACCTGGGTGGTGTCCGGCGCCTTGTCAGTTTTGATCAGAGTCAGCGGTGCGATTCGACCGTTGTTGGCCAGCGCCGAGAACGCGTGAACCAGTTGGATCGCGGTCACCGACAGGCCGTAGCCGTAAGACAGCGTGGCGGTCTCGGCCTTGCGCCACTCGCGGTAGTTCGGCAGGTTGCCGACACGCTCGCCCGGGAAACCGAGGCCGGTGTCCTGGCCGAGACCGATCTTCTGCGCCAGGCGGAAAATGGTTTCGCCGCCAATATCGAAGGCGACCTTACTCATGCCCACGTTACTGGAATTGATCAGAATCCCGGTCAGGTCGAGCACCGGGCCTTCAGTCTTGGAAACGTCGCGAATGGTGTATTTGCCCAACTGCAACGTACCGGGGTACACCTCGACAGTATCGCTGGGCTTCCAGCGACCGGTTTCCAGGGCCGCGCTCATGGAGATCGCCTTCATGGTCGAACCGGGTTCGAATACGTCGATCATGGCGCGGTTGCGCATCATCGCCGGCTGCAGGTTGCGACGGTTGTTCGGGTTGTACGTCGGCTGGTTGACCATCGCCAGGATCTCGCCGGTCTTGACGTCCATGATCACCAGGCTGCCGGCCTTGGCGCCGTTCTCGACGATGGCATTGCGCAGTTCGCGGTTGGCCAGGTATTGCAGGCGCAGATCAATCGACAACGCCAAGGGCTTGCCGGCCTTGGCGTTTTTGGTGACCTGGACATCCTTGATCAGCCTGCCACGCCGATCCTTGATGACCTGTCGTTTGCCGGCGACCCCGGCCAGCCATTCGTCGTAGGCAAGTTCGACACCTTCACGACCGCGGTCGTCGATGTCGGTAAACCCGACCATATGCGCGGTGACTTCACCGGCCGGATAAAACCGGCGGAACTCTTCGATGCCGTAGACCCCCGGCACTTTAAGGTCCAGCACGACCTGGCCCTGCTCAGGCGTCAAGCCACGCACCAGGTAAATGAATTCTTTATTGGCCTGCGCTTCGAGACGTTCGGCCAGGGCTTTTGGATCCTGGCCCAGGGCTGCAGCCAATGCCGGCCACTTGTCCTTGGCCGCCTGCATTTCCTTGGCGTTGGCCCAGAGGGTGGTGACTGGCGTACTGACGGCCAGAGGCTCACCGTTGCGGTCGGTAATCAGACCACGGTGGGCGGGAATCGGAATGTGCCGGACGCTGCGCGCATCGCCCTGGCCCTTGAGGAAATCACGGTCGACCACCTGCAGGTCGACAATGCGCCAGGCGATCGCCGACACCATCACCGCCAGCAGCCCCAGGACCACTCGGAAACGCCATGGGTAGAGCGCGCCCTCGAGTTTCATCATGGCGCCACCATCCGCACTTCAGCAGCGCCGGGGATGTGCATCTTCAACTGTTCGGTGGCCAGCACTTCAATGCGGCTATGGGCCGTCCAGGTACTTTGCTCGAGAATCAGCCGGCCCCATTCAGCCTGGGCCTTGTCGCGCACACTCAGCTCACCGTACAGCGAATTGAGCAGCTGACGGTTCCAATGTGCGCTGTAAGAGACGGCGATAGCGGAGACCAGCACCCCGACAAATAGCAGGAGCATAAAAAAGCTCCCGCCCGGGAGCGGTTTGGCGAAGAGCTTGCTCAACGGAGCTTCTCCGCCACGCGCATGACCGCACTGCGGGCACGCGGGTTGGCTTTGAGTTCAGCCTCGGAGGCGAACTGTGCCTTGCCATGGACCTTGATCTTGGGCACGAAGGCCTCGAAACGCACCGGCAGGTTCCGCGGCAGGTTATCGGTTTCACCCTTTACCAGGCGGCGCATGAACAGTTTGACGATACGGTCTTCCAGCGAGTGGAAGCTGATCACTACCAGGCGACCGCCCACCTCAAGGGACTCCAGCGCCGCCTCGAGGCCGGCTTCCAGGTCGCCCAGTTCGTTATTGACGTGAATACGCAAACCCTGGAAAGCGCGGGTGGCCGGGTTCTTGCCCTTTTCCCACGCCGGGTTGGCGACTTTCAAGACTTCGGCCAAGTCGGCAGTGCGCTCGAATGGCTGGATTTCACGACGCTCGACCACGGCGCGCGCCATGCGACCGGAAAAACGTTCTTCGCCGTATTCCTTGAATACACGGGCGATTTCTTCAACCGGCGCCGTGGCGATGAACTGCGCAGCGCTGACGCCACGAGTCGGGTCCATGCGCATGTCCAACGGGCCATCATTGAGAAAACTGAAGCCGCGCTCAGGGTCGTCCAGCTGCGGCGAGGACACGCCAAGATCCAGCAGCACGCCGCTGACCTTGCCTGCCAGACCGCGCTCGGCAACTTCCGAACCCAGCTCGGCAAAGCTGCGCTGCACAACGACAAAGCGGCCGTCTTCGGCCGCTAGCGCTTGCCCGGTGGCAATCGCTTGGGGATCCTTGTCGAATCCGAGAAGCCGGCCATCCGGCCCGAGCTTGCTGAGAATCAGCCGGCTATGTCCGCCACGTCCGAACGTGCCGTCCAGATAGCAGCCATCAGGACGTACGGCGAGAGCCTCGACGGCTTCGTCAAGCAGTACGGTGATGTGGTTAAAGCCGCTATCAATAGTCACAGGATCAAATCACGCAGTTCATCAGGCATAGAGCCCGGTTGTTGAATAGCAGCCAGGTCTGCTGCAGAAACAGCATTCCAGGCATCCTCGTCCCACAATTGGAACTTGTTCAGCTGGCCAACCAACATCGCGCGTTTATCCAACTTGGCATACTCACGCAGACGAGGCGGCACCAGGAAACGACCGCTGCCATCGAGCTCTAGGTCGACGGCATTACCAATCAGCAAACGTTGCAAACGGCGGTTTTCTTCGCGAAGCGAAGGCAGTGCGCGCAGTTTGGTTTCAATCAGCTCCCACTCATCGAGCGGGTAAACACATAAACAGGGATCAACAGCGTCGATCGTGACGATTAACTGCCCGGAACTTCGCGATTCAAGCTCGTCACGATACCGGCTCGGCATGGCGAGACGGCCTTTTGCATCGAGACTGATAGCGTTAGCTCCGCGAAACACGTCAGCGTTTCTCCAAATTTTAGCGTTTTACGCCCAAAAAACCCACTTCATGCCACTTTCCGCCACTTGCGCACACTATAGGAATGCGCCCACCACACCGTCAAGGCGCGGAGCGACGGAAAAGCCTTATAGAACGGAGATTTAGGAGACTAAAAGAAGGGGCAACGAGAATTTGGATGAGGTTTTGACCCATTAACTTGAAGCAGCTCAATGCGCTGCACTCAGAAGTTAAAGTGATTTGTTAAGAGTAAGATTTTTTCGGTATTACAAAAGCGCTTCTGCCAGTGATTCCAGCAGGGAGGGAAAAGGTGGAGAGTCGATCTGTAAGCCGGGTTCTGTCGAGGACAGTCATTCCTCTACGATGGCCATCACTGGACATCTTTAGCAACCTACCCGGTTCCAGCGCGGGCCACGCCTTGGAACCCTATTTGGTCTTGCTCCGAGTGGGGTTTACCTAGCCACGAACTGTTGCCAGACGTGCGGTGCGCTCTTACCGCACCTTTTCACCCTTACCGGCACCGAAGTGCTTAGGCGGTTATTTTCTGTGGCACTTTCCGTAGGCTCACGCCCCCCAGGCATTACCTGGCACTCCGCCCTATGGAGCCCGGACTTTCCTCCCCCCCCTAATTTTCATAGAGGGCAGCGACTGTCCAATCGACTCTCCGCCGCGCAGGTTAACGGCAGAGAAGCCGAAGAACAAGCGCTAAAAGCCTTTTGCCAGTCTGCACCGGTGTTTATTCGCCCTTCTGTTTATCCAGGGCAATTTGGTACAGCACATTCTTGCGCTCGCCGGTGATTTCTGCCGCCAGCGCCGCGGCCCGCTTGAGCGGCATCTCCTTGAGCAGCAGGTCGAGAATGCGCATGGCCTCCGCACTGATAGCCTCGGCACTTTCAGGCACTGTCCAGCCCGCCACCAGCACCACGCACTCCCCGCGCTGCTGATTACTGTCAGCCTCGACAAAACCACGCAGCTCGGCCAGCGGCAATCCCTTGAGGGTTTCGAAGGTCTTGGTCAGTTCCCGCGCGAGCAATGCAGGACGCTCGGCACCGAAGACCAGCTCCATATCCTGCAGGCATTCAAGAATCCGATGGGGCGCCTCATAAAAGATCAGGGTTCTCGGCTCTTCCTTTAACAACTCCAGCCGAGCGCGGCGCCCCACAGCCTTGGCCGGCAGAAAACCCTCGAAGATAAACCTGTCGGAAGGCAGCCCGGCCGCAGAGAGCGCAGCAATCAGAGCACAGGCTCCCGGGACCGGCACCACATTGATCCCCGCCGCGCGCGCCTGGCGTACCAGGTGATACCCCGGGTCGGAGATGAGCGGCGTACCGGCATCGGAGATCAGTGCGACGTTATCGCCCGCCAGCAAACGGGTGATAAAGCGGCTGCCCTCGTCACGCTCATTGTGCTCATGGCAGGCCGCCAATGGCGTGGAAATGCCGAAGTGCTGCAGCAGTCGCAGCGAATGCCGGGTGTCTTCGGCCGCAATCAGGGCGACTTCGCGCAGCAGCTTCAGCGCCCGGGCACTGATGTCGTCCAGGTTGCCGATGGGCGTCGCCACCACATAAAGCGAGCCAGCAGCGGAATTCAAAGGACCTGGAGCAGTCAAAGCGCACACCTCTTGTTCGGCAAAAGCGCCATTGTAGCGCGTAGATGCCTGTGTAATGCGCCTGACAATCCCGGCATTACCCAGTCCTTTTGCGTCGTTTCTGGAGCACTGCAACATTTGCACGACCTAAATAGCCGGTTTATCGCCAGTAACATCGCGCCCCGGCCAGCGCTTGGGTACAATTCCAGGCTAATTTGATCGAGTATCGGGAACACTTACATGATCGCTTGCTTGCGGCTGCTTACTGCCCTCTGCCTGGCTACCCTTCTGGTGGCTTGCGCCAGCTCGCCCTCGTCCAGCCTTGGCGAACTTCCACGGACTCCGGACGCCAGCATCGAGCAACTGCTCGAACAGGCCGCCAACAGCAAATCACCCGACAAGGCCGCCCTTCTGCGCCTGAGCGCTGCCGACCTGGCCTATCGCCAAGGCAACGCCGGCCGTTCGGCACAGATTCTTCAGCAAGTGCCTATCGAACAGCTCAAACCAGGACAGCAAGTCTTTGCCAGCACCCTGGCAGCAGAACTGGCGATGACCCGCAACCAGCCCAAGGCCGCCCTGGCAGCCTTGAGCCACCCAAGCCTGCAACGCCTCGGCGAATTGCCAGCCGACCAGCAGGTTCGTACCGGCACCGTGCATGCTCGTGCATTCGAAGCTGACGGCCAGACACTCGCCGCCGCCCGCGAGCGCATCGTGATTGCTCCCCTGCTCACCGGGGAGGCGGCCAGCAAAAACCATGAAGCCATCTGGGTACTGATCGCCGCCCTGCCAACCGACCAGTTGCAATCCGCCGGCAATGACGACCTCGCCGGGTGGATGAGCCTGGCCCTGGCCGTCAAATCCGCCGGCACCCTGGAGCAACAGCAAGCCGCCATCGATACCTGGCGCGCGCAGAACCCGAAACACCCCGCCGCAATTCAGTTGCCGCAACCCCTGATCAAGCTCAAGGAACTGGCCAGCCAACCGCTGTCGAAGATCGCCTTGCTGCTGCCGCTGGATGGCCCCTGGGCCGCCTCTGCCAAGGCGCTGCGCGAAGGCTTCATGGCAGCCCACTACCAGGCTCAACAAGCCGGGCAAAATCCGCCAAGCATCGAGTTCTATGACAGCTCGCGCCAGACCTCGCTGGATGACTTCTACCGCAAAGCCCAGGCAGCAGGCGTGCAGTTGGTGATCGGCCCGCTGGACAAACAGCAAGTCAAGCAACTGGCTGCTCGCCCGCAATTGCCCATCACCACCCTGGCCCTGAACTACAACGATGGCGAGCAGGCACCGGCCCAGATGTTCCAGTTTGGCCTGGCCCCTGAAGATGAAGCACGCGAAGCTTCGCGCCGCGCCCGTGCTGACGGCCTGCATCGTGCGGCCATCATGATTTCGAAAGGTGATCGTGGCGAGCGCATGCTCAAAGCCTTCCGCCAGGACTGGGAAGCCAACGGCGGCACAGTGGTCGGTATCGAACGCGTCGACAAACCTGTTGCCCTGGCCCAGCAGATCGCCGACCTGTTCCACCTGCGCCAAAGTGAAGGCCGCGCCAAGAGCCTGCAAAACACCGTAGGCACTCAGGTGGCAGCACAGCCGTCGCGGCGCCAGGACATCGAGTTTATCTTCCTCGATGCCACCCCACTGCAGGCCCAACAGATCAAACCTACGCTGAACTTCCAATACGCAGGCGATGTGCCGGTGTATGCCACCTCGCAGGTTTTCAGCGCCAGCGGCGATCAGGATCAGTACAACGACATGAACGGCGTGCTGTTCTGTGAAACCCCGTGGCTGCTGGACGCCAACGATCCGCTGCGCAAACAAGTGACCGCACAATGGCCGCAAGCAGGCGGCAGCCTGGGTCGCCTGTTCGCTCTGGGCGTAGACGCCTATCGCCTGGCACCTCGCCTGGGTCAGCTCAAGGCACTGCCAGACAGCCGAATCGAAGGTTACAGCGGCAGCCTGAGCATGAGCCCCAACCAGCGAGTCGAACGCCAGCTTCCCTGGGCACAGTTTGTAAAAGGCCAGGTTACCCGCCTGCCCGATACCCCGCGCTAATGCTCCAACGATCACGCCAGCAAAGCGGACGAGATGCCGAGAGCCATGCGCTCAGGCATCTCCAGCAACAAGGACTGCGCCTGTTGGCGCAGAACTGGTTGTGCAAACGCGGCGAGCTTGATCTGGTCATGCTTGACGGCGATACAGTAGTATTCGTCGAAGTCCGCTACAGACAACACACGCAATGGGGTGGCGCACTCGGCAGTATCGATGCGCGCAAGCGGCAAAAACTGATACTCGCCGCGCAGTTCTTTCTGCAGAGCGAGCCTCGCTGGTCCAACCACCCCTGCCGTTTTGATGTGGTCGCCATAGACAGCGCCCCAGGCGCCGAACCCGAATTGAACTGGCTACGCAATGCCTTTGACAGCTGACCCAAGCTCTCGGGCACAGCCCATTTTCAGCCAACACTTTTGCTCTTTGCTTTGCGAGCTGCACATTCACGTGCCGGAAAGCCGCGCCACTTAAGGTCACACAGATGGACATGCAATCCCGAATTCGCCAGCTTTTTCAGGCCAGTATCGACACCAAGCAACAGGCGATGGACGTACTTGCACCGCACATCGAGCAAGCCAGCCAAGTGATGGTCAATGCCCTGCTCAACGAAGGCAAAATGCTTTCCTGCGGCAACGGCGGTTCTGCGGGCGATGCCCAGCACTTCTCTTCGGAGCTGCTCAACCGTTTCGAACGCGAGCGCCCGAGCCTGCCGGCCATCGCACTGACCACCGACAGCTCGACGATCACCTCGATCGCCAACGACTACAGCTACAACGAAATCTTCTCCAAACAGATTCGAGCCCTGGGCCAGCCCGGCGATGTATTGCTGGCGATTTCCACCAGCGGAAACTCGGCGAACATAATTCAGGCGATCCAGGCCGCACATGATCGCGAAATGATTGTCGTAGCAATGACCGGACGCGACGGTGGCGGCATGGCCTCGCTGCTGCTGCCCGAAGACGTTGAAATCCGCGTCCCGGCCAATGTCACCGCACGTATCCAGGAAGTCCACCTGCTGGCGATCCATTGCCTCTGCGACTTGATCGACAGCCAACTGTTCGGGAGTGAAGAATGACCGCTAATCGCCTTAGCCTACTGGCTTTGACCTTGTGCCTCGGTATCAGCGGGTGCAGCTCGGTAATCACCGCGAGCCGTGACACCCCCATCGAGGACGACCGTGGCACCCGCACCTTCGGCAGCAAGATCGACGATTCACTGATCAAGACCAAGGTTGAAGTCAACGTCGCCCAAGCCGCCCCAGACCTGAAAAACGGCGCATCGCGCATCGGCGTGACCAGCTTCAACGGCGTGGTGCTGTTGGTTGGGCAGACCCCGCGCGAAGACCTCAAGGCACTGGCCGAGCAGGCCGCCAGCAGCGTGCAGCGCGTGAAAAAAGTGCATAACGAGCTGCAGGTCATGCAACCCATCACCCTGCTGGCCATCAGCAACGATGCGCTGCTGACCACCAAGATCAAGGCGCAGATGATGACCGACAGCAATGTCCCGGACTCGCGCATCAAGATCATCACCGAGAACGGCATCGTCTACCTGATGGGCCTGCTGACCCAGCAGGAAGCCTCCCGCGCCAGCGATGTGGTGCAGGGCGTTTCCGGGGTTCAGAAAGTGGTGAAGGTGTTTGAATACATCGACTGACGCATAAGCGACAGGCACAAAAAAAGGCGATCCATCTGGATCGCCTTTTTTATTACCGCTGTATCACTTCACCACTTTCAAGCTCGGCCGACCGCTAGGGCGCGGCGGCTCGCTGTCAGGTGGCGGCATATCATCGTCCGCTTCGATCTCGTCGTCGCCATCCTCATCCAGAGGCGACTCCAGGTCGAACACCATACCCTGGCCATTCTCCCGAGCGTAAATGCCCAGGATGGCCGCTATAGGCACGTACAGGGTGTGCGGCACGCCACCGAAGCGCCCTTCAAAGCTCACCGCGTCGTTATCCATGTGCAGATGACGTACGGCGCTCGGCGAAATGTTCAGGACAATCTGTCCATCACTGGCAAAACCTTGTGGCACCTGCACCGCTGGGTAATCGGAATTGACCAGCATGTGCGGGGTGCAATCGTTATCCACAATCCACTCGTAGAGCGCGCGGACCAGATAAGGTCGACTGGAGTTCATAGCGGCTCCTTAAGCCTTAGCGCATGTCGCGTTCGACACCAGACAGACTCGCCTGGAAAGCCTCACGCGCAAACTGGCGCTCCATATAATCAAGCAGCGGCTTGGCTGGCCGCGGCAATTCAATACCCAGGATCGGCAGCCTCCAGAGTATTGGTAATAGGCAGCAATCCACCAGGCTTTGTTCCTCACTGAGGAAAAACGGCTTGTCCGCGAACAGCGGAGAAACCCCGGTCAGGCTCTCGCGCAGCTCTTTACGAGCCTGCACGCGAGCCGCTTCCTTGCTGCGTGAATCCAGAATCAGATCCACCAAACCACACCAATCGCGCTGAATACGATGAATCAGCAGACGACTGTTGGCACGAGCCACCGGATAAACCGGCAGCAAAGGCGGATGCGGGTAACGCTCATCCAAATATTCCATCACGACGGTCGATTCCCACAACGCCAGGTCACGATCGACCAGGGTGGGCAAGCTCCCGTAAGGGTTCACTTCGATCAGTTTCGGCGGCTGACGGCCCGCCTCCACACTGATGATCTCGGCGCTGACACCCTTCTCTGCGAGCACAATGCGTACTCGGTGGGAATAGTGGTCGGCGGGGTCGGAGTAACAGGCCAACCGATTGGTCACGCCCATGGCGATCCTCCTCGCTTGTTGAAATTATCGGGAGCAGAAAAACGAGCGCGCCCAGAGGGCGTCTCCCGTAACACCTGGATGACCCAGACCGTTACACCTTCAGAGACGCCCTTGGGCGCGCACGATTAACAGCAGTTGCTTACAGCTTTATCAATGAACGTCCTTCCAGTATTCGCGCTTGAGCAAGTAGGCGAATACGAAGAAGAAGGCCAGGTACAACAACACATAAGTGCCGATACGCTGATGCTGCAGTTTTACCGGGTTGGCCGAGTAAGCCAGGAAGGTTACTAGGTTTTTGACCTTCTCGTCGAACTGCTCTTCTGTCAGCGCACCTGTTTTCGGCACGATGGTCAGTTGATCGCAGGCTTCGTGAGTCAGCGGAGTACCGGTCAGCGGGTCATATTGCTTCTTGCCGTCTTCGACAATCTGCACCTGTTTGCAGCCGACGACCTGGCGACCTTGCAGGCCAACCAGCACGTTAGGCATGCCGACGTTCGGGAACACCTTGTTGTTCACACCCCAAGGACGCGCCGGATCTTCGTAGAACGACTTCAGGTAGCCATAGAGCCAGTCAGTACCACGAACACGAGCCACCAGGGTCAGGTCCGGCGGCGCTGCACCAAACCATGCCTTGGCATCGGAAGGCTGCATGCCGATGCTCATGTGGTCACCGATTTTGGCACCGGTGAACACCAGATTGCTCAGCATCAGATCATGGGGGATACCCAGGTCATCCGCGACGCGCTCATAGCGTTGGAACTTGGCGCTGTGGCAGCCCATGCAGTAGTTGGCGAACGTACGTGCGCCGTCTTGCATGGCCGCTTTGTCCGAGACGTCGATGTCGACTTTTTCCAGCTCAGGACCATGCTCGGCCGCGAAGGACAACATAGGCAAAGCAGCAAGAATCAGTACAGCAAATAGCTTTTTCATCAGCCAGTCACCCTTTCCGGAACCGGTTTGGTCTTCTCAAGCCTGGTGTAGAACGGCATCAGAATGAAGTAGGCGAAGTACAGGAACGTACAGACCTGCGACAGCAGCGTACGACCCGGAGTCGGCGCCAGAACACCCAGGACACCCAGGATCACGAACGAGATGCAGAACACCCACAGCCAGATCTTGCTCAGCATGCCCTTGTAGCGCATGGATTTGACCGGACTGCGGTCAAGCCAGGGCAGGACGAAGAGAACTGCGATCGCAGCGCCCATGGCGATGACACCCAGAAGCTTGTCCGGCACCGCACGCAGAATCGCGTAGAACGGCGTGAAGTACCAAACCGGGGCAATGTGCTCAGGGGTCTTGAAGGCGTTAGCCACTTCGAAGTTCGGCTTCTCGAGGAAATAGCCACCCATTTCCGGGAAGAAGAACACGATGGTGCAGAAGATGAACAGGAACACCACCACGCCGACGATATCTTTCACGGTGTAGTACGGGTGGAAGGCAATGCCATCCAGCGGTACGCCGTTTTCGTCCTTGTGCTTCTTGATATCCACGCCGTCCGGGTTGTTCGAACCGACTTCATGCAACGCCAGCACGTGCAGCACCACCAGGCCGAGAATCACGATCGGCAAGGCCACCACGTGCAACGCGAAGAAGCGGTTCAGGGTAATACCGGAAATCAGGTAGTCACCACGGATCCACTGGGTCAGGTCGTTACCGATGACCGGGATCGCGCCGAACAGCGAGATGATCACCTGGGCACCCCAGTAAGACATCTGACCCCAAGGCAGCAGGTAGCCCATGAAGGCCTCTGCCATCAGCGCCAGGTAGATCAGCATGCCGAACAGCCATACCAGCTCCCGTGGCTTCTGGTACGAGCCGTAGAGCAGCCCACGGAACATGTGCAGGTAGACCACGATGAAGAACGCCGAGGCGCCGGTGGAGTGCAGCAGGCGCAGGATCGAGCCGTACTCCACGTCACGCATGATGTATTCAACGGAAGCGAACGCCTCCTCCGCCGAAGGGGTGTAGCTCATAGTCAGCCACACACCGGTGACGATCTGGTTGACCAGAACCAACAGTGCGAGGGAGCCAAAGAAGTAGAAGAAGTTGAAGTTCTTCGGAGCGTAATACTTGCTGAGATGGTCTTCCCACATTTTGGTCGCGGGAAAGCGTGCATCAACCCAATCCATGAACTTGCTCATCACGCTTTCTCCGTGTCGACGCCGATGACAATGATGTCGTCCGACTCATAGGAATGCGGGGGAACTGGCAGGTTCAAAGGCGCAGGTTGCGACTTGTAGACGCGGCCAGCCAGATCGTAGTGGGAGCCGTGGCATGGGCAGAAATAGCCACCTACCCAGTCCTTGCCCAGATCCGCAGGTGCCACCTCTGGACGGAAGGTTGGCGAACAGCCCAGGTGAGTGCAGATACCGATCAGCAGCAGAATCTCTGGCTTGATCGAACGCACCTCCGGGTCGACGTAGGTTGGCTGTTCCGAATTCTTGGAGTCCGGGTCAGACAGCTGACCCTCGATCTTTTTCAGATTCCCCAGGATTTCCTGCGTACGGCGGACAATGAACACCGGCTGACCGCGCCACTCAGCAATCATCTGCTGACCTGGATCGATTTTGCTGACATTCACTTTCACCGGTGCACCTGCGGCTTTCGCCTTGGCACTGGGAAACCATGACCCCACGAACGGGACCGCAGCCCCCACCGCTCCTGCAGCACCCACCACGGATGTGGCTGCTACAAGGAAGCGACGCCGGCCTGTATTCACGCCGTCATTGCTCATTCAGTCCTCTCCCATCAGCTTTGTGGCCTGTTAAATCAGGCATCTACTAAGTAAAAATCTGAACTTATAAAAATTTTGCCGAATGGTAATGAAAAGCCCCTACTCTGACAAGGTAATTACTAGGCGGACCTAGCGCCAAGCCTTGTAGTATAGGGCCTCTACGGATGTGGCAAGTTGTCACACCAAAAATCTACGCCCATAAAAAACGCCCAGCTCCGCGAGGAGACTGGGCGTTTTTGAACGCGAGAGCGAATTAACGCTTCGAGTACTGCGGACGCTTACGCGCTTTACGCAGACCAACTTTCTTACGTTCAACTTCACGGGCGTCGCGAGTTACGAAGCCAGCTTTGCGCAGTGCACCGCGCAGAGTTTCGTCGTAGTCCATCAGAGCGCGAGTGATGCCGTGGCGGATTGCGCCAGCTTGACCACTTACACCGCCACCGATAACGGTGACGTAGATGTCGAACTTTTCAACGGTCTCGGTCAATTCCAGCGGCTGACGAACTACCATGCGGGCAGTTTCGCGACCGAAGAAGTTGTCCAGGGAGCGGTTGTTGATCGAGATGTTACCAGTGCCCGGACGCAGGAAAACGCGTGCGGTTGCGGTTTTGCGACGGCCAGTGCCGTAATTTTGAGTCGCCGACATAATGAACTATTCCGTTAAAACTTCAGTTCTTGGGGCTGCTGAGCAGTATGAGGGTGAGCAGCGCCCGCATAGACTTTCAGCTTACGGTACATGTCGCGACCCAGCGGGTTCTTAGGCAGCATGCCTTTGACCGCAGTCTCGATCACGCGCTCAGGGGCTTTAGCGATCAGCTTATCGAAGCTGATGGACTTGATGCCGCCCGGGAAACCGGAGTGGGAGTAGTACATTTTATCGGTGGTTTTAGCACCTGTTACACGGATCTGCTCAGCATTGATAACGACAATGTAGTCGCCGGTGTCAACGTGAGGAGTGTACTCAGGCTTGTGCTTGCCACGCAGACGGCTCGCGATCTCGGTGGCCAGACGACCCAGGGTCTGACCAGCAGCGTCGACGACAAACCAGTCGCGCTTTACTGTTTCCGGTTTAGCAGTAAAAGTTTTCATTCTTTATAGCCTCAGGGGCCGCCCTGTAAATTAGACGGCGGATCTTACTGAATAGTGCGTACTTTGACAAGTCAAAGGCAGCCGGATACAGACGCTATCGGGGGCTCGGGTCAGCGCGTCCGTTCAACGGCAAGATTCTTCGGCAGGCGGCGCATCACTTCCACTGCAGAAAGAGGTGCGCAATTATGCAGATTGCGAAAAAAAATTCAACCTGCTTTTATGATTGTTTTCCCCAAAGGAGTACCCGATGGATTATCGACAGCTGGGCCGAACCGATCTGAATGTGAGCGCGATCTGTCTGGGAACCATGACCTGGGGCGAGCAGAACAGCGAAGCCGAGGCCTTCGCCCAGATCGAACGCGCCAAGAGCGCGGGAATCAATTTCATCGACACCGCCGAGATGTACCCGGTACCACCCAAGGCCGAAACCTACGCCACCACCGAGCGTTACATCGGCAACTGGTTCAAGACCCGCGGCGATCGCGCCGACTGGATCCTGGCCAGCAAGATCGCCGGCCCGGGCAACACCATCGACTACATTCGCGACAAGCAACTCAAGCACAACCGCAAACACATCGTCGAAGCGGTGGACGCCAGCCTCAAGCGCCTGCAGACCGACTGGATCGACCTGTATCAACTGCACTGGCCGGAGCGCAGCACCAACTTTTTCGGCCAGCTCGGCTACAAGCACCAGGCCGATGAAGACTTCACCCCGCTGGAAGAAACCCTCGAAGCCCTGGATGAACAGGTCAAGGCCGGCAAGATCCGCCATATCGGCCTGTCCAACGAAACCCCATGGGGCACCATGAAATTCCTGGCCCTGGCCGAAAGCCGCGGCTGGCCGCGCGCGGTGTCGATCCAGAACCCGTACAACCTGCTCAACCGCAGCTTTGAAGTAGGCCTGGCGGAAATCGCCATTCGCGAACAGTGCGGTCTGCTGGCCTATTCGCCGCTGGCGTTCGGTTTCCTGTCGGGCAAGTACGAGAATGGCGCACGCCCTGCCAAAGGCCGCCTGAGCCTCTACAGCCGCTTCAGTCGCTACTTCAACGCCCAATCGGAAGCTGCCTGCAGCCGCTATGTGGCCCTGGCCCGCGAACACGGCCTGGACCCGGCGCAGATGGCTCTGGCCTTTGTCACCCAGCAGCCATTCGTGACCAGCAACATCATTGGCGCCACCACCCTTGAGCAACTGGACAGCAACATCGCCAGCTTCCAGCTGAAGCTGTCGGACGAGGTCCTGGCCGGGATCGAGGCGATCCACAAGGATCACCCAAACCCAGCCCCTTGAGCCTCACCTGCCTGCGACTGGGAGCGCCCGGCAGCCTGCCGGACCGCGCCATCTCAATCGCAGGCAGGCTGCCCCTTACAGGGAACGGGCGATGATCTCTTTCATGATCTCGTTGGTCCCGGCATAAATCCTCTGCACCCGGGCATCCGCCCAGGCCCGGGCCACCGGGTACTCCCACATGAACCCGTAGCCGCCGTGCAGCTGCACGCACTCGTCGAGCACCTTGCACTGCAGGTCGGTCCCCCAGTACTTGGCCATGGCCGCCGTGGGCACATCCAGCTTGCCTTGCAGGTGCAGCTCCAGACAGCGATCGACAAAAACCCGGCCAATCTGAATTTCGGTCGCCATTTCCGCCAGCTTGAAGCGGGTGTTCTGGAAGTCGGCGATCGCCTTGCCGAAAGCCTTGCGTTCGCGGGTGTAGTCCAGGGTCCACTGCAGCGCCGCCTCGGCCGAGGCCAGGCCGCCGATGGCCACCGTCAGGCGCTCCTGGGGCAATTCCTGCATCAGGTAGGCAAACCCCATCCCGGCTTGGCCCAGCAGGTTTTCCTTGGGCACACGAACATCCTGGAAGAACAGCTCCGAGGTGTCCTGGGCTTTCATTCCGACCTTTTCCAGTCGCTTACCCTTGGAGAAACCGGGCGTGCTGGCTTCCACCAGGAACAGGCTGGTGCCCTTGGCGCCAGCCTTGGGATCGGTCTTGGCCACCACAATCACCAGATCGGCGAGAAAGCCGTTGGTGATAAAGGTCTTCGAGCCATTGATGACATATTCATCACCCTCCAGCACGGCCGTGGTCTTCACCCCCTGCAAGTCGGAACCGGCGCCCGGCTCAGTCATGGCAATGGCCGTGACCATCTCGCCCGAGACCAGCTTCGGCAGGTACTTGTGCTTCAGTGCCTCACTGCCGTAATGCAGGATGTAGGGCGCGACAATATCCGAGTGCAGGGAAAACCCAATGCCCGTCAGCCCCAGGCGCCCCACCTCTTCGATAACCACGGCGCTGTACAGAAAGTCGGCATCCAGACCGCCGTACACCTCAGGAATATGCGAGCACAGCATCCCCGCCTCGCCCGCCTTGTTCCACAGCTGGCGATCGATATAGCCCTGCTTTTCCCACGCGCCGTGAAACGGCACGGCTTCCTTTTCCAGGAAGGTGCGCACGCTGTCGCGAAAGAGCTCGTGGTCGGAATTGAACAAGGTTCTGGGGATCATGCAGCCACCTGTGATTATTGTTGGTCGGATAAGGCTCAACGAGCCTAAGCCGCGACCTCACGACAGGACACTGGACACATCCGACAAAAAATAAGACGATCCAGCCGTCTGGTGACCACTTTCCCCTATAAGAACAATTGAATTTATGTCTAACCAAACCTCTACGCCCTTGCGGCGCGTCAGCATCCTGGCTATCGACCGGGTTTTCGCCTCCACCCTCATGCAAGCCAAGGACTTCTTCCACCTGGCCAGCCTGCGCTATGGCAAACAGCTTGGCCAAGGCCTGACCCCGGCGTTCGAAACCCGCCTGGTCAGCCCCGATGGCAAGCCGGTATGCAGTTTCAGCGATGTGATCATGCCGGTGGACGGCGGCCTGGAAGATACCGATGTGATCATCCTCCCGGCCTTCTGGGATGATTTCGAATCCCTGTGCCAACGCTACCCACAAATCCTGCCCTGGCTGCGCCAGCAGCACGCCCGCGGCGCCGTACTCTGCGGCGAAGCCACCGGGGTGTTCTGGCTGGCCGAGGCCGGCCTGCTCGATGGCAAGGAGGCCACCACCTATTGGCGCTTCTTCAATGCCTTCAGCGAACGCTTCCCCAAGGTCCAGCTCAATCAGGACAAGCACCTGACCGACGCCGACAACCTGTACTGCGCCGGCGGCACCACCTCGGCCTGCGACTTGTACATCTACCTGATCGAGCGCTTCTGCGGCGCCAACGTGGCCCAGGCCGTGGCGCGCGACATTCTGTATGAGGTGCAGCGCAACTATGCCCCGGGGCGCATCGGCTTCGGCGGCCAGAAACTGCATCAGGACGTGATCATCCTGCAGATCCAGCACTGGCTCGAAGAACACTTCGCCGACAAATTCCGTTTTGAAGACGTAGCGCGAGAACACGGCATGAGCATCCGCAACTTCATGCGCCGCTTCCAGACCGCCACCGGCGACAAGCCCCTGCATTACCTGCAACGGCTGCGCATCGAAACCGCCAAGGGCTTGCTCTCCGGCACCCGCAAGAGCATCAAGACCATCAGTTACGAGGTGGGCTACGACGATGCGAGCTTCTTTGCCCGTCTGTTCCGCCAGCACACCGAACTGTCGCCCAACCAGTACCGACAGCAGTTTCAGCAACAAGCCGCGTAAATGAAAAAGGGCCTGCGATGTGCAGGCCCTTCTTGTATGCGGCAACAGCCTAGGGTTTGTGCGCCCGCGAGAGGAACTCGTGGGACTGCATCTCCAGCAGCCGGCTCAGGGTGCGCTGGAACTCGAAGTTCAGGCGCCCGCCGGTGTACAGATCTTTGAGCTCGACCTCGGCCGAGATGATCAGCTTGACGTTGCGGTCGTAGAATTCGTCGACCATGTTGATAAAGCGCCGGGCGATATCGTCAGTGGTCACACTCATCTGCTCGACGCCGCTGAGCAGCACCGCGTGGAAAATCTTGCCCAGCTCGATGTAATCGTTCTGGCTACGCGGGCCGTCGCACAACTCGCGGAAATCAAACCAGGCCACGTCATCACAGGTGCGCAAGGCACGGATTTCGCGATTCTCGATGATCAGCACGTCGTTTTCCACCGCCTGGGTGCATTCCGGCGTGAGGGCGCGGAAGCTCTTGCGCAGGCTTTCCTGAGCCACTTCGTCCAGCGGGAAGTGGAACAGCTCGGCTTGTTCGAGGTGCCGCAGGCGATAGTCAACGCCACTGTCGACGTTGACGATCTCGGTGTTCTGCTTGATCAAGGCGATGGCCGGCAGGAAGCGCGCACGCTGCAGGCCGTCCTTGTACAAACCGTCGGGCACGATGTTCGAGGTTGCAACCAAGGTCACGCCGTTGCGGAACAGCTCTTCCATCAGGGTGCCGAGAATCATGGCATCGGTAATGTCGGAGACGAAGAACTCATCGAAGCAGATCACCCGCGACTCATCGGAAAAACGCTTGGCGATGATGGTCAGCGGGTTCTTTTCGCCGCCCAGGGTCTTCATCTCTTCGTGCACGCGCTTCATGAAGCGGTGAAAGTGGGTGCGGGTTTTTTCCTTGAACGGCAAGGCTTCGAAAAAGGTGTCGACCAGGTAGGTCTTGCCACGGCCAACGCCGCCCCAGAAATACAGGCCCTTGACCGGCGTCTGATCCTTCTTGCCAAACAGTTTGCCCAGCAGCCCCGGCTTGTTTTGCGAGGCCGCGACCAGATCGTCGTACAGGCGCTGCAAATGGCGTACTGCAGTTTCCTGCGCCGCATCGTGGAAGAAGTCAGGGCGTTTCAGATCAGCTTGATATCGTTCTAGGGGCGTCATAATTCGTTAGCAAGGCAACAAAAACGGGCCGTCACTGTAGCGACGGCCCTGAGGAATGGCAATCAGCCCTTGGTCGGGAAGATTCCGATTAGTCCTGCGCGGGGGTCAGAGCAATCCGCAGTTCCGCGATGGCCGCATCACGCGCGCCCACATCGGCAAATGCCGGGCTGTCGGCAACCTGTTCGCCGCCCAGCCACAGGCTGAAGCTCAGCGCATCGCTGCGCACATCCAATGCCTGGCCCGACTGCAACTGCTTGGTCGCAGCGCCTGCGGCCTTGCCGTCGGCAAAGTTGCGCGACAGCAGCAGTTGCTCGCCATCCGCTGCCAGCAGGCGGAAGCGGAAGCTACCGTCGTCTTCACGGAAGCTGACGAACCTCGCGGCCTTGGCGGCCTTTTTCTTACCGGTTGCAGCGACTTGTACCTGGTTTACAAAGGAACGCAGGCCGACGGCTTCACGCAGCTCGTTCAGGAACGGCGTGGCCACGGCGCGGGCTTTCTTAGCGCCGATTTGCAAGATGTCTTCCAGGTCCGACGGACGCTCGATCAACTGGTGATAGCGCTCGCGGGCCTCACCCAGCTCGCCGTCCAGCAATTGGAACAGGCGGTTCTTGGCTTCACCCCAACCCAGGCCCTGCAGCAGTTCGCTACGGAATTCGTCCGCCTGCGCGGGCGTGGCGAAGGCCTGGAACAACGTGAACAGGTGCGAGTTGTCCGGATCCTTGGCTTCGCCCGGGGCGCGGGAGTCAGTGACGATGCGCGAGATGGCGTCCTTCATGTCCTTGGCGCTGGTGAACAACGGGATGGTGTTGTCATAGCTCTTGGACATCTTGCGACCGTCGAGGCCAGGCAAGGTGGCGACGCTTTCTTCAATCAGCGCCTCGGGCATGGTGAAGAACTCTTTGCCCTGGCCGAACAGATGGTTGAAGCGCTGGCCGATGTCGCGGGCCATTTCCACGTGCTGAATCTGATCGCGACCTACCGGCACTTTGTGCGCATTGAACATCAGGATGTCCGCCGCCATCAGCACCGGGTAGCTGTAGAGGCCCATGGTGATACCGGCATCCGGGTCTTCGCCGGACTCGACGTTCTTGTCCACCGACGCCTTGTAGGCATGCGCACGGTTGAGCAGGCCCTTGGCCGCAACGCAGGTCAGCAGCCAGGTCAGCTCGGGGATTTCCGGGATATCCGACTGGCGATAAAAGGTCACGCGCTCCACATCCAGGCCACCGGCCAGCCAGGTCGCGGCGATTTCCAGGCGCGAGCGCTGGATGCGCAGCGGGTCATCGCACTTGATCAGGGCGTGGTAATCGGCCAGGAAGTAGAACGAATCGGCATTGCTGTCGCGGCTGGCAAGGATCGCCGGGCGGATGGCACCCGCGTAGTTGCCCAGGTGCGGCGTGCCGGTGGTGGTGATGCCGGTAAGGATGCGCGTACGAGTAGTCATGGGTAATCGCTTATCAGACAGCTATCAATTCGAGAGACGCGGCAGCACCAGATCTTTCAGATCGGTGAGCTTGCCATGAAAAAAGTGTCCGCATTCTGCCACTTTCAGCAGCTCATGGGGGCGCTTGAGCGCGGCGGACCAGTCATAGACGGTTTGCGGGTCGATGACTTCGTCGGTTTCCGGCTGGATAAGGGTCAGTGGGCAGCCTTGGGGCAACTGGTCGGTATCGCCGAGGCGCATGACCGCAGCGGCCACCATGAACAGGTGCTTGAGCTGTTCACCGCTGGCTTCCAGGCGGCCGCCGAGGCTGGCCGCGACAAAACCACCGAAGGAGAAGCCGAGCAGCGTCATCGGCAGCTCGGGGTGCTTGGCCCGCAACCACTGGGCTGCGGCCTGGGCGTCGTCAACTTCACCCGTGCCCATGTCATGGGTGCCAGCACTAGCACCTACCCCCCGATAGTTGAAACGCAAGGTAATCAACCCGGCATCGCGCGCGGTGCGCTGTAACGTCGACACCACCTTGTTGAGCATGGTGCCGCCCTGTACCGGGTTGGGGTGACAGATCAGCGCCACGCCACGGGCATCGGGCACATCCAGATACAGGGCTTCCAGTTGGCCGACAGGGCCATCAATCACTACAGGGGTTTCACGCATTAGCAAGGAAGGAACTCCGTGACCTCGAAGGGGGTCGACTCGTCTAGCAAATTGTCTGTGCCAATCTATTGCGAGTGAATCGCGGTATACAGCGCAGGTTCGAGCCGTTAACGTAAAGCAAAGCCGTTTATAGAGGAAGGACTCGTGGAACACTCGCTCTTAGTTTGGTTGTTGCCGACTCTTGCCCTGGTTGCCGGTGTCGCCATTGGATTTCTGGTCGCTCGCCTGCTGCCGAATGCCGCGCCTAACCGCACGCAACGTCAGCTGGATGATATTCAGGAACGTTTTGACAATTATCAGAACGAAGTGGTCACCCACTTCAACAGCACCGCAACCCTGGTGAAAAAGCTCACCCAGAGCTATCAGGAAGTGCAAGACCATCTCGCCGAGGGTGCCAACCGCCTGGCCCTGGACGAACTGACTCGCCAACGCCTGCTGGCCGCCCTGCACTCCGACTCGGTACAGGCTCCACGGGAGCGCCTGACACCTCCGCGCGACCAGGAACCACCGCGCGACTACGCCCCAAAAACACCCAATGCCCCCGGCATGCTCGATGAGCATTACGGTCTGAGAAAGTAAGACTCGGACACTAAAAAGCCCGCCCGGTCCTCAATGGAACGGGCGGGCTTTTTTATGCCTCGCCGGTACTCAGGCGCGCACTCAGTACTGCTGGTATTGCTGTCCTTGCTGACCCGGCTGCTGATACTGCTGGCCAGGAATCGCCTTGAGATTGACCTCGACTCGACGGTTCTGCGCGCGACCGTTGACATCGGCGTTGCTGGCAATCGGGTTGTCCGGGCCGGCACCGCGCGCGGACAGGTTGGCACCGCTGACACCTTGCGAGGTCAGGTAGGTCGCCACGCTCTGTGCCCGACGCTGAGACAGATCCATGTTGTGCTGACGGCTGCCGGTGCTGTCCGTGTAGCCGACAATCTCGATCTGATTCTGGCTGAACTCACGCAGCGAGTTGGCCAGGTTGTTCAGCGGCTGGTAGAAGCTGGGGGCGATGTTCGCCGAATCGGTGGCGAAGGTAATGTTGCCCGGCATGATCAGCTTGATCTGATCGCCCTGGCGCTGCACTTCAACCCCCGTATTGGCCATGCTGGCGCGCAGTTTCTTTTCCTGCTGGTCGGCGTAGTAGCCATAACCGGCGGCGGAAGCCCCCACTACGGCGGCACCAATCAGCGCTCCCTTGCCACGGTTATTGTGATCGATGGCGGCACCGGCCAAGGCGCCGGCCAAGGCACCCAGACCGCCGTATTTCGCAGTCTTGCTCATGCCCGTGGAGCCGTCGGCCTGCCCCTGGTTGTCATACGGATTAGGCGAAGCACATCCAGACAACAAGGCCACAGCGGTAGCGGCAATAATTAAACGACGCGAGGTGAACATGGAAAGCTCCTACTTTTTGCATTCTGTGGTGCAGCGGACGTTGGCAATGGACCTTTGCTGGCGTTGGAACGCGACAAATGGCAAAAATTCCATCAACACCCCTGCAAAACATCAGGCCCGAACAAAGGGATTCTCACGCATCTCATCGCCCAGGCGGGTGTCTGGACCATGCCCGGTCACCACCGTCGCCTCTTCATCGAGGGTGTACAGGCGCTGCTTGATCGAACGCACGATGGTGGCCTGATCGCCGCCCCATAAGTCCGTACGCCCGACCCCACGCTTGAACAGGGTGTCACCGGCAATCAACAGCTTAGCCTCAGAAAACCAAAAGCTCATGGAACCTGGCGTATGCCCCGGCGTGTGCAGCGCCACGCCGCAGCCACAGGCCAGCTCCTCATCATCGGCCAGCCAGCGATCCGGCGCCGGCACGGGCGTATAAGGCACGCCAAACATGCTGCATTGCATCTCCAGGTTGTCCCACAGGAACTGGTCCTCCTTGTGCAGATGCAGGGTCGCGCCGGTCTTTTCCTTCAACTGCCCGGAGGCCAGGAAATGATCCAGGTGAGCATGAGTATGGATGATGCTCACCACCTTGAGACCCAAGGCATCGAGCCGCGCCAGGATCAGCTCATGATTGCCGCCCGGATCGACGACGATCGCTTTTTTCGTGATCGGATCGCCGATGATCGTGCAGTTGCACTGCAACGGGCCGACGGGGAAGGTTTCGCGGATCAGGGTGGGGTGGGCGGGGGTCATAATTGATCCGAGGCTGGCGCTGAGCACATTAATAATGGACGCGGACAATGATAGCGCTTGCTCAAAAATTGGCCTAGGCAGCGTGCAACCCGTGCATACTCCGAGACACGGCGACCGACTGTCCCCCGTGTTGATCAGGTGGCCACGCGCTCTTACGCAAAAAAACAATAAATCTTGGCAACTTTGAGCCCCGCCCTTAAATTCCACGCGCTCGATTGCCGCGAAACTGGACGAAAAACGCTACAAGAATGAGGTAAGGATGACTAACATGCCCGCCCTATCCCGCCTCCCTACCTAAAAAAGGCGCGCGAACATCAGATGCTGACAAAAAATCAGCTCGGCTTGCCCAAGTGCGGATGAGTTGCTCGCGAGTTACAATGCCGGGTCGCAAAGAGCCTAGTGCTCAATTAGCCTTCGGGGCTCCAAAACGCACGCTTCATGACGAGCAGTAGCAAATACTAGGAATAAATGTGAACACGCAGCCGGCAAAGTGACTGCATGTGCTGAGAGATCGCAGAAGTTATGGCCACGCATCAAGAAGACTACGCTGCACCTTGGTACCTGGTGCAATGCAAGTCACGACAGGACGAACGCGCCGAAGAAAACCTGCGCCGTCAAGGTTACCAGTGCTACCGTCCGCAACGTCGGTACGAGCGGATTATCCAGGGACGGCGACGAGCTGTCGTGGACTCACTGTTTCCGGGCTATTTGTTTATTGCGCTCGGAGATAGTGCTAACTGGGCTCCGTTACGCTCGACTCGCGGAGTGAATAGACTGGTGGCCTTCAATGGCAATCCGCTGGCAGTCGCCGGAAGCCTGATCGAAGAATTGAGACAACGTACATCGCATTTGGATGCATCTTTATTGCTCCCAGGAGAAACGGTTCGAATCAGTGAAGGCTGCTTCGCTGATCTCGAAGCTATTTTCGAAAGCGCGGTTGGTGAAGAGCGAGTGATTCTGCTGCTCACCCTTCTCAACCGGCAGCAACGCATTGAGCTACCTCTGAGCAGTATTCATAAAATGTAATCCTATGGGCTGAAATTGACTTCCCCGTAGGCCTATCGCCGCCTTCTCGATGTTGTTGCAAAAACAAGCAATCGAGAATCGTTCTCAGGACAAACGGTAAATCCTGGGGCGGTAGCGTGTCTGAATTTCAATCGTAAGCCTTGGCGAACTTATGTTCCTGACTAACTCCAGAGGCTTGGAAAAAGGAGATGCATTGATTCATGAACACAGAAAACAAGGGGAGAGTAACTTTCCAGAGAGAGAGTTATTCGGACGGAATTGAGATTTTGGAGTTATTTCATCTTCTCTGGCAGAGAAAGACTCTGCTTATTGCTTCCACCCTTCTAGGACTGAGTATCTCTTCTGTCTATAGCTACTCAGTGAGCCCTGTGTATGAGTCCTCTATCACGCTGATACCGCCCTCGGTCGCGGGGTTTGGTGATCTGCTCAAAGAAATGAACCCGCAGCCGACGAGACAGGATGAGGCACCCCTGGCCCTGGCGATTTCGCACGCCGAAAGCACAATGGAAGTGCTTAAACGCAACCTAATGTCGGCGAGTGAGCAACAGCGTTTTAAACTTAATTATGCGCCAGATGATAAGTCGCTCAATATAGTGGTCAAGGAAAACAGAGATCAATGCAGAAAAATCACATCGATTAAAGATCACGCTGCGTGTAACAATATCACACTCTATATTACAGATAATGATCGACTCAAACTCAAACCGCTACTAACTGCCTACCTGAATAAAATCGCCGAGATCTCCGCGGCGCAATCTAATACTTTTTTAAGTGGAATGGGAGTCACACATCGCTTTGTGGCGACCGATTTATACCGTATCGATATAGACGCAGCAGTTCCTGATACACCGATCAAACCAAAAAAGATACTCATGCTCGCACTGGGCACAGCTCTCGGTGGATTGTTGGGTATCTCCATCGCACTAGCATTTGGCTTGCTAAAAAAACACAGAGAAAAGAACGCCACGCCTGAGAGTGAAAAATAAAGCATGTCTATTGTGACGTTATCCAATCATAAGACCTTTGTTGCAGAGCAGGGCAAGAGCTTACTCGAAAGTGCAAAGTCTCAAGACATTGTATTGGAATACAGTTGCCGGACAGGTCGTTGCGGCATATGTAAGACCAAGCTATTGAAAGGAAAAACTGAAAGGCTTCAGGAAGAGACAGTGCTGACCGAAGCTGAGTCAGCTTCAGGTTATATCCTGACTTGTTGCCAAGGTGCTTTAACTGATGTAGAGCTGGATATCGAAGACTTAGGGCTGCTGGCCAAGATTCAAACTAAGACTATTCCTTGCCGGTTGGACTATATCGAACGAGTGGCCGCGGATGTTGTGCGTGTTCTATTACGAACACCGCCGAACAGCGGGCTGTTCTATTTAGCGGGGCAATACATTAACGTCATCGGTAATAATGCCGTACGTCGTAGCTACTCAATCGCTAATGCTCCTCGCGAGGACGGAAAGCTCGAGCTCCTGATCAGACAAGTGCCCGACGGCGTTATGAGCCAGTACTGGTTTGGCGAAGCTCAAACAAATGATCTTCTGCGCCTGGAAGGCCCCCTGGGCACCTTCTGCCTGCGCGAGTCTGCCGCGACCCACCTGGTTTTCCTCGCGACGGGAACAGGTATCGCCCCCGTCAAGGCCATGGTGGAGGCACTGGCTCGCGCCCCCGAAAAAGTCGCTGGTAAACATATCCACATCTATTGGGGAGGACGCAGCGAGTCAGACGTGTATTGGCAACCTGAGCTCTCAGGAATCGACTTGACGTTTACCCCGACTCTGTCTCAAGCCAACAGCCAGTGGCCCGGAAGGACAGGCTACGTTCACCATTCGCTGATTGCCGATGCTATCGACCTGGCAGATACCGTGGTCTACGCCTGTGGCTCCGAGACAATGATTCACTCGGCACATGAAACATTAATAGCCTCGGGCCTTCCAAAAAAAAATTTCTATTCCGATGCTTTTATAAGCTCGAATTAATCCGGAGAAACCATGAAAGCAGTTATTTTGGCCGGTGGCCTGGGTACTCGTTTAAGTGAAGAAACCAGTGTCCGTCCAAAGCCCATGGTGGAGATTGGTGGTAAACCGATTCTCTGGCACATCATGAAGATGTACTCAGCTCATGGAATAAATGACTTCATCATTTGCTGTGGTTACAAGGGCTATGTGATCAAGGAATACTTTGCCAACTACTTCCTGCATATGTCAGACATCACGTTCAACATGCGTGATAACGCTATGGAAGTACACGACAAGCGTGCCGAACCATGGAATGTGACACTAGTAGATACGGGCGATAACTCAATGACTGGAGGACGCTTGCGTCGAGTAGCCGACTACGTGAAGCATGAAGCGGCGTTTTGCTTCACTTATGGCGATGGTGTGAGCGATATAGATATTGGGGCATCCATCGAGTTTCACAAAAATCATGGCAAGGCTGCTACCTTAACTGCAACATTTCCACCAGGCCGCTTTGGGGCATTGGATATTCAACAAGGCCAAGTTTTAAACTTCAAGGAAAAACCGAAGGGCGATGGAGCCATGATCAATGGTGGCTTTTTTGTTCTGACGCCCAAGGTATTGGATTATCTGGTAGACGATAGTACAACGTGGGAGCAAGAGCCCCTGATGAACCTTGCCGCTGAAGGCGAGTTGATGGCTTACGAGCATCCGGGCTTCTGGCAACCTATGGATACCCTTCGCGACAAGCATCTGCTGGAAGAGTTATGGCAGTCGGGTAAAGCCCCTTGGAAAAGTTGGGACTGAGCATGAAGTCGACTGTTACTCCAGCCTTCTGGCAAGGCAAAAGAGTTTTCCTGACCGGCCATACCGGCTTCAAAGGCAGCTGGCTGGCCCTTTGGCTGCAGAGCATGGGTGCACAGGTGCAGGGCTTTGCATTGACACCACCGACAACTCCAGCGCTATTTAATGAGGCTCGAGTCGGCGACGGCATGCAATCGGCGATCGGCGACATCCGCGACTTGCAAGTCATTACCCAAGCCATAACCCGTTTCAGCCCTGATGTTCTGATACATATGGCAGCGCAACCTCTGGTTCGCTTGTCCTATCGCGAACCGGTTGAAACCTATGCCACCAATGTCATGGGTACCGTTCACGTGTTGGAAGCTGCGAGGGGCTGTCCAAACCTTCGTGCGATCGTCAATGTCACCACCGACAAGTGTTATGAAAACCGGGAGTGGGAATGGGGATATCGTGAAGACGAACCCATGGGCGGCCACGACCCATACAGCAATAGCAAGGGCTGTGTAGAGTTGGTGACATCTGCTTACCGGAGCTCTTTTTTCAACACGCCACAAACACCCGCTCTGGCATCCGGACGCGCTGGGAATGTCATTGGCGGCGGAGATTGGGCTGAAGATCGACTGATACCGGATATTCTACGAGCTTTCGAGAAAGGCCAACCGGTTATCGTGCGTAACCCACAAGCCACACGTCCATGGCAACACGTACTGGAACCACTGAGTGGCTATCTGGTTCTGGCTGAGCGGCTATGGAACCAAGGACATGAGTACGCCCAAGGGTGGAATTTTGGCCCTAAAGACGAAGATGCCCGGCCAGTCGAGTGGATTCTCAATCATATGGTCGAAACCTGGGGTTCGGGGGCCGACTGGCGGCTTGAGCAAACCGAACAAGTACATGAGGCCAACTACCTCAAGTTGGATATCTCCAAGGCCCGGGCTCGCTTGCAGTGGAGCCCGACCTGGAATCTGGAAATCACTCTTTCCCGAATCATCAATTGGCATCGAGCCTGGTTGAGCGGCGCTGATATCCAGGCTCATTGCCTGGAAGAAATAAATGCATACATGGCCGCCATGTGTGAAACCAGTCACTAATCAAATTCTACAAGCAGGAACGTTCATGACCCCCGATATGCTCCGCCAGGAAATCAGCAAGCTCGTTGAGCAGTACGCCCAAGTTGCGTTGGCAAGCAAACCTTTTGTGCCCGGTGAAAGTGTAATTCCGCCCTCTGGCAAAGTTATCGGTGCGCGTGAGCTGCAACTGATGGTTGAAGCATCCCTGGATGGCTGGTTGACCACCGGCCGGTTCAACGCTGAATTTGAGAAGAAGCTGGCCGAGTTTCTTGGTGTCAAATATCTGCTGTCCGTAAACTCGGG
Organism: Pseudomonas sp. CF161; assembly: GCF_000416215.1. Taxonomy (NCBI): domain Bacteria; kingdom Pseudomonadati; phylum Pseudomonadota; class Gammaproteobacteria; order Pseudomonadales; family Pseudomonadaceae; genus Pseudomonas; species Pseudomonas sp. CF161. The sequence continues at coordinate 76,998 of NZ_ATLP01000083.1, forward strand.
CTCTTCCGCCAATTTGGTTGCCTTCAGTACCCTGACCTCGCCCAAACTGGGAGAGCGAGCGATCAAGAAAGGCGATGAAGTGATTGGGGTGGCTGCAGGTTTTCCAACCACCGTTAACCCAATCGTCCAGTTCGGGGCAATTCCGGTATTTGTCGACGTCGATATGAGCACTCATAACATCAACGCCGATCTGATCGAAGCAGCTATCACGCCCAAAACGAAAGCCATCATGCTCGCCCATACCTTGGGCAACCCATTCAATCTGGGCAAGGTCAAGGCACTGTGCGAGAAGTACAACCTGTGGCTGGTGGAAGATTGCTGTGACGCACTGGGTGCTACCTACGACGGAAAGCTGGTGGGTACCTTTGGTGATATCGCCACGCTCAGTTTCTATCCGGCCCACCACATCACCATGGGCGAAGGTGGAGCTGTATTTACCAACAATCCTCAGTTGAAAGTGATTGCCGAATCGTTCCGCGACTGGGGACGGGATTGCTATTGCGCACCAGGTTGTGACAACACCTGCGGTGATCGCTTCGGTCAGCAATACGGTAGCCTGCCGCAAGGCTACGACCACAAGTACGTATACGCCCATCTGGGCTACAACTTGAAAATCACGGATATGCAAGCCGCCTGTGGCCTAGCACAACTGGAGCGCGCCCAGGACTTCATTGATACTCGCAAGCGCAACTTCATCTTGCTCAAAGAGCGCCTCGCCAGCCTGTCGGAATTTCTGGAAATCGCTGAGGCTACACCGAACAGCGATCCATCCTGGTTCGGTTTTCCGGTAACGCTCAAGGAAAGCAGTGGAGTCAACCGGGTCGATTTGCTCAAGTACCTGGATCAGAACAAGATTGGTACGCGGCTTTTGTTCGCCGGCAACCTGACGCGCCAGCCGTATTTCCAGGATATCGAGTACCGCGTGGTCGGTGAACTCACCAACACCGATAGGACCATGAACCAGACTTTTTGGCTTGGCGTACAGCCAGCCCTGGGACAAGAGCATTTCGATTTTGTGGGCGAAAAACTTGAAGAGTTTTTTGGTATCGGGTTTTAACAAAAAAACAACAGACCAGACTTTTTTGTTTTCAGATATCGGCTCATTGAATGGCCGATTAATTATTTAACGATGCGGGCAAGCCCTATCGGTCGAAGCATTATCAATGCTGCAAGAGTGCTCCGACACCGAGAAAAGCCGAGCGTGAACTGACGGGACTTTCAAATGAATACGCAAGAAAAAATCAAAGTAAGCGAGCAAATTGCCGAAGCATTGGAAGGCCTGGGCATCACGCATATCTTCGGCATCATCGGTGCTGGTAACGTTCACCTCTTTGAAGCTATCAGCCGTCGCGGCTTCTCTGAAATTGTCTGCGTTCATCATGAGCAGGCTGCATGCATGGCGGTGCAGACGTATTACCGGACCAACGGTCGTTTGGCTGCGGCATTGCTTACAACGGGAGCAGGCTCGACCAATGGTGTTACAGGTGTGGTTTCTGCTTGGGCCGACTCTATTCCATGTCTGGTGATAGCCGGTAACGAAAACTCGAAGTTCTGCTACCCGGAAAACCCATTGAGGATGTGGGGGGTGCAAGGTTACGACTCATGCCAGATGGTTAGCCAAGTCTGCAAATACACACAACGCGTAACCAAACCGGAACAAGCTGCCTTTGAGCTCGAAAAGGCAGCTTATATCGCGTTGGAAGGACGACCAGGTCCGACATGGATTGAGATACCGATGGATATTCAATCCAGCCGGATTACCGCTGCGCAAATGCTTCATTTCCAAGCACCAAGCATTGATCACGAGATAAGCGAAGAAATCGCCACTCAAATTGATAGCGTGGTCGCTGCGCTGCTCAAATCGGAACGCCCATTACTCTGGCTGGGTAACGGAATACGCTTGGCTGGTGCGACGCATCAAATCGCCCCGCTGCTTGAAATGCTCGGGACCCCAGGTCTGGTATCCTGGGCCGGGATCGACATGATTGATTCTGATCACCCTCTAGTGTTCGGCCGGGCGGGTGTATATGGCCAGCGCGCAGCCAACTTTATTCTGCAAAATAGCGATTATGTGTTGGCAATCGGCACTCGGCTGGCGATACCCCAAGTCGGCTATGACTTGACCGAGCTGGCACGGGAAGCTCGGATTGATGTTGTTGATATCTGCCGTGATGAGGCAATCAAACATTCAACACGGACCCAAGAGGTAATTGTCAGCGACGCCGCCGTATTTATAACGGCATTAACAGCTCGCTTAAAAAACCTTTCTATTCCGTCAAAAGCCCCTTGGGTAGAACAGTGCCGGGGCTACACCGACCAGTTCCCTTGGGTGGGTGAAGAACATGCCGACAAGGGAGGTTTCATTAACTCCTATCGCTTCATGGAGCGGCTGAACGGATTTTTCAAACCCGATCAGGTTGTTGTAACCGATATGGGAACCGCGCTCCTGTGTGGTCACCAAGTACTCAGAATCAAAGACGGTCAGCGCCTGATGACCTCTACCGGGCTAGGCGAGATGGGCTATGGGTTGCCCGCCGCGCTTGGCGTTTCTTTCGCCAACGACCGTGGCGAAGTCATGTGCCTGAACTGCGACGGAGGCATGATGATGAACTTGCAAGAACTGCAGACGATCGTTCATCACCAATTGCCGATCAAACTGTTCATTTTCAACAATGATGGCTACTTGATGATCAAGCACACCCAAAACTCTCTTTTCAAAGGTTCGTATGTGGGTACAGATCGCTCCTCAGGTATATCCTGCCCGGACTTCTCAAAACTAGCGACAGGGTTCGGTATTCCAGCCTTTCAAATTCGCGAGTGGGATGATGTCGATGCGACACTTGAAAAAGTACAGGCCGCAACCGGACCCGTAATCTGCGAAGTATTCATGCACCCAGAACAATTGTTTTCGCCAAAACTCTCTGTAGTGGCTAAAGATGATGGCTCGCTGGTTTCTCCACCGCTGGAGGACTTGTCTCCGCTCATCCCGCGAGACATGCTGAAAAAGGCAATGCTAAATGGCATGCATGAAAAGTCGAAAAACCTTTGATATGAGTTACTTAGCGATCGTCGGCGCTAGCAGCCAAATAGCAAAAGATCTAATTCGCTCAATTGATACAGCCGGGTCGTACCAGCTACTGCTATACGTACGCGACGTCAAAGGGATGAGAGACTGGCTAGTCCAAATCGGACGAGCAGATATGTATGAAGTATTCCCCTACATTGCCTATGGCCAAAGAGCACACGATGTAGTAATTAACTTTGTTGGTGTGGGCGATCCTGCAAAAGCCGCTATTATGGCAGGAGAGATTTTCGAGATAACATTAAAATTTGACCAACTAATACTAGAAGACCTAGAACTAAATCCAAGTAGGCGCTATATTTTTCTTTCGAGCGGCGCAGCTTACGGAAGTGATTTCAATCACCCTGCAACTAAAAAAAGCCAAGCAACAATACCTATAAACGCATTAACGCCTGAAAACTATTATTCTATAGCAAAGTTGTACACTGAAGCGCGACATCGCGCCCATGCGAATCTTTCCATTATTGACATTCGAGTATTTAATTATTTTTGCAGGCACCAAAACCTGAAAACTCGCTTTCTGATTTCAGACATAGTCAATGCTTTAAAAAGTAAATCTGAACTTTTGACATCGTCAAATCACATGATTCGTGACTACCTTCACCCAAGTGATTTTTACAATTTAATTACCTGCCTACTAACCTCACCTGCCGCTAACTTAGCGTTGGATTGTTATAGCGCAGCGCCAATCGAGAAGCTAGCACTCCTAGACTCACTAAAAAAAAGCTTTGGATTAAAGTACAAATTAGAAAAAAACTTAGACAGCGTAATTAATGCAACCGGTCAAAAGCCAAATTATTACTCAACCAATAAAACTGCCGAGGAATTCGGCTATATACCGAAATATACCTCACTGGACACAATCACAACTGAAATTTCAGCAATACTTAATGCTACTTAGTTCTGTAAAAATTTTTCTTGGAGTATTGCTTTGTGAATCATAGCCCCCCATTAAAAGTCGCAATTATAGGTTCTGGCAATATTGGTACAGACCTTCTTATAAAAGTAATGCGATCAGAGCACCTAACTTGTACGCTTTTTTCCGGAAGAAATCTCACATCCACCGGAATGAAACGGGCTAAAGAATTAGGAATAAACACATCTGATCTTGGTATACAAGCGATAGTCAACACCCCAGATATCTGTGACTTAGTATTTGATGCTACTTCTGCTCACGCGCACATAGATCATTGGGAGATATTAAAGGCGTTAGGCAAAACTATTGTTGATATGACGCCTGCGAAGTTAGGTGCTTTCTGCATTCCGGCAATCAATGTACGGGAATGCCTAGGTACCGGACCTCGAAATATCAACATGATTACATGCGGCGGTCAATCATCGATCCCAATTGCTAATGCCATTTCAGTTATCCATCCAGATATCGATTATATAGAGGTAGTTTCAAGCATAGCCTCCCGTAGCGCAGGCCCCGCCACCCGTGCGAATCTGGATGAATATATCGAAACCACAGAGGAGGCACTTATGCGTTTCTCTGGAGCTAAACGTACTAAAGCTATTCTTATATTGAACCCAGCCAACCCGCCTATCGATATGCAAACAACTATTTATGCAAAAATCAAGAACCCGGATGTTCCAGCAATTAGACAGTCAGTTGAAAACATGGTATTAAAATTAAAATCATATGTTCCTGGTTACGAGCTAATCGTTCCTCCAACAGTGGAAGGAGATCGAGTGCTCACGACTATCAAGGTCGTCGGCAACGGTGACTATTTACCTCAATACGCAGGCAACCTTGACATCATAAACTGCGCTGCTATTGCTGTAGCAGAGACTATCGCAATTGCAGCTATTGAGCAGGGCAAAAAACATGTCTAAAAAAATCTTAATTACCGACCCCACTTTACGTGACGGAAATCACGCAGTTGGTCATAAGTTAAATTCGGAGAGTTATGCGGCTTATTGTGCGGCCGCCGAAGCTGCCGGAGTGCCCATCGTAGAAGTTGGTCACGGTAATGGTTTGGGCGGCTCGTCAATGCTAGTTGGCGAGGGTCGACTATGCGATCAAGAAATTCTAAATATTGCACGTCAGAACCTTTCAAATTCGCGCTTGGCCATTCACGTTATTCCCGGGTTCTGTACGATTAAGAAAGATCTGAGCAAGGCTGTCGGATTGGGTGTTGATGTATTCCGTATTGCGGCGCACTGTACCGAAGCCGATGTCACGGAACGTCACATGAAATATATTCGCCAAGCAAACAAAGAAGCTTGGGGAATCTTAATGATGAGTCACATGGCAACTCCTGAAATACTCTTGGAAGAAGCCAAGAAAATGGAGTCCTACGGTGCTCAAGCTATAGTTATCATGGACTCGGCTGGAGCGCAGTTAGTTGACGATGTCAGAGCCCGCATAGCTACACTTGTTAATGGCCTATCCATACCGGTAGGTTTCCACGGCCACAATAATCTCGGCATGGCTCTCGTTAACTCCATCACCGCAGTCCAAGAGGGTGCTACTATTTTGGATGGTACAATTCGCGGTTTTGGTGCAGGCGCAGGTAATACTCAGCTTGAAGTGTTGGTTGGAGTACTGCACAAACTAGGCTTTGAAACAGGTATAGATCTATTCAAGATATTGGATGCTGCATCGATGGCTGAGAAAGAGTTAAATTTTGTAGCTCCTACAATCTCTGCTATTTCTCTAGTAAGCGGCCTTGCAGGTGTGTTTTCCGGTTTCGCCAAACCCGTCGCGAGGGCTGCAATTGAGTACGGTGTTGACCCAAGGGAAATATTTTTTAACCTCGGAAAACGTAAGGCCGTAGCAGGACAAGAAAGCCTTATCATAGAGGTCGCTCGCGAGCTTAAGAGAGATAGATAGAAACATTAGTCGAGAGTGCAATGGTTTTTTAAAAAACTACCGTATCTGATTCTCTTAAATGCTGTCTAAAAATGGAAGTCACAACCATAAGCTATTCGAAATATAACGTTCACCCAAGGCAATAAATGAATTTTAAATCGTTACTAAATAGTGATTTTCGAAACACCGCCATCAACCAGTTATGGAGACTTTTTTCTGGCCCGATGATGCTTGTACTTTTACCACTGTTTCTTACAGCTGAGACACAAGGGTATTGGTATACATTTATAAGCATGGCAGCCCTAGCTATATTCGCCGATATGGGATTCTCCTCCATTCTGCTAATGTTCTCAGCACATGAGTTCTCGCATCTGAAATTTAATCATGATAGAACTTTGGCAGGGGATGATTACCACCTTACTCGCCTGGCAACACTTTGGAGATTCTCACTTAAGTGGTCCGCGATAATGGCCGGCGCAGTTTTCCCTCTAGTTTTGATAGTAGGCTATATTATACTAGACGAAAAAAGCTCTAATCTAAACTGGAAATTACCTTGGGTTATATACGGCATTGCCTCAGTACTTGTATTCTGCAACAGCATGTTGCTATCATTTATAGAAGGCTGCAACAGTGTTGGTGACGCTCAAAAAATTCGATTATTGACAAGCGTCATCACGGTAACAATCACCATATTATTATTAGTTCTCAAAAGTAACTTATACGCATTATCCCTAGCCCTACTCGTAGGCGCGCTGTCTGGATCGATAATGATAGCCTTTCAATACAAGTATCTATTCTTACAGCTATTTCGCCTTGCACAAAACCAAACACATCCATGGTGGCAAGAAATTATGCCACTACTCTGGCGTTATGCCGCAAGTTGGATCAGCGGTTACTTTATATTTTCAATTTTCACGCCATTAGCCTTTCATTATTATGGCGCGACCCAAGCAGGACAAGTCGGACTATCAATGTCAGCATGCATGGCAATATTTGGCATTGCCAACATTTGGATAACTATAATAACACCAAAAATAAGCATGTATATTGCACAAAAAGAACACATACCCCTCAACAACACATTCCGACTAAATTTATTAATGTCCGCAATCACTTATATAGCTGGATTTTCATTCTTGCTTTTTCTTTTGTATCTTCTAAAAGATTGCCTCTCCTTCACCAATCGCTTACTCCCTTTGAAACCCCTTCTAATGCTAGGAACTGGCTGGTTTTTTCAGATACTTATAAATTCAATGGCCATATACATACGCGCACACAAAAAAGAACCCCTAGTTCTGGCCTCAATGCTGAACGGGTTATATGTAGCAGCAACAACATTACTGTGTGTTAATTACCTACCATTTGATTACCTGTTCTTAGGCTTCATAAGCGCTTACTTCATAACATTACCGTGGACCTTTTATATCTTTAAAGGTTACAAAAGGATACATGCATGACTCTTAATCCCAATCAGCACTTATCAGTTGTCATCCCAACATATAATCGCGCAGATTTTTTAAATCACTCTTTAGAGTTACATATACCAATTCTTAAAAAATACAACATACAGATATTCATTTTTGATAATGCATCAACAGATAATACAACTGAAGTAGTTAGCAACTGGATGGACAAATACAGCCTACTATATTATGTTCGAAACGACTTTAATTTAGGAGCAGATGAGAATTTTGAAAGTGCGCTAAAACGGCCCGACACTGACTATATCTGGCTACTAGGAGATACGTATATCATAAGAGAAGGTACCCTTTCGTGTGTAATGAGCAAGTTGAATGAGCGCTTTGACCATATCCTCGTTAATATCGGAGGAGAAGTGATCAACAAACCGGACAAAATTTACGCTGATCAAAACGAGCTTTTGTATGATTTGTTTTGGCTGATGACCTGCCTCAGTGCTCACATCTATAATCGAGAATTAATTAAACATGCACAATTTGAGAGATATAGAGGCACATATTTCATTCAAGCAGGAATAGTTTTCGAATACATAAATAATAAAAAATTTAATATTTGTTGGATATCAGAACATTCTGTACAACGCATATCCGAAATCAAAGGAGCAATAAAATCAACATGGATGAACCATTATTTTGAGATATGGATAAGCTCAAGAGCAAACTTCATACTATCGCTACCTGCCAGTTATAGATTAGACGCAAAACTCAGGAGTTTAAAATGTATTTCTGCAACCGGTAACGGACTTGGAGTCAGACAGATCTTTGCATTTCGCTCACATCTGATACTAAAACCAGACACTATTACAAAATTTTACTCACCTCTTAAATTAACCATATCCAATTTAGATCTTCTCATACTAATAGTATGCTCACGTCTACCAGTAAAGTTTTTCACCTATGCCAAAGCAACATATAAACTCTTAAAAAAATAACTTGTGGTATGCACCTCACTCCTCACAAAAACTTAATACACACTACCAAACTTATAAAATTACATATTTAAAACCCGTCATTTTACTTATTGGCTGCGCCTACACATCTATTTTAATCTCAAGTAAACCTCGCCCGCAAAACCATAAAACAAAGGTAGTCGCATGCACTCTTACATCATACTCACCGTCCTTTACAACAAAGACCTTGACTGCTCAGAAACCATAAACTCTTTGATCAAGTCAAAATATAGGCTAGAAAAATCAACCCTATTCATTTGGGACAATAGCACTACCCCTCAAACCCTGGAAAAGTTAGCTAACCTTCGTAGCCAATTTGAAAAAACGGAAATTATCTACAAGCACACACCAGAAAACATGAGTCTTTCTGAGATATACAATACTTTTTTAGATGAAATCTTTGTTTCTCGAGACTTTGTAGTATTGCTGGATCATGATACATCTTTTGACGAGAATTTTTTTCTAGCACACGAAAAAAGCCTTAACAACAATAACAACATTAACTTATACCTACCAAAAGTCATATTCAAAAATGAGATCGTCAGCCCCTGCCGACAGCTCTTCTATAAAAGTTTGCCATACAAGACTCTCAAGCACGGAACATATACATCCTCTAATAAAACGGCAATTAACAGTGGCATGATAATACGCTGGTCTTATTTTTCGGACATATTCAGAGGGTATGATACGCGCTTGAAATTTTACGGAACGGACGATTATTTCATGAGAGAGTATCGTAAAATCAACCGCTTTTTTTATGTGCTGGACTACAGCATACATCATGATTTAACATGCAATCCTATGTCGGACGACATCCAAAAATTTAAAGCTAGCTTTCATGAATCTCAACAAGCTTTTTTAATTCTACATAGTTCAGGTCGTAAATTTTCGGTTGCTGGGTTGGTCGTACTCATCAGAAAACTAAAACACACAATTAAATTCAAATTAAATTTCTTTTCTTCTAAAAATTAAAGCTAGGAATAGGCGTGCTATGCAAAAAGATGCTTTAGCTTTTTTTTTCTCAATGGCTGTTTTTTTATTAAGCATCAGCTTATTACCTTACTACACATCAGGAGACCAACTTCATTATAGGGCATTCTATGAAAACCTCCCTGACTATGGCTTTATTGATGGCTTTCATTACTACAATGAGGCTTTAGGCTCTAAGGAAATAGGATATTATGTATATGTATACTTATTTTCCGAGCTTCTAAAAAAAGATTTTTTAATCTCGCTTACAAATGCTTTTTTGGGTTATATTTTTGCCAAGCTTCTTTTAGAAAAAAACACTTCACCTGTTGTTTTATTTCTTCTATTCTTTAATTTCTATTTGTTAATACTTTTATTCTCTGCCGAGAGACTAAAACTCTCGATTATTTTTTGTATGCTCGCCTTCAGATCTACAGGGAGGAAAAGTTTTTTATTTTGGCTTTCCGCAATCTTTTCTCACGTTCAGATTTTGATGTTACTTTCCGCACAAACAATATCAAAGTTAAGTACGGACCTATCCTCTCTTCTACGTGGACATCTAAAGACTAGCTTACTAATTAGCTTAATTACAGTGGCTGTATTTTCCCTCACTGTTTTTACCCTTCTGGGGGACCATATCACAACGAAACTAAATGCCTATACCGGTACAGATCGAATTTTTGATGGCGGCTTCCATGCACTTCTAAAACCAATAGTTTTTTTAATTTTAGCCACATATTATTCGAAAAACAAAATTCTTCCTTTATTTATATACCTACCATTGTTAATAGCCGCATACTTTGTAGGGGATGAGCGCTTGGTAATTTTCTCATACATATTTTTCATGTATTATGCACTTCAAGTTAACCGAGGCTTAAATGTCGGCGTACTGACTACGGGGGTTTATTTTCTTGCGAAAGGTTTATTATTTATTGACCGCATAATAGAGTACGGAGATGGTTTTTATGGTGCCTAATTTGCAAAAGAAAATCCGTATTATCACGTTTGTCAGTTATTACTTTCCAGGTTTTAAGGCCGGCGGCCCTTTACGTACTATATCCAATATGGTCGATAATCTAAGCGACGTCTTCGAGTTTTGGATTATTACGCGGGACCGGGACCTTGATGACTCTGAGGCCTACCCACAGGTCACCACCAACACATGGCAGCAAGTGGGTCATGCAAATGTCTTTTACATGTCTCCTGATCAATGCACAGTGTGGGGAATGATTAAGATTCTTCAATCGACCCCTCATGAGGTGGTCTACCTCAATAGCTTTTTCGACCCTGTCTTTACGATGAAATCATTGCTGGCTTGCAAAACAATTAAGTCAGCAAGCAAGGCAGTGATAGTTGCTCCCCGCGGCGAGTTTTCGCCAGAGGCTCTGCGCCTAAAGAAACTCAAGAAACGAATTTATCTGTCATTTTTCTCTTGGTTATATAAAGATGTAACATTTCAAGTATCAAGCGCGTATGAAAAATATGACCTCCTCCAGGTTTTACCTTGGGCTGAGGAAGATACGATTATCGCAATGGATTTACCGGCACAAACTGACCCTATTTTTTTCTTCCAGTCGATTAAGAGCAGAGCACAACTACCACCGAGGCAACAACTAAAGCTTGTCTTTTTATCCCGAATTTCCCCCATGAAGAATTTGGACTATGCACTGGCAGTCCTGAGCGCAGTGAAGACGCCTATTGTATTCGACATCTATGGACCCAAAGAAGACCCTGCCTATTGGGCAGCCTGTGACTTACTGATAAAAGAACTGCCCGACAATATTATGGTCAACTATTGCGGGAGTATTCTGCCAAAACAGGTAAAATCCACATTTGCAAAATACGATTTATTTTTCTTTCCTACTCGCGGTGAAAATTATGGCCATGTTATCGCCGAAGCAATAAGCGTTGGCACGCCAGTTTTGCTTAGTGACCAAACACCTTGGCGAAATCTAGAGCAAGACGGTTTAGGCTGGGATTTACCGCTGGTTGCCCCCTCTGCATTTGCGGAGACGATTGATCATTTTGCTCAGTTTACCATTCAGGAGCGAGAGGCTCAGCGGAAGGTCGTTTATAAAAACGCAATCGTAAAGCTGACAGATCAGTCTGCTGTTGAGGCCAATAAAGAATTATTTTTTTCAGCAATTAGAAGTCGCGGGGAGTAGAAGTGCGAATATTGATGCTCAGCCAGTATTTTTATCCTGAAAGTTTTATTATTAATAACATCGTCACTGAGCTTGTAGAGCAAGGGCACAAGGTTACTGTAGCCACAGGTAAACCAAACTACCCAGATGGCAAGATATTCGACGGATATTCCGCTCGGGGCATGCAGCGGGAAATGTACCTGGAGAAGGTCGAAGTAATACGTGTTCCCTTATGGCCACGTGGCCATGGAGGAGCAATCAATCTTGTTCTTAACTACTTTTCGTTCGTCGTCGCTGGGCTGATATTACTTCCTTGGTTGCTGCGTAAACGCGAGTTCGATGCCATTCTGGTTTTCGCACCGTCTCCAATCACCCAAGCCATCCCCGCCATTTTTCTCAAATGGTTAAAAAAGGCAAAGCTCACATTGTGGGTCCAAGACTTGTGGCCGGAGAGCCTTGCTGCTACCGGTTTTATCAAAAACCGGCACGTACTCAAAGTCGTGGGTGGGTTGGTCAAGGGAATCTACAGCGGTTGCGATCTATTGCTTGTTCAGTCTCGTGCCTTTATAGATCCAGTGACCCACTACGCCAAACGACAGAAAATCGTGTACTTCCCAAATTCTTTCGACGCACGGCCTTCGCCCGTGGCTGCGGTATCAGACTTTCTAAAGGAACTGCTCGATAGCCACTTTTGCGTAGTATTCGCCGGTAATCTAGGTACCGCGCAAAGTCTCGATATGCTCGTGCAAGCCGCCATAGAGTTGCGCAACGATCCTTCCATTCGCTTGGTGCTCATCGGGAGCGGTAGCCGACTGGAATGGCTTGAACAGCAACGCCTTTCACATCAGTTGGAAAATTTGGTCTTACCTGGACGCTTTCCAATGGACGCCATGTCGCCAATATTCGAGCGAGCTTCAGCCCTACTGGTCTCGCTCAATGACGAGGCTATTTTCGCGCAGACCGTCCCCAGTAAGATCCAGGCTTATCTCGCCGCCGGGCGCCCGATCATCGCCAGCATCAACGGAGAAGGCGCACGAGTCGTGCTTGAGGCGGGTGCAGGGCTAACGTCGCCGGCCGAGAACGTTGAGTCTCTGGTGGCTAATATCCGTCGAATGAAAGAGATGACGACAACAGAACGTACTGCGATGGGCGAATCAGGGCGTGCATACTTCGACGAGCATTTCGATATGAGTCGCCAAGTTGCCAATCTGGTGGAGTTACTCGGTCGTGATCCCAAAAAGAAGGCAGTTTGAAATGAAAGTATTGGTTCTGGGTGTCACCGGCATGTTGGGTCATGCAGTCTTTAATGTATTTAATGAAGATAGTCAACATGAGGTCTGGGGGACGTTACGCAGCGCTTCGGCGCTACGTCATTTCCCACAGGTCGCTCAAGCGCGAATGGTTGTAGGTATTGATGTACTTGATCAGGACGCATTGGCTGCAGTGATGTCAAAAGTGCGTCCACAAATCGTCATCAACTGCGTTGGCCTGATCAAGCAATTGGCAGATGCCAAGGATCCTCTGACAGCCCTGCCCATCAATGCAATGTTGCCGCATCGTCTTGCTCGCCTGTGTGACTTAGTAGGAGCGCGGTTGGTCCAGATCAGCACAGACTGCGTATTTTCTGGCCGTGAGGGTGGGTATCTTGAATCCCAGACATCCGATGCAGAAGATCTTTATGGCAAGTCCAAGTACATCGGCGAACTGCATGATCTGGCCCATGCTATAACCCTGCGCACTTCTATCATTGGTCACGAATTGAGTTCCAACCACTCCTTGGTAGACTGGTTTCTATCGCAACAAGGTAGCGTCAAAGGCTTTTCCAGAGCCATCTTTTCGGGCTTGCCAACGGTAGAGCTGGCGCAAGTGATCAAGGATTACGTTCTACCACACCCGCAACTCTGTGGGCTGTATCATGTGGCCGCAGCCCCAATCAACAAGTTGGAGCTGTTGCGACTGGTAGCTCAAGAGTATGAGAAGCAGATCGACATCACGCCCGATGATGCTCTGGTTATCGACCGTTCGCTCAATGGCAATCGTTTTCGCGAGGCTACTGGGTACATCGCAGCGCCATGGCCTGAGCTGATCGCGCGGATGCATGCCCCCCATTAAGGGAAGCGACCTCTTACTTGCACTGGGCTTTTGCCGATATTTTTCCTGACCCATTGCTGGGTTGTATACGATTTGGAAGGTTCTATGTTCAACGACAAGGTATTGATGATCACCGGTGGCACCGGCTCATTTGGTCATACGGTGTTGCGGCGCTTTCTCAATTCCGATGTGCGTGAAATCCGTATTTTCTCTCGTGACGAAAAAAAACAGGAAGACATGCGCATCGCCTTGGCGAATGACAAGGTCAAGTTCTACATCGGTGATGTCCGTGACCCTGACAGCCTGAGGCAGGCCATGGTGGGCGTGGATTACATTTTCCATGCGGCCGCGCTCAAGCAAGTTCCTTCTTGCGAGTTCTATCCGATGGAAGCAGTACGTACCAATGTGCATGGCACTGAGAACGTTCTGAATGCGGCGATTGCCTGCGGCGTCAAACGGGTAGTGGTCCTCAGTACCGATAAGGCTGTTTACCCGATCAACGCCATGGGCATCTCCAAAGCCATGGCTGAAAAACTGATGGTCGCCAAGTCTCGCATGATCCCGGAAGGGGGCACGGTGGTTTGCGCCACTCGCTACGGCAACGTCATGGCATCCCGCGGTTCAGTCATCCCCCTGTTCGTCGATCAACTACGCAAAGGCGAGCCGCTCACGGTGACGGACCCAGAGATGACGCGTTTCCTGATGTCGCTGGAGGACTCAGTCGATCTAGTACTTCATGCCTTCGAGCATGGTCAGCAGGGTGATCTGTTCGTACAGAAAGCGCCGGCCTCAACTGTTGGCGAACTGGCTCAAGCGCTCAAGGAACTGTTTGCCAAGACCAGCCCGGTACGTGTAATCGGTACCCGTCATGGCGAGAAGCTCTATGAGTCGCTGGTATCGCGTGAGGAAATGGCCAAGGCCGAAGACATGGGACGGTACTATCGCATCCCCGCCGATAACCGTGACCTGAACTACAAGAAGTACTTCGTCGAAGGTGAGGAAAAGATCTCCGAACTAGACGACTACACATCACATAACACCGAACGCCTGGACGTACCGGGTATCAAACAGTTACTGCTTAAACTCGACTACATCAAGGAACAGCTAAATGCTTAAGGTCATGACCCTTGTCGGTACACGCCCAGAGCTGATCAAGATGAGCCGAGTTATTGCTGAGATGGATAAACAGGTCAATCACGTCCTGGTGCATTCTGGGCAGAACTACGACTACGAGCTCAACCAGGTGTTTTTTGACGATCTGGAAATTCGCAAGCCGGATTACTTCCTGGGCGCAGCGGGCGAAACAGCGGCGCAGACCATCGCAGAAGTTATCGCCAAAGCGGATCAAGTCTTCGAGCTGGAAAAGCCCGACGCCCTGTTGCTCTATGGCGATACCAATACTTGCCTTGCGGTAATTGCCGCCAAGCGTCGCAAAATCCCTGTCTTCCACATGGAAGCAGGCAACCGCTGTTTCGATCAGCGCGTTCCGGAAGAGCTCAACCGCAAGGTGCTGGATCACCTGTCCGATATAAACATGGTGTTGACCGAGCACGCCCGGCGCTATCTGATTGCCGAGGGTATCCGCCCGGAAACCATCATAAAGACCGGGTCGCACATGCAGGAGGTTCTGGACTACTACATGCCCAAGATCCTGCAGTCCAATGTGCTCGAACGCAGTGGCCTTGAAGAAGGCAAGTTTTTTATTGTCAGTGCTCACCGTGAAGAGAACGTCGATACCCCGGACAACCTGCGTGACTTGTTGGCGAGCCTGCGAGCTCTGGCCGACGAGTATGGCCACCCACTGATCGTGTCAACACACCCACGTACCCGTATACGTCTAGAGGCGCTGGGTGAATCCTTGGATCACCCGCTGATTCGCTTCGTAAAGCCTTTTGGACTGCTCGACTACATCAAGCTTCAGATGTCGGCCTTCTGCGTATTGTCCGATAGCGGCACCGTTACCGAGGAGGCCTCGTTGCTCAACCTGCCGGCCGTTACCTTGCGTAATGCCCATGAGCGCCCAGAAGGGATGGATGAAGGGACGCTGATTATGAGCGCTCTCGACAAAGCATCTGTATTGGCAGCAGTTCGGGTGATTACCAGCCAGCATGATCGCGAGCAGCGTGTGATCCCCCTGGTTCCCGACTATCAGGGCGGCCCTGTATCGCAACAGGTGGTGCGAGTCGTGCTTAGCTATACGGACTACATCAACCGTACCGTTTGGCGCAAAGCCTAATACGCCTCTAACGCTGACTGTTGCCTACTCCAACAGGCGACAGTCAGCGCCTCCTCCATGCCCTCTCAAAAATCCAACGGCAACGTCCCCCTCCCCTCCAGCGTCAGCAGGAGTTGCTTGGCCTCAAGCCCTCCAGCAAAGCCGGTAAGGCTGCCGGAGGCGCCTATCACTCGGTGGCAAGGGGCGACGATTGAGATCGGGTTCTTGCCATTGGCGGCGCCTACGGCGCGAACCGCCTTGGGGCTGCCGACTTGGGTGGCGATTTGGCTGTAACTGCGGGTTTCACCGAAAGGGATGGTCAGCAGGGCTTGCCAGACCTTGCACTGGAAGGGAGTGCCGGCAAAGTCCAGGTCCAGTTCAAACTGCTCACGGTTGCCGGCGAAGTACTCGTTGAGTTGACGCTGCGCTTCCAACAACACCGGCTCGTCGCGGATTTCCTGCAACGGGCCCAGGCGCACGCGGTTGAGTTTTTCGTTCTCCCACAGGATGGCGCAGAGCTTTGAGGCCCGTGCGATCAGGGTCAACTGGCCGACGGGCGAGCTCATTCTGGTGTAGACATAAGACATGGGTGCCTCCTTGATCCATTCGGGTAGATCGGTGGGGGCCGATCTTCGCCTTTGTAACGGTACGCATCCACTTTAATTGCCGGTTCAATCGCAAGAACTACGTTTCTTGCGATTGAATGCCTGACAGACGCGGCGCACTTTCAGGGCACCGGCAATCAGGCGCCCCCCCAGCGCTGGCGAGAGGTCGATTGCCGTTTCGGTTGCTGTTTCAGGTCAAGACAAGGCGCAGCAATCAAGGCTTTTATCCGAGCAGACCGATTTCCTGTGCCCTGGCCACTGCCTGGGTTCGGCGCTCTACCCCGAGCTTGCTGTTGATATGGCTGGCGTGGGTTTTTACCGTGTGCAGGGAGATAAACAGCCGCTCGCTGATTTCCTGATTCGAGCAGCCCTGGGCAATCAATTGCAGGACCGCCAGTTCGCGAGAGCTCAAGGTCTCGGTGTGATGGGTCACAGGCTCGACGGGCTCGCGACTGACCGGCGCCGGTAACTGTTCAAGCAGGGCTTGCTGCAACGGCGACTGCCCCCCATGCAGCAGCTGTTCGCGCATCCATTGCGGGTGCTCGCGAACCAGCCATTCAAAGGGCTGCAACGCTCCGCCCACGGCGGATTCCAGGGCCTGGGCAAAGGCCTGACGGGCTTCAGGTTCACGCCCCAGACCAAGTAACAGGCCGATCTTCTGGTTCAATGCCATCACGTTCAACAATTGCCGACCGGTCTGTCGCCCATGTTCGATCAGGGCATCCAGACGTTTTTCGGCCTGCGCCGGCTGGCCCTGGATGGTGTCCAGCAACGCCTGCTGCAACTCGATATGCAGCGGCAGCTGGGGATGAAACTCCGGCGGCGCAGCGGCCTGCTCGCCGGTGTAGGTCTGCCCCAAGCGTGCCAGCCAGGCCTGGGCCAGGTCGGTACGGCCCTGGGCCAACCAGAGTTCGCACTTCACCAGGGTGATCATCGCCAGGTAATAGATGGGCGGCACATCCCAGATGTGCATCAGGCGTTCGGCCTCGGCCAGTTCCGCAAAGGCCTCGGCGAACCGGCCGTTATGCCCTTCCTGATTGGCAATCACGCAGTGGCCGATCAGCACGCTGATATCTCGACAGGCCCGCGCTTCAATCAGGCCGCCACGCAAACGCGCCATGCCCGTCTGGTGCTGCCCGCGCAGAGTCAGCAAATACCCTTCATACAGCGTCAGGCGAGCACGCACCGCGTACAGCCGTCGTGCCGACAGCCCGAGCAGCCGCTGCTGCCCCTGGCGCACCTCATCCAGCGCGCGCAGCACCTCTCCCCGCGCCTGCAGTACCCGCGCCCGGTCGTAATGGGCCAAGGCCTCGAACAGCGGGTTGCCGACCCGCTGTGCCAGCTCCAGGGACTCGCGGTTGAGCCCACGGGCCCGCCACAAGTCCGCGTCGGCAATCGCCAGGTTGGAGAGGGTCGACAGGCACATCAAACGTTGCCCGTAGCGTTTGTGCGGCAGGCTTTCCAGAGCTTCGGTGCAATAGGCCAGGGTCAATTCTCGGTCGCCACGGCCACGGGCGATGATTCCGCTCAGCGCCAACCACTGGGCCAGCATCGACTTCTGGGCGGTGGCAGACGGCGCCGGCAGGAAGCGACTCAAGTTCTCCGCCAGCTCCTGCGCGGCATCCAGCTGGCACGCCAGGCCCAGCGCCCAGCTGTAGAGCACGATCAGGCGCGGCGTACTGACCAGCAGGCTGTCCGGCAAGTCCATCTTCCAGCGCAGCAACATGCCGACGTTCTGCTCGGCCAGCAGCTGTTCTTCGGAAAGGTTCTGCACCAGGTTCGCCGCGACATCCAGGTGTCCGGCGCGCAAGGCCTGCTCCACCGCTTCATCCAGCAGGCCCTGGGCGTTGAACCAGCGGCAGGCGCGCAAGTGCAGACTGGCGGCCGGCAGCACCGCGTTGGTCCTGGGGCGGCTGCGCAGCAAGTCGGAAAATAAATGGTGGTAGCGATACCAGTGGCCGTGTTCATCCAGCGGCACCAGGAATACCTGATGCGCCTGCAGGTAACGCAGGATCTCCGCGCTGTCATGGGACTCACGCAGCGCATCACATAATTCGCTGCAAAAGCGCTCCTGGGGCGCCGTGTCATACAGAAACGCCTGGACCTCGGCGGGCAGGCAGTCGATGACTTCTTCCAGCAAGTAGTCGCGAATCAGCCCTTCCCCACCGTGCAGCCCCTTGGGCAGGGTGCTGTCGCTGCCCGCCTCGGACGCTGCCAACAGCCAGAAACGCAACCCGGCGACCCAACCCTCACTGCGCTGGATCACGCGCTCCAGCGCCTCACCGCGCAGCGAGCTGCTGTGGCGATCCAGCAGCGCCAGGGATTCATCATGGGTCAAACGCAGGTCTTGCTCATGCAACTCGAGCAGTTGTCGTGACAGGCGCAAGCGCGCCAGGTGCCAGTCCGGGCGCTGGCGACTGGTGACCAGCACCAACAGGCCATCGGGCAGGTGATTGAGGAAAAACTGCAGGCAACGATCCAGCACCGGGCCCTGGGCCAGGTGGTAATCGTCGAGGACCAGCAACAGCGGCGCGCTGAGGGAAAGGTGAGCGGCCAATTCATCGAGCAAGCCGTCGAGCCATTCCTCAAAGGCGAAGGGTTGATGACGCTGGCGCATTTTCAGCTGGCCCAGGGACTGGCTGCCCAACTGCGGAAAGTACAGCTGCAAGCCTTCGAGCAGACGCTCGAGGAACCGCCCCGGGTCGTTGTCGCGCCGGCTCAGCCCCAGCCACAAGCTTTGCCAATGCGGCGGCAGGCTCTGACAGAACTCCACCGCCAGCGAGCTTTTACCGAAACCGGCCGGGGCGCTGACCAGCAGCAATCGCCCATTCAGGCCCGCACTCAGTCGCTCGCACAAACGCGGCCGCAGAATATGGCCGTCGGGCAAGGGTGGTCGATAAAAGCGCCCCTCCAGCGCGGGAATCATCGCGTCGGCAGGCCCTTGAATGCGGGACAGGTCAGTCATAGCCAACTCTTATTGAAGTGCTGTTGTCGGCATTGCAGATGTCCGCAGACTAGCGGTAAAAGGCCGCCTGTTGAAGATTATTGCTACAAATACATACAAAAAGGCCATCTACTGAATGTCTGGATGCATCTGAAATCCATGACGGCACCCTCTTATTGATCAAGAGAAATATCTGAAAAAACTGAGAGTAACCCTTATTTACTTAGGGATTCGCCTTCAAGCAGAGGGCCGCCCCACGTCTTTTTTAAGCAAAAAAAACGCCCCGAACCAGTCGGGGCGTTTAACGAGGATGCGGCCTCTATTTACAGCAGATTAGCGAACACCGTCCTGACGCAATGCAGCTGGGGTGAAGTCGCTGGTGGTGGCAGTGAAACCGAAGTCATAAGCCTGTTTCTCTTCGTTCTTCATGCCCAGTGCCAGATAGCGGCCGGACTGCAGGTCGTAGAGGGTTTCCACGGCGTACCACGGCACTTGCTTGTCGTAGTAGTTCTCGGCATGCGCCTCGGCCACACGCCACAGCTGACCACGACCGTCGTAGTGGTCGATGACCGCGGCCTGCCAAGTGTCTTCGTCGATGTAGAAGTCACGTTTGGCGTAGATGTGACGCTGACCTTCCTTCAGGGTCGCGACCACATGCCAGACCCGGCGCAGCTCGTAGCGAGTCAGGTCCTGGTTGATGTGGCCGGCCTTGATGATGTCGGTGTACTTGAGGGTCGGCGAGTCGAGCTTGTAGCTGTCGGAGGCGATGTAGAGTTCTTTCTTGCCTTCGAGCTTCCAGTCGTAGCGATCCGGCGCACCGTTGTACATGTCCAGGTTGTCGGAGGTACGCAGGCCGTCCGCCGCGGTACCCGGGCCGTCATAGGACACTTGCGGTGCACGGCGCACGCGACGCTGACCCGCGTTATAGACCCAAGCCGAACGCGGCTCCTTCACCTGGTCGAGGGTTTCGTGGACCAGCAGCACACCACCGGCCAGACGCGCCGGGGCGGTCACTTTCTGCTTGAAGTAGAACAGGATGTTGCCCGGGTTGGCGGGGTCGTAGTCCTTCATCTTGTCGCGGAATACGAACTGGTCCTGGAAGTACACCAGGCTGAACGAGCCGTTGGCCTGGGGCGTGGCCTGGGTGACCAGGCGAGTTACGCTGCCACCGCGATAGCGGGTGATGTGGTTCCAGATGACTTCCACGCCGCTTTTCGGAATCGGGAACGGTATGGCGGTCTTGAAGTTTTCCAGGCCGTTGCCACCGCTGACCAGGTTGGTCTTGGTGGCGTTTTCCTTGATGGCGGCGAACACATCAGCCGGCACGGTTGCGCCGCGATGGGACGGGTACACCGGCATCTTGAAGGTTTCCGGGTAACGCTTGAACATCGCGTACTGCCCGGGCGCCAGCTTGTCCTTGTACTGCTCGACGTTCTGCGCGGTGATGGTGAATTGCGGCTGTTCGCTGGCATAGGGGTTGGACAGGAAACCTTTGCTGTCCACGGTGCCGGCGTTGGTCGGCATCGGCTTCCAGGCCGGAATGGTGCCGGCAGCGTTGCCGGCCATCTCCGCGCCCATCGGCGTCAGGGTAGTACCCAGCTTGGCAGCTTCATCGGCCGAGACTGCGGCCATGACGCTGGTCGCCAGCAGAGACAGTCCAAGCACACCGACGTGCAACAGACTTTTGGTGATTTTCATAGTGTTGTTCTTCCTGAAAATGCAGTGTGCTTAGAAGTTCACGCCAACGCTCAACGCGAGGAAGTCCCGGTCATCCACGGTGCTGTAGTCGCCACCGAAGAAGTTGGTGTAAGCCAGGCTCGCGGTGTAGGTGTTCTGGTACTCAGCGTCCAGGCCCAGGCTGATGGCCTTGCGACCTTCTTCGAAGTTGCCGCCAGGACCTGGCGAGTAACCCTTGACGTCATGGGACCAGGCCACGTTCGGCTTGAGGTTCACACCGGCGAACACATCCGGGTATTCCCAGATGGCGCGGCCGCGGTAGCCCCAGGAGGTGGCGGTGGTGAAGCCGTCGTTGTTGCAGTTGGTGGTGAGATTGCTGGCATCAGCACCAGGACCTGCGCCGGCAATGGTGGTGGAGTTAAGAGCGCGACAGGTGTTTTGCCCGCCGGTGGCTGGCAAGGCGCCAGGACCAAACACTGGATCACGTCCATAACGGACATCCGACTTGCTCTCAAGACCACCGACGTGGGTAACCCCCAGCTCACCCACCAGAGTCAGACGACTGGCGCCCATAACCTGGTCGAAGAAGTGGGTGAAGGTGGTCTGGAACTGAGTGATTTCCTTGCGGCGGTAGCCATTGAGGTCCTGCCCGGCGACGCCACTGAGCAGGGAAGCATTGGAGAACGCCCCTCCCAAAGGCCGAACAGCGGAATAGAGGATATCGGTGGAGTTGAGTTGCACAGGCGCATTCGGCCGGTAGCTGATTTCACCACTCCAGGCAGTCCCTGTAGGCAGAGTGGTGGAGAAACTCAAGCCATACAGGCGAATGTCTTCCGGATACTCAACGAAGTACTTCGAGTTACCGGCGATCCATACCGGCGCCAATGTGCCGAAGCCGCCGGCGATGTTGTATGCCGACTGAGGCGCTGCCGTGGCACTGAAAATCGGCGCACGGCTGTGGTAATTCATGAAGTAGGCGCCGAACTCGGTGTCCAGCGGTTCGAAGTTGTAGTGGAACGCCGCACCGAACTGGCCGCTGTCACGGGCATCGCGGTCGCCACTGCGGCGTACCAGCGTGCCTTCTTCGTTGACGTCGACACCACGTGCCTGCATCGCGGCCAGGGCTGCGCGACCCGGCGCAGTGGCGGCGATGGTCGAACGCTTGGCCAGCAGTCGCAGGTTGTCGTCACAGCCATCGGAAATGTTGTCCGGCTGCGAGAAGAAAGTCCCGCAGTTGTCGGTAACAGTCTGGTCCCACTCCAGCTGGTAGAAGGCTTCGGCCGACAGGTTCTCGGTCAGGTTCTGAGAGATGTAGAACATGTTGACCGGAATCAGGCCTTCCTTGACCTCGGCACCGGGCCGGCGGAACGCCGACACATCGATCGGGTTGATCGAGTTGATGCCGCCACCGATGAAGGTACTTTCACCCCAGCTCACCACCTGCTTGCCGAAACGCACGGAGCCCGGCTCATCGGCAATGGAGTAGTTGTGATAGATGAAGGCGTCGAGAATCTGCCCACCGGAAGACTTGGCGCCCTCTTTACGGTTGTCATTGCTGACGTTCTTGAAGTCCAGGTCTTCGTCCTGGAGCTTGAAGTCATACCAGTACTTGCCACGGACAAACACACCGGTATCGCCGTACTTCAACTCCAGGTCATGGATACCCTTGAAAATCTTCGAGAAGGTCTGACCCTTGTTGAAGTTCAAGTGGCCATCATCGGTGGTCTGGGACAGGCCCTTGCCGCCGTTGTTGACCCCGATCAGGTCCTTATTACGCCCGGCGGTCGACCAACTGGCCCCCACCGACAGGGACGAATCGAAGCTGCCTTCGATTTCACCAATGTTGAAACTGACGCCGAATGCGGGTCCGGCGAGCGTAGAGGCGAGACCGACGGCCAGGGGCAGTTTTGCCCGGCGCCAGAACTGGTTTACTGATGTCATCGACGCTACTCCATGTGCATTATTGTTATGGCAGTGAGCACTTCTAAAAACGTCCCGAACAAACAGAAGCTCGGCTCCCTAGATCGTTCAAGGTGGCAGCGCGGTATCTCGCGTGCTTGCTCCGTTCTTAAAAATCCGTGGACGGACTATATCCAGCAGGTAGTACTGCTAGATCCCTCTAAAGTGTGATTTGCACCATCCAACCGCACTAGAACAGTCCTTTGCCATGCCAGCGGACACTGGCGGGGGCAAGGATGGCTGAAAATTCGGATTTCACAAGGCAAGCGCTTGCTTGGGGGCGTCTGGCGCGCCCTTTCGGGCGCGCAGAGGGGGCTTAGAGGGTCGAGAGAAAGGTGCTGTTGCTGGCCTGCCATTCGCTGATGTCGATGCGAATGCGCTTCTTGTCGAGCTTGCCAACACTGGTCTTGGGAATTTCAGTAACAAGGGCGATCTGGCTGGGGATGGCCCACTTGCTCAGGTGCCCCAATTCCACGAATGGCTTGAGATGCTCCTTGAGCTCCTTGGCCCCGATCACGTGGCCCTCACGGATCACCAGCAAGGCAAACGGGCGCTCGCCCCATTGCGGATCGGCGATACCCACCACTGCTACTTCACGTACCGCCACGTGCCGGCTGATCAGGTCTTCAAGGTCGAGGGAGGAAATCCATTCGCCCCCGGTCTTGATCACGTCCTTGATCCGGTCGCGAATGTCGATCACGCCCATGCTGTCCAGGGTCGCGACATCGCCGGTATGCAGCCAGCCGCCCTCCCAGAGCTCGGCGCCCTTCTGCGGCTCGTTGAAATAGCCTTCGGTCAGCCATGGCGCGCGCAGTACCAGTTCGCCCTGGGACTCGCCATCGGCCGGCAGGAAGTTGCCATCACCGTCGATAATCGCCGCTTCCACCAAGGGTCCCGGCACCCCGGCCTTGATGCGGTAGGTGGTGCGTTCGTCTTCGGTGCCTGCCATCAGCTCATCATTGAGGTGAGCGCAGGCCACCAACGGACCGGTTTCAGACATGCCGTAGGCGGCCGTCAGCTGGATGCCCTTGGCCTTGGCGGCTTCGTACAGGGCGCGGTTCAGCGAGCTGCCGCCAATCACGATTTTCCAGCCGTCGAAATCCGTGCCCTGGGCCGCCTTGGCATTGAGCAGCATCTGCAGGATGGTCGGCACGCAATGGGAGAACGTGACCTTTTCCTTGCGCCACAGCTCCACCAGGTACTCGGGGTCATAACGCCCGGGGTAGACCTGTTTGAGCCCAAGCATGGTGGCTACATACGGCAGGCCCCAGGCGTGCACGTGGAACATCGGGGTGATGGGCATGTACACATCATTGGTGCCCAGCAAGCGTACGCTGTCGATGCAGCCCATGGTGGTCGCGACCCCCATGGTGTGCAGCACCAGCTGACGGTGGGTGAAGTACACACCCTTGGGATTACCGGTGGTGCCCGTGGTGTAGAAGGTGGTGGCGACCGAGTTTTCGTCGAAGTCTTCGAACGGATACTGCGGGCTGGCGGCGGCCAGCAACTGTTCGTACTCGCCCAGCAGGTTCGGCAGCTCGGCGGTTTTCTCCGGGCCATCGGTCAGCAGCAGGGTTTTCTCCACTGTGGTCAGTTGCCCGGCAATGCCCTGGTACAGGCCGACGAACTCGCTGTTGACCAGTACCACGCGGTCCACGGCATGGTTCATGGTGTAGAGAATCTGTTCTGGCGAGAGGCGCACGTTGATGGTGTGGATCACCGCACCGATCATTGGAATGGCGAACATGCATTCCAGGTAGCGATGGCTGTCCCAATCCATCACCGCCACCGTATCGCCGGCCTTGACCCCGGCCTCCGTCAGCACATTGGCCAGGCGCGCGACCCTCTCGGTAAGGGTCGGGTAGGTGTAACGCAGTTGGTCGCGGTAGACGATCTCCCGGGTTTTCTCGTAGCGACTGCCGGACATCAGCAGCCGCTTGATCAGCAACGGGTATTGGTAAGCGCCTTCGGCTGGTGGAATCACGCGAGTCTGCAACATAAGAATCCCTTTTCTGACTGCCCGGTCGTAACTGAAGAATGCCCACTCTAGAGCGAGAGCGCAGCAACCAAATCAGCCAAAGGAATGATTTGCAGAGCCAAGCAAATACTAGCGTTACGCCAGTATTTGCTCGGTCAGAAGGGATATTTCGTGATCTGTTCTTTGAATCAGTGCATTTCGGTAAAGGCCAGCTTCACGCCGATGGCGATCAGCACCGCACCCATGGTCCGGTCAAACCAGTGGCCCATGCGCGCAAAACCGGCGCGCACCCGTTGCTGGCTGAACAGCATGGCCACCAGGCAGAACCAGAACGCCGTTGCCGCCGCCAGGTACACACCGTAACCGGCCTGGATCGCCAGGGGCGTGTGCGGGTTGATCACCACGGTGAATAAGGACAGGAAAAACAGCGTCGCCTTGGGGTTCAGGCCGTTGGTCACAAAGCCGGAAGTGAAGGCCCCGCGGGCCGTGCGCTCGCCAGCTTCATGGTGCAGGTTTTCCGTGGCCGGGGCGGCCGGTTTGGCGCGCAGCGCCTTGAAGCCGATGTACAGCAGGTAGGCCGCCGCCAGCCATTTCAATGCGTTGAACAGCACGATCGACTGCGACACGATCAGGCCGATCCCCAGCAGCGAATAACCCACATGCAGGAAAATCGCGGTGCCCACCCCCAGCGCCGTCCAGGTTCCGGCGCGACGGCCGTGGGTCACGCTCTCGCGGACCACTACGGCAAAGTCCGGGCCTGGACTGGCCACGGCAAGCAGGTGGATAAGGGCAACGGTCAAGAACTCTGTCAGGTACATGGGGCTCCCGTGTTTCTAATTATTTCATCTGTTAGGCTCGGCAGATTACGCCTTCAGACCCCTAGTGCAAAAGGTACAGTTGATGACTAACCAGCGCCGCGCCGTATTCCTTGACTCCACCTCCCTCGACCTCGGCGACCTTGATCTTGGCGAACTGCGCGACAGCTTCAGCGACCTGCAGCTGTGCGCCACCAGCGCCCCCGACCAGGTCATCGAACACCTGCAGGGCGCCGAGGTGGCCATCAGCAACAAGGTCCTGCTGGACGCCAAGACCCTCGCCGCCTGCCCTGACCTGAAACTGATCCTGATTGCCGCCACGGGCACCAATAACGTCGACCTCGCCGCGGCCCGGGCCCAGGGCATTACCGTCAGCAACTGCCAGGGTTACGGCACGCCATCGGTGGCCCAGCACACACTGATGCTGCTGCTCAACCTGGCCACCCGCCTGGGCGACTATCAAAAAGCCGTGGGCGAAGGACGCTGGCAACACGCCAAACAGTTCTGCCTGCTCGATTACCCGATTGTCGAACTCGAAGGCAAAACCCTGGGCCTGCTCGGGCATGGCGAACTCGGCAGCGCCGTGGCGCGCCTGGCCGAAGCCTTTGGCATGCGCGTGCTGCTTGGTCAGTTGCCTGGCCGCCCGCCCCGCGCCGATCGCCTGCCGCTGGATGAGCTGCTGCCGCAAATCGACGCCCTGACCCTGCACTGCCCGCTCAATGAGCACACCCGCCACTTTATCGGCGCCCGCGAGCTGGCCCTGCTCAAACCCAACGCCTTTGTGGTCAACACCGCACGCGGTGGCCTGATCGACGAGCAAGCCCTGGCCGATGCCCTGCGCCGCGGCCACCTGGGCGGTGCCGCCACCGACGTGCTGAGTGTCGAACCGCCCGTGGCCGGCAACCCGCTGCTGGCCGCCGACATTCCACGGCTGATCGTCACCCCGCATATCGCCTGGGGCAGCCGCGAGGCGCGCCAGCGCATCGTCGGCCAATTGACGGAAAATGCCCGGGGCTTTTTCAGCGGTACAGCGCTGCGGGTCGTCAGTTGATAAACTGCGCCACTTTTTTCAAGGAGCAGGTTATGGATCCGCGCAGTGAAGTACTGCTTCGCCAGGCTGAATTGTTTCAAGGTTCGCTGCTGCTGGCGGGCCTGCCCGCCGACGACTTGCTGGGTCGGCTGCCCAATGCCCATGGCTGGTGCTGGCATGCCGGTGACCAGGCGGCGCTCGACGCTCGTTTTACCGAGCGCAGCCATTTCGGGGTGGATGCGCCGCAGCGGGGGTTCGAAAGCGCCGTGCTGTTTCTGCCCAAATCCAAGGACCTGACCGACTACCTGCTCAATGCCCTGGCCTCGCGCCTGGCGGGGCGCGAACTGTACCTGGTGGGTGAAAAGCGCAGCGGTATCGAAGGCGCGGCCAAGCAACTCAACCCCTTCGGCAAACCACGCAAGCTCGACAGCGCGCGGCATTGCCAGCTGTGGCAAGTCACAGTCGCCAATGCCCCCGAGGCGGTAACCCTGGAAAGCCTGGCCCAGGAATACGAATTGCCCCTGGCCGAAGGCCCGCTCAAAGTCATCAGCCTGCCCGGCGTATTCAGCCACGGCCGGCTGGATCGCGGCAGCGCACTGTTGCTGGAGCATCTGGACAAACTGCCCAGCGGCCACCTGCTGGACTTCGGCTGTGGCGCCGGGGTCCTGGGGGCGGCGGTCAAGCGCCGCTACCCACATAACAGCGTGACGCTGCTCGACGTCGATGCCTTCGCCGCCGCCAGCAGTCGTTTGACCCTGGCTGCCAATGGCCTGGACGCAGAGGTCCTGACCGGCGACGGAATCGACGCCGCGCCCATGGGTTTGAACGCCATCCTGAGCAACCCGCCCTTCCATGTCGGGGTTCACACCGATTATCACGCCACCGAAAACTTGCTGAAAAAAGCAGCCAAACATCTGAAAAACGGCGGCGAACTTCGGCTGGTTGCCAATAGCTTCCTGCGTTACCAGCCGCTGATCGAAGAACATCTGGGGCCGTGTTCGATCAAGGCCGAAGGCCAGGGTTTTCGCATTTACCGGGCCAAGCGCGGGTAACCGGCTTTTGCAAAAGAAGGCTTGCCGAATGGATTTTGCCTAGGCAGAATCCGCTCCGTCCTAGGGGAGTAGTCTCCCACGAGCGCCACGCTCGTCCGGCATGCGTCAACATACTTGGTCAACAGACCATGGCGCATGCGACCCAAGAGTCCGCACAGACGGACCGCAGGGTTTGACAAGACCTATGACACGAACACCTTACCCGGGGCGGGGAGGCTGTACGTGTCATAGCCGTGTCGACCCGCCCCTTAGGAAAAACCTGATGCTGGATTCTCTACTCGTTCCTACCGCAGTCGTTGCCTTGGCCGAAATCGGCGACAAGACGCAGCTGCTCGCCCTGATTCTCGCCGCGCGCTTTCGCAAACCCTGGCCGATCATCGCCGGTATCGTCGCCGCGACCCTGGCCAACCATGCGGCCGCCGGTGCGGTGGGTGCCTGGTTCGGCAGCTTCTTCTCCGACGTCACCCTGCACTGGATCCTCGCCGCCAGCTTTGCCGCCACGGCCTTGTGGACCCTGGTTCCCGACAAAATGGACGAAGACGAAGCCAGCACCGCACGCAAGTTCGGGCCGTTCCTGACCACCCTGATTGCGTTCTTCCTCGCGGAAATCGGTGACAAGACTCAGATCGCCACGGTCATGCTCGCGGCGCAGTACCCTGAACTGTGGCTGGTCATCATCGGCACCACCCTGGGCATGCTGATCGCCAACGTACCGGTGGTACTGGCCGGCAACTTCGCGGCAGACAAACTGCCCCTGACCCTGATCCGTCGCCTGGCGGCATCGGCGTTCTTCGTCCTGGCCCTGGTTGCGGTGTACAAGGCCATGCAAAGCAGCGGGTGGGTGTAAGCAAAACGGAGGGAGGCGCCTGGAGCGCCTTCATCGTCGGCGAGCCGGCCGCTGCGCAATCATGCACAGGCCGGTGTTGCCGGGGTTGGCGTCACAGGACGTGACGCCAGGCCATCAGGACTTCTTGGCTTGCTGATACAACGGCATGACCTTGGGGATTGCCGCCTGCAACGAGCTGATCCGGCTAGTGGACGCCGGGTGAGTGCTGAGGAATTCCGGCGGCGCGCCTTCCGACGCCTTGCTCATCTTGTTCCACAGGCTGATCGCCGCGTTCGGGTTGTAGCCGGCACGGGCCGCCAACTCCAGGCCGATCAGGTCCGCTTCGTTTTCGTTGTCGCGGCTGTTGGGTAAGGTCATCAACAGGTTCACCCCGTTATCACTCAGGGCCACTGCGCCCTGTGGTGCACCCGCCAGCAAGGCGATCTGCTTCAACGCCCCCACACCGTAGGCCTTGGACATGGCTTCACGGCCGTGCTCGCGCAGGGCGTGGGCGATTTCATGGCCCATCACCGCGGCGATTTCATCGTCGGTCAGTTGCAGCTTGTCGATCAGGCCGGTGTAGAAAATGATCTTGCCGCCAGGACCGCAGTTGGCGTTGAGTTCATCACTCTTGATCAGGTTGACTTCCCACTTCCACGCCGCGCAATCCGGGCGGAAGGTCGGGGCCTGGGCGACCAGGCGGTCGGCAATCCTCTGCACGCGCTTGGCGGTGGCGCTGGTTTTGTCGAGCATGCCCTTGTTGCTCGCATCGCCCAGCGTCTGCTGGTAGTCCTGGGCATAGGACTGGTTGACCTCATCGCTCGACAGCATGCTGAACATGTACTGCTTGCGATCGACACCCACGGCGCCGCCGCTGGTGGTGTTCACGGCCTGACAACCACCGAGCAGCAGGCTGGTACCCAGTGCACATGCAAGCAATGACTTCTTCGACTTCATCATGAAAACGCTCCCTGAAAACATGGCGCGTATCGTAGGGGGTGACGGGTATCGACGCTAGATGCAAATGACATCTAAATGCGCTGTTCAAGATACATCCCGACGACCGTAAGAAATAATTCATCAAGCCCCCGCCCCAGGCCAGGCACTGACGTGTCGTATTCATGTGCGACTCGCGCCGATCGAAAACGGTCATTTGCGCAATCAACGCTAATGGCCATTGCAGAGCCTGCCGATACAGCACGGCAGACGCCATTCCTGCGACCGGAGCCCCTATGAAATTCAAGTCGATCCAGTTTTCCGTGGCCGCCCTGGCCGGCGCCATCGTCCTCAGCGTGGTTGCGGCCCTGGTGCTGTACGCACTGTTCGCCGGCGCCCGGACCCAGGACATGGTGCAAGCCCGCACCCAGGCCCAGTTCGAGCAGGTTATCGAGCAGCGCCTGAGCACACTGGCCCAGAACCAGGCCAGTCAGATCCAGCGTGAACTGGAAGCGCCATTGCTGATTGCCAGCGGCCTGGTGCGGGTCAACGCCATGATGGGCAACCCGGGCAGCCAGGGCGCGACCCAGTTGAGCCTGAGTCGCGAACAGTTGATTGGCCTGATCAAGGAAAACGTCGCGCAGAACCCGAAAATTCTCGGCGCCTACGTCGGCTGGGAAAAAAACGCCATCGACCAGAACGACGCGGCCTACGTCGGCTCCCAGGTGGTGGGGATCGACGCCGCCAACGGCCGCTTCCTGCCCTGGTGGTTCCGCAATGAAGACGGCAGCCTGGGCCTGGACAAACTGGCAGACGTCGACGACCAGAAACTGCTCTCCACCGGCGTCCGTGCCAGCGAGTACTACCTGTGCTCCAAGGAAAGCAAAAAGCCCTGCGTGATCGATCCGGCGCCCTATAAGGTCGGGGACAAGGTGGTGATGCTCGCCTCCTTCATTCAACCGATCCTGCTCAACGGCGCGTTCCAGGGCATCGTCGGCGCCGACCTCTCGGTGAACTTCATCCAGGACATGCTCCTGGCGGCGAACCACACGCTTTATAACGGCGCCGGGGAAATGGCCCTGATCGGCGGCAACGGGCGGCTGGTGGCCTATACCCGGGACTCGGGCAAATTCGGCGAGCCGGTCAGCAGCATCCTGCAAGGCGACAAGCTGGCCAGGCTGAACCACCTCAAGCGCGGGGAAGTGGCCTACAGCGTCGACCAGGCCGGCAACGAAATCGAAGTCTACCTGCCCTTTGGCATTGGCCAGACCGATGCCCAATGGACCCTGATGCTGCACCTGCCCCTGGACGCGGTAATGGCCGACCTGCAAAAACTGCAGAACGATCTGGCTGCGCAACGCCAGGCCGATACCTTCGGCATGGCGATGGTTGGCCTGCTGGTGGCCGGCATCGGCCTGCTGGTGATCTGGCTGGTTGGGCGCGAAATCGCCCGCCCGCTGAAGCAGATGGTGGCCATGCTTGACGATATCGCCCAGGGCGAAGGCGACCTGACTCGCCGCCTGAGCAGCGATCGGGTCGACGAACTGGGCTCGATCGCCAAGGGCTTCAATACCTTCCTGGCCAAGTTGCAGGCGATGATCACCCAGGTGGTGAGCTCGGTGCAGAGTGTCAGCGACTCCTCGGAGCACACCGCCGATATCGCCATCCGCACCAATCAGGGCGTGCATAAACAGATGGTCGAAATCGACCAGGTGGCCACTGCGGTGCACGAAATGACCGCCACCGCCCAAGACGTGGCGCGCAATGCGACCCAGGCCGCACAAGCCGCGACCCACGCCGACCAGGCCGCCAGCCAGGGCATGCAGATCGTGCGCGAGACCTCGACGTCGATCGGCGCCCTGGCCGTGGAAATCGGCAAGGCGGTCGGCGTGGTACAGACCCTGGCCAAGGACAGCGAAAACATCAACGCGATCCTGATCGCCATCCGCGGCATTGCCGAGCAGACCAACCTGTTGGCCCTCAACGCCGCCATCGAAGCGGCGCGCGCCGGCGAACAAGGGCGGGGGTTTGCGGTGGTGGCTGACGAAGTGCGCAACCTGGCCCAGAAAACCCAGCAGGCCACCGAAGAAATCCAGTCGATGATCCAGCAGTTGCAGCAAGGCACGCGCGACGTGGTGCGGGTCATGGAAGACAGCCAGACCAAGACCGACCAGAGCGTGCAACACGCGGCCAAGGCCGCCGAAGCCCTGGAGACCATCACTCAAGCGGTGTCGGTGATCAACGACATGAACACCCAGATCGCCAGCGCCGCCGAGGAGCAGAGCGCCGTGGCCGAGGACATCAACCGCAACGTGATCAATATCGGCCAGGTGGCCAATGAAGTGGCCGGTGGTGCCGACGAATCAAGCGCAGCCAGTGCGGGCCTGACCAAACTGGCCGAACAGCAGCGGCGCCTGATCAACCAGTTCAAGGTCTGACAAGCCCCTGCGCCAGCCTCCCCAACTGCGGCTTGCTCGCGCGGGGTCGCCGACGCTCCGGGGCGCCAGCCCCTTCAACCCGGCGTCAGGCACTCGGGGGCATTGAGTTTCGGGTCATTCACCAGATTGGCCAGCACCCGCTCGCGCAACGCCGCCGGGGGACTGGCGAGCAAGGCATGCAGGACCGGCAACGGTGTTTGCGGATCCAGCCAGGCGGCCTGGCCCTCGGCATCGAGAATCAGCGGTCGGCGCTGGTTGGACGCGGCCTGGGTCACCACCGCGGTGCTCAGCCAGACCTGCTCCTGCACCGGGTAGGCTTCCCAGATCGCTGCAAAAAACAGCGCTGAGCCCTCCCCCGGGGTCAGCCAATAGGGGCGCTTGCGCGTGCCACCCCGCCATTCATAGAACCCATTGGCCGGCAGCAGGCAGCGCCGCTGACGAAATGCCTCGCGAAACATCGGTTGCTCGGCCAGGGTTTCAGCCCGGGCGTGGGCCGGGGTGCGCGACAGGTCGGTCAACCAGGGCGGGGTCAGGCCCCAGCGAGCCCGCGCCAGGGTGCGCTGCTCAGCTTCGGCGCGCAGGATCAGCACCGAGTCGTTGGGCGAAATATTCCACTGCGCCTGCTGATCCGCCGGAAACCCGGGCAAGGCCGCAAACGCGGGGTTCCAGCGAAACAGGGCATAACGTCCACACATGGGGGCAATACAACTCTCGACAAATTGGCGGCCAGCCTAACAGACCAGCACGCCGGCAAAGTTTTCCGGCTCTTCAAAGGGCATCGGCAGGGCCGCATTGTACGCAGCGATCAGCTCCCGTGCGTATTGCGCCTGATCGTTTGGCACCGTCAGCCCAAGCAATCCGAACACCGGCAACTCGCCGGCGCCACCCAGCAGGTCGCGCCCCGCCAGGTGCGCCTCGACCCCTTCGCTGGCCAGCATGCTCTGCAGCAACTCGCCCTCCATCAGGTTTTCCGGTTCGTAGATACGCTGCATACGGCCACCCCATCATTCGTTTTCACTGTGAACGTCGAGCATCCATTCCTGACCGTCGGTTTGTAGCCTGAACACAATGGGCCGGCAGCACACCGGGCAGTCTTCGATATAGGTCTGATCGCCGCCGGATAAATCCAGCACGGCCTCGGCTTCTTCGCCGCAATAGGGACAGGAGTAGTGCTCGGTTTCCAGCATCGCGGTCTCCAGAGTGACTTGTGCGTATAATCGCCGGTCTATTCGCAGGGCTATTTTTGTTTGAGCTTACTTTTCAGACCGTGCCCGGCCGTTTTTCGATCCAAACCTTTTCTTACCCTAGCCGTTTCCAACAAGAGAGCATGATGGGCGAATTCGATGCCATCCGACCTTACGACGACAGCGAAGTCCCAGCGGTGCTGGCTCGACTGCTCGGCGACAAGGCGTTTCTAGATATCCTCACCCACTTCCGCTTCCCGCGCTTTGCCGGCGCCTTCGGCTGGCTGCTCAAACCTCTTATAGCTCATCGACTGCGGCGCGAGTTCGCCGGCGTGACGTCGGTAGCCACCCTGCAGGACAAGGTCGAGTACTACGTCGACCACACCATCGAGCGCGCGACCGACGGCGTGACCTATACCGGCGTCGAGCAATTCAAGTCCGGCAGCGCCTATCTGTTTATTGCCAACCACCGCGACATCGTGATGGACCCGGCCTTCGTCAACTACGCCGTGTATCACGCCGGCTTGCCGACCCCGCGCATCGCGATTGGCGACAACCTGCTGCAAAAGCCGTTTGTCAGTGACCTGATGCGCCTGAACAAGAGTTTTATCGTGCACCGCTCGATTACCGGGCGTCGGGAAAAAATGGCCGCCTACCAATTGCTGTCGGCCTACATCAATCACTCGATCCGCACTGATTGCGCTTCGATCTGGATCGCCCAGGCCGAAGGCCGCGCCAAGGACGGTGACGACCGCACCGAGTCGGCGATCCTCAAGATGTTCCACATGAGCCGCAAGGATGAGCCGTTCGGCGAAGTCATCCAGTCGCTGAACCTGACCCCGGTGTCGATCAGCTACGAATACGACCCCTGCGACCAGGCCAAGGCCCGCGAACTGTTCATCCGCGCCACCACGGGCACCTACACCAAGGTGCCGGGCGAGGACGATGTGAGCATTGCCAAGGGCATCACTGGCTACAAGGGCCGGGTCCACGTCAACTTCGCCGCGCCTATCAGCGAACTGTTCGAAGACACCAAGCAATTGGCGGTGGAGATGGACCGGCAGATTCTCGGCGGATATCGCCTGTTCCCGGTGCATTACCTGGCGTATGCCCAATGGAGCGATGCCGACCCGCAGTTGCAGGTCCCCGCAGCCAAGGATGTATTCCCCGCCCAGGAGCTGGCCAAGGCCGAAGAGGAGTGGCAACGGCGCCTGGAAGCCTGCCCCGTGGATCATCGGCCGTACCTGGTGCTGCAATACGCGACCCCGGTACGCAACCAGTACCGGGTCAAGGCCGGGCTGGCGCTGTAACCCAAGCTCGCAAAACCACAACGGCGCCCCAGGGCGCCGTTGTTGTGTCTGTCACCTTCAGTGAGCGCGAATCAAAACCGTGTGCTGATCCAGGACACCAGCAGCGCCAGGGCCAGGCAGGCAAAACCGAACCGGTAGAAGAAGCGGTTCATGCGCAAGGTGGCCACATCCAGCAACAGCATGGGCTGATCGATGCTGCGGCTGGCGCTCTGTGCTTCCAGGCTGGCCAATGCGCGCTGCTCCCGGCGACGAGTGGCGTGCAGCACCCAGCTACCCGGGCAGGCAAACAGCAGCGCGAGCAGGTTGAGCAGTTTGGCGGGGTGAGCGTTGAACAACGACCAGATCACATGCAGCGACATCGGGAACCTCGAGTGAACCCGGCCTCAGCGCCGGGCGATGGTCTAGCGGCGCGAATTCTACCCAAAGCGCCAGTATTCGCCTGCTATTTCCGACAAAAAACGAAATTTGCGCCGATTAATTTACCCGGTCATCTGTTCGTCATCTAAACAGGCCAGTCTGTTGCCCCTCGATACGCCACGGAGAACGTCATGCTGCACGCAGAAAACCAGGATCGTCTTTACCTGATCGCCCAGAGTGATGAGCAGCAGACGCTGGTCGGCAGCCTGGCGTTCAACGTACAGGACCGGCACTGGCTGGTGTATTGCGCCCTGGGTGGGCATCAGCACGCCGACCTGCCGGAAACCGACTTGCTGACCGGGGTCAGCGTGCTGGATTTCTACGTCGAGGCGGCCTGACCTCGGGCCTGGATAACCTCAGGCATAAATAAAGCCCGGCTTCATCACTGAAGACCGGGCTTTTTTGTGCCGCGCGGGCCTGAGCCAGCGCTTGGGCGCAGGTTACTCGCCGAGGATCTGACCCACGGTCGGGTCCTTGAACAGGCGGGTCAGGGCATCGCTCAATACGTCGCTGACCAGCTTGGTGTTGGTTTCCTGGTTCGGCGCCATGCCGAAACGCTGGTCCAGGGAAGCGCCATAGCGGCCGCTGTAGCGACGGTTGGCATTTTGCACATCAGAGCGGAAGGTCGCGCCGATGGTGGCCTCCGTGACATACAGGCCTTCCTTGGGCGACTGATACTTCAGTTCGGCCAGGGTTACGGTGAGTTGCGGCGCGTTATAGGCATTGCTGGTCGGGGTGAACCCCAGGAGACGCACGGCCGCTTCGGCCTGGGCCTGGAGCTTGGGCAGGATCTGCGCGCCCTGCACGGTGATCGCGCTGGTTTCCGGGTACAGACCGCCACGGGTGCCCAGGGTTGGCGACGGCCGGCCGTCGACCACACGCACCACCACCGGCTGGCCATGCCCTACGGGCGCCAGTTGAGTCGTGAGTTTCGGTTCCGGGCTGAGTTGTTGCGGGCTGTGGGCGCAGCCAGCCAGGGTCAAGCTGGTCACAGTGATCAAACCGAACAACAAACGTTGCAACATGCTCATCTCTCCAGAAATCAGGCACAAACAGGGGCGCAGTATAGCGGTGCTCGGCAACGGCTAACCAGCTTCAGAACAGGTTTAGTCAAGGCTCAGACAGGTCCGGTACATGTCGGTTCACGTAATATTTCCGACATGAGCATCACATCGAGCTGTAACGCTTGACCGGCATCCTTACTCGCAATTACCCAACAGGTATTTCGCCATGCACTTTCTCTGGTCCTTGTTCGCACCGCGCCAGAAACACCGCAGCTTTGCCCTGCTCGATCAACAGGGTCGCTGCCAGGCCTTCAAGCATTGCAGCCTGCCGCCGACCGGCGATGGCTGGGTGGAAATCGACGAAATCCGCCTCAATTGGCTGCATCAGCCCCTGCCTGCCAGCGCCCGCGTCAGCCCGCGCATTGCCCGGCCACGGGGGCAACAGGTACTGGCCACCTGACCAAAAGGCTAATAAAAGTCATTTAACAGGATCATTTCTGCGCGTTTCTTCGTTACAATCTCCCCCCGATTATAAGGACGTCTCCTGATCGGGCCTCGCAGCACCGCTAATGCGCTTGTATTAGCACCCCGCACCGCCCACAGAGAGCCGCCCACACAGATCGAGTGAAGCTGGCGCTTGCTGTTCCTCCTGCAAACCGCACTTTTCGCGAATCTGCCAGAGCTATCCTTGCTCGGACACTGAGTTGTATGCCCGTTGTGCCTGTCATGCATCCATGCTGGCACCAGCGTTCGGGCCCGGTGCCAGGCTGAGGTAGCCCTTTTTTGAGGTTCACGTCTTCAAAAGAGCGTGAAAAAAACGGGTTTTCACAACTTCACAAGAGTGTGGCGAGCAAATGAATAGTTTTGCGTCAGTACAAGCACCATTAGCGTCTACAACACCCCGACTACACAGGACCGAGCCTTCCTCATATAGCTGCGCTTGAAGCCTGTCCGCTACGGATTTGGTTGCACGAACGGACGTCTTGACCATAAGTCGAATTGCCTGGGATACCCGAAGATGCGTTCATACGCAGCTTGAGGCCCGAATGGCAGCGTCCGCAGAAGTTGCAAAAAATTGCGAAGATTCGGACATGGCGATCCTGGCCATGGGTACCTGGGGCAGAACTGAACGCCCCGTCACTCCTGGCAGCTATGCCGTCAATTTGGTGCTGCAGATTTTGGAGACGCGTTAATGGCGCATAACGAAGCAGTAGACGTCGTATTGGTTGGGGCCGGCATCATGAGTGCCACCCTCGCAGTACTGCTCAAAGAACTCGACCCCGCGATCAAGCTGGAAGTCGTCGAGTTGATGGATTCGGGGGCCGCGGAGAGTTCCAACCCGTGGAACAACGCCGGTACCGGTCACGCCGGCCTCTGTGAGCTGAACTACACGCCTCAGGCCGCCGATGGCTCTGTCGACATCAAGAAAGCCGTGCACATCAACACCCAGTTCGAGGTGTCGAAGCAGTTCTGGTCCTACCTGACCAAGAAAGGCACCTTCGGCTCGTCCAAGTCCTTTATCAGCCCGGTGCCGCACCTGAGCTTCGTGCAGGGCGACAAAGGCGTTTCCTTCCTCAAGAAGCGTTTTGAAGTGCTGAGCCAGCACCACGCCTTCGCGGACATGGAATACACCGAAGACAAGGCCAAGATGGCCGAGTGGATGCCGCTGATGATGCCCGGCCGCCCGGC
Organism: Pseudomonas sp. CF161; assembly: GCF_000416215.1. Classification (NCBI taxonomy): domain Bacteria; kingdom Pseudomonadati; phylum Pseudomonadota; class Gammaproteobacteria; order Pseudomonadales; family Pseudomonadaceae; genus Pseudomonas; species Pseudomonas sp. CF161. The sequence continues at coordinate 114,606 of NZ_ATLP01000083.1, forward strand.
GGACGAAACCATTGCCGCGACCCGCGTGCTGAACGGTACCGACGTCAACTTCGGAGCCCTCACCAATCAGTTGCTCAAGCACCTGACCAGCGCACCCGATGCCCAGGTCAAGTACTGCAAGCGTGTCACCGGCCTCAAGCGCAACGGCGCCGGCTGGACCGTCAGCATCAAGGACGTGAACAACGGCAACAGCCGTGAAGTCGATGCCAAATTCGTCTTCCTCGGCGCAGGTGGCGCGGCGCTGCCGTTGCTGCAGGCTTCGGGCATCGAGGAAAGCAAAGGCTTCGGCGGCTTCCCGGTCAGCGGCCAATGGCTGCGTTGCGACAACCCGGAAGTGGTCAAGCAGCACCAGGCCAAGGTCTACAGCCAGGCGGCCGTGGGTTCGCCACCGATGTCCGTGCCGCACCTGGACACCCGGGTGGTCGATGGCAAGAAGTCCCTGCTGTTCGGGCCTTATGCCGGTTTCACCACCAAGTTTCTCAAGCACGGTTCGTTCCTCGACCTGCCGCTGTCGGTTCGCGCCGGCAACATCGGCCCGATGCTGGCCGTGGCCCGCGACAACATGGACCTGACCAAGTACCTGGTCAGCGAAGTCATGCAGTCGATGGAGCAGCGCCTGGAATCCCTGCGCCGCTTCTACCCCGAGGCCAAGGCCGAAGACTGGCGCCTGGAAGTGGCCGGCCAACGGGTGCAGATCATCAAGAAAGACCCGAAGAAAGGCGGCGTCCTGCAGTTCGGCACCGAACTGGTCGCGGCCAAGGACGGCTCTCTGGCCGCTCTGCTGGGGGCTTCCCCGGGCGCTTCGGTAACGGTCTCGATCATGCTTGACCTGATTGAGCGTTGCTTCCCGAGCAAGGCCAGCGGCGAGTGGGCCGAAAAGCTCAAGGAAATCTTCCCGGCGCGGGAAAAGACCCTGGAAACCGACGCGGCGCTGTATCGCAAGATCAACAGCGAAAACAACGTCAGCCTCGAACTGGTCGAGCAAAGCAACCAGGCCGAAAGCTACGCTTGATGCCTGCTGCATAAAAAACGCCCCGTTCTCGTTGAGAGCGGGGCGTTTTTTTTGGCCTTGGATCAGGGGCGGTAGAGGCCGATGCCCCTACCCTCTCCTTCAGCCGCGAGCTTTTTCGATCAGCTCGATGTAATCGGCGCCATTGCGCTGGTCGGCGATCAGGCTCACGAAGTCCTGGCCGTGCTCATCCTTGCCGTCCAGGTCGTAACCGGCTTCGAGGAAGAACGTCAGGAAACGCTCGAAGTCATCGATGCGCAGGCCACGGTAGGCCTTGATCAGCTTGTGCAGGGAGGGTGAAGTGGCGTCGACCGGCTCGAAATCGAGGAACAGTTTGATCTGCTCATCGCCGATCTCGTCACCAATCAATTGCTTCTTATCTTTACGCATTGCCGACTCCAGCTCGCAGACATTTCACGGGGCGGGCAGTTTACCCCCAGGCGGCGTCGGGTCTCAACGCGGGCGTGTGGCTCCGGTGTGCAAGTCGGCCCAGATATGGCCGTTGGCATAGCTCAGGAATTGGCAATACACCGTGTCGTTGCGCAACAGATCCATCACCACCCGGTATTGGGCCAGGGGGTAATACAAGGTCAGGGTCTTGCTCTTGGGGTCGTAGATGGGCTTTTTCAGGCTTTTGCTTTCGCCATCGAAATTCACCAGCACCTGGCCGATGGTCGCGCCCTTGTTCAGCGGCTTGCCCTTGAGGCGCACCAGCAACGGCGAAGTCACGGGGATCGGCTGCTGATTGGATTGGCGCTGGCTGCCGACCACCACCGAATATTCGGTGACCTGCAACAGCTGCTGTTGCTCGGGGACGGAGTCGCGCAGGGTCAGGTCATCGGGGGGTAGAAACTGCGCGTGCATCGGCGCCGGGGCTGCTGCCAGCGGCAGGCTCAAGGTCAGAAGAAGGGCCGCGCTACTGCGAATCAACAGGCTCATGACAGGCTCCAGGCAAGGGCCGACCACTCTAGCACGCCTTTTCCCTCCCACGCTGTAGCCGCTGCCGTAGGCTGCGCTGGCCAGAACTGACGCCGCAAATCTTCAGGGAAATAGGGGCGTCTGCCAGGCCCAGCGCAGCCTCGCCAAGCTCGGCAGCGGCTACAGAGTGGGCGGGGTCAATCGAACTGAGCGCGCATCCAGGCGTGGTATTGGGCCACTGCGGGCTCGCCTTCGCGGGGTGCCCAACTGGCCATCTCGCCCTCACCCACTGGACGGTAGGGGCCGGATTTACACTCGAACATCAGGCTGTCAGGCTCCAGCACCACCAGGCCATGGAACACCCCGGCAGGCAGGTCGACACCGACACACTCACCACCGGCCTGCAGCACGCGCTTGGCCAGGACCTGGCCCGCCTCGTCGAACACCAGCAGTCCCAGGCGCCCCTTGAGCACCAGCAGGGTTTCTGCCTTGTCGGCGCTCAAATGACGATGGGGCGCAATGTAAGTCGCCGGTTGCAGGCCGACCGCCATGCGGTGACACGGCTCTTGCATCTGATGGAAGTTATGGTGCTGCCGGCCCCGGGGGCTGGCCGCGGCCTTCTCGGCCAATTCGGCGAACAGCGCTTGGTCGAGAAAGCTCGGCTGGTTCATGGCTTACATGCCCTTGACGGCGAAGATGCCCGCGGCGTTGCGCCAGTAGCCCTTGTAATCCATGCCGTAACCGAAGATGTAACGGTCGATGCAGGGCAAGCCGACGTAATCGGCCTTGAGGTCCGGGCGTGCCTTGCGGTCGTGATCCTTGTCGATCAGCACCGCAGTGTGCACAGCGCGGGCGCCGGCATGCTTGCAGAAGTCGATGATGGCGCCCAGGGTGTGACCTTCGTCGAGGATGTCGTCGATGATCAGCACGTCACGGTCGATAAAGGACACTTCCGGCTTGGATTTCCAGAACAGCTCGCCACCGCTGGTTTCATTGCGATAGCGGGTGGCGTGCAGGTAGGAAGCTTCCAGCGGGAACTTCAGGTGAGTCAGCAGCTTGCCGGAGAAGATCAGGCCGCCGTTCATCACGCAGAACACCACAGGATTGCGCTCAGCCAACTCTTCATTGATGCGTGCACCGACCCGGGCGATGGCCGCCTCGACTTCAGCTTCGGTGTACAGGCAGTCGGCCTCTCGCATGATTTGACGGATATGCTCGAGATCAGCGGACATGGCGCTCTCCAAGGGGGTGGCGGTTTCGGAAAAGCGGGCAAAGGTACGCATCCCGCCGGGCCAGATCAAGCCTTTCTGGACTAACGTACTGTATGTCTATAGGACAACACCCTCGGATAGATTAATCTAGGCCGGTTTTTTTGCCCGCCGCCGGAGCCTTTCCCTATGCCCATCCGTGAGATCCGCCATCCGCTGATCCGACACAAACTTGGCCTTATGCGCCGCGCAGACATTAGCACCAAAAACTTTCGCGAGCTTGCTCAGGAAGTCGGTGCCCTGCTGACGTACGAAGCCACCAAAGACCTGCCCCTGGAAACCTACGATATCGAAGGCTGGTGCGGCACTGTCCAGGTCGAAAAAATTGCCGGCAAGAAGATCACCGTGGTGCCGATCCTGCGCGCCGGCATCGGCATGCTCGAAGGCGTGCTGAGCCTGATCCCGGGAGCCAAGGTCAGCGCCGTCGGCGTGGCCCGCAATGAAGAAACCCTGCAGGCCCACACCTACCTGGAAAAACTGGTTCCGGAAATCAACGAACGCCTGGCCATGATCATCGACCCGATGCTCGCCACCGGCAGCTCGATGGTCGCCACCATCGAACTGCTGAAAAAAGCCGGCTGCCGGGATATCCGCGCCATGGTCCTGGTGGCCGCTCCCGAAGGCATCGCCGCCGTGGAAAAAGCACACCCGGACGTGACCATCTACACCGCCTCGATCGACGAGAAACTCAATGAACACGGCTACATCATCCCTGGCCTGGGTGATGCCGGCGACAAGATCTTCGGTACCAAGCAGAAGGATTCCTGATCATGCAGGATGAGTTCAACGATCCGCTCTGGCGCCAGGTGCTGTCGGGCGCACAGATGCTCTTCGTGGCCTTTGGCGCGTTGGTGTTGATGCCGCTGATTACCGGTCTCGACCCCAACGTGGCGCTGTTCACGGCGGGTCTCGGGACTCTGTTGTTCCAGGTCGTGACCCGGCGCCAGGTGCCGGTGTTCCTGGCGTCGAGCTTTGCCTTCATCACCCCGATCATTCTCGCCAAGCAGCAGTTCGGCCTGGCCGCGACCATGGGCGGCGTGATGGCCGCGGGTTTCGTCTACACCTTTCTGGGGCTGGCGGTGAAGGTCAAGGGCACCGGTTTCATTGACCGCCTGCTGCCGCCGGTGGTGATCGGGCCAGTGATCATTTCCATCGGCCTGGCCATGGCGCCAATCGCCGCCAACATGGCGATGGGCAAGAGTGGAGACGGCGCCGAGCTGATCCACTACCAGACCGCGATGCTGATCTCGATGCCCGCACTGCTGACCACCCTGATCGTCGCCGTCTTCGGCAAAGGGATTTTCCGCCTGGTGCCGATCATTTCCGGGGTGCTGGTGGGTTTTGCCATGTCGTTCTACTTCGGCGTGGTCGACACCGCGAAAATCGCCGCCGCGCCCTGGCTGGCCCTGCCCCACTTCACCGCGCCGGAGTTCAACTGGCAGGCGATCCTGTTTATCGTCCCGGTGGCGCTGGCCCCGGCCATCGAGCACATCGGCGGGGTGATTGCCGTCGGCAGCGTGACCGGTCGCGACTACCTGAAAAAACCCGGTCTGCACCGCACCCTGTTCGGTGACGGCATTGCCACCACCGCTGCCGGCCTGTTTGGCGGCCCGCCCAACACCACCTACGCCGAAGTCACTGGCGCGGTGATGCTGACCAAGAACTACAACCCGAAAATCATGACCTGGGCGGCGATTTTCGCCATCAGCCTGGCATTTATCGGCAAGTTCGGCGCGTTACTGCAAAGCATTCCAGTGCCGGTGATGGGCGGGATCTTGTGCCTGCTGTTCGGTTCGATTGCCGCGGTCGGCATGAACACCCTGATCCGCCACAAGATCGACCTGGGCGAAGCGCGCAATCTGGTGATTGTCTCGGTGACCCTGGTGTTCGGGATTGGCGGTGTGCTGGTGGGAACCGGCACCGGGCCGGATGACTTTGGGCTCAAAGGGATTGCGCTGTGCGCCGTAGTGGCGATTGCGCTGAACCTGATCCTGCCGGGCAATGACAGCTGGAAGCACAAGAAAGGCGATGAACCGCTGATCTGATGGCTGCGGCCATCGGCGTGTTCTTATCGCGGCTGCGGGCTGTGTTGGGCCTTTTATCCCGTAGGGGATTTGAGGGCCAGCACAGCCTCGGCAGCGGCTACAGCTCGACCTAGAGCGCCAGCGGGGCGCGCTCGCAGAGCGTGTTCAGGGCCTTGGCCCATTGCGGGTTGTCATTGAGGCACGGCACCAGCACCAATTCCTCGCCCCCCGCTTCGCGGAACTGTTCCAGGCCACGATCACCGATTTCTTCCAGGGTCTCGATGCAGTCGGCAACGAATGCCGGGCACATCACCAGGATTTTCTTTGCCCCCTGCTTGGCCAACTCATCGAGGCGCGCCTCGGTGTAGGGTTCTATCCATTTGGCGCGCCCCAGGCGCGACTGGAACGACACCGACCAGGTGCCCGGCGCCAGGCCCAGGCGCTCGGCGAACAGCTCGGCGGTGCGCAGGCATTGCGCGCGATAACAGGTGGCCAGGACTTGCGGCGACGCATTCTTGCAGCAGTCGGCATCCTTGAAACAATGCTGGCCAGTAGGGTCGAGCTTGGTCAGGTGACGTTCGGGCAAGCCGTGAAAACTGAGCAGCAGATGATCGTGTTCCTGCTCCAGGTACGGCTTGGCACTGGCCACCAGGGCGTCGAGGTATTCGGGCTGATCGTAGAACGGCTGCAGTATCGAGAGCTGCACATCCAGCTTCTTGTCGCGGATCACCCGCCGCGCCTCTTCGATCACGGTGGTCACGGTGCTGTCGGCGAACTGCGGATACAGCGGCGCCAGGGTGATCTTCTTCTGCCCCTGGGCCACCAGGCGCAACAGGGTCGTCTCAATCGACGGCTCGCCGTAGCGCATGGCCAACTCGACCGGGCCCTGGGTCCACTGGCTGGTCATCGCCTGCTGCAGGCGGCGGCTGAGCACCACCAGCGGCGAGCCGTCTTCCCACCAGATCGAAGCGTAGGCATGGGCCGACTGCTCCGGGCGCTTGATCAGGATCAGCGACACCAGCAAGCGTCGCACCGGCCACGGCAGGTCGATCACGTACGGGTCCATCAGGAATTGATTGAGGTAGCTGCGCACATCCGCCACCGAGGTGGAAGCCGGCGAACCCAGGTTGACCAGGAGCAACGCGTGATCGGTCATGCAACGTCCTATTTCAAAGGCGGCTGGATAAATCGTCCAGGGCCGCAGGCAAATCAGGGAACTGAAAAGTAAATCCGGCCGCCAGCAAACGCTCGGGCGTCGCGCGCTGGCCACCCAGCAACAGCAGCGACAACTCACCGAGCCCCACTCGCAGCGCAAAGGCCGGCAGCGGCACTATCGCGGGCCGGTGCAGGACGCGGCCCAGGCTCTTGGCGAACTCGCGATTGCGCACCGGCTGCGGCGCGCACGCATTATAAGGACCCCGGGCATCGCTGCGATGCAGGAGAAAATCAATCAAGGCGATTTGATCCTTGATATGAATCCACGGCATCCACTGCCGACCATTGCCAATAGGCCCGCCCAGCGCCAACTTGAACGGCAGCAGCAGGCGCGACAAAAAGCCGCCCTCGGCCGACAACACCAACCCGGTGCGCACCAGCACCACACGGATGCCCAAGGCTTCGGCGCGTTGCGCGGTTTCTTCCCAGGCGATGCACAGCTGGCTGGCGAAGTCTTCGCTGACCGGAGGGGAGTCTTCATGCAACTCACGCTCGCCGCCATCGCCATACCAGCCCACTGCCGAGCCCGAGATCAAAACACCCGGCTTTTGCTCCCGGTTTTCGAGCCAGGCCAGCAGCGTCTCGGTCAGGCCGATACGGCTGCTCCAGAGCAGCGCCTTGCGTTTATGGGTCCAGTGCCGGTCGCCAATCGGCGCCCCGGCCAGGTTGATCACCGCGTCCAGCGGCTGCTGATCCAGCTCCTGCAACTGCGCGACACCCCGCACCTGGGCGCCACACAGCTGCGCGACTTTTTCCGGCTGGCGACTCCAGACCGTCAGTTGATGGCCCTGGCTCAGCCAGAACTGACACAACTGACGGCCAATCAAACCAGTACCGCCGGTCAGCAATATGTGCATGAGATCCTCCTTGCGTGGCGTTTAAGCCCGATCACTAGTCTATTTTTATAGGCAGGGATCTTTTCAATCGGGCAGGCTGTGTTTTAACAATAGACAACCTGCACATCCGATCACGCCAAAAGCTATACCATAAAACAATATTGTACAGGTTTTAGCGACGGCGTAGTCTGTACAGAACGGTAAACGAGGCCCCTATGACTGTACCCATCGCAATTATCGGTACCGGCATTGCCGGACTCTCAGCTGCCCAGGCGTTGCACGATGCCGGGCACGTCGTTCAACTTTTCGATAAAAGCCGCGGCAGTGGCGGTCGCATGTCGAGCAAACGCAGCGATGCCGGTGCTCTGGACATGGGCGCGCAATACTTCACTGCCCGCGACCGGCGTTTTGTCACCGAGGTCCAGCGCTGGCAGGCCAATGGCTGGGTCGCCGAATGGACCCCGCAGCTGTACAACTCCCATGGCGGCCAACTGAGCCCCTCCCCCGACGAGCAGACCCGCTGGGTCGGCACCCCCCGCATGAGCGCCATCACCCGCGCCCTGCTCGGCGACATGGAAGTACACTTCGCCTGCCGCATCACCGAGGTCTTTCGCGGTGAACAGCATTGGCACCTGCAAGATGCCGAAGGCGTGACCCACGGCCCATTCAGCCATGTGGTCATCGCCACGCCCGCGCCCCAGGCCACCGCCCTGCTCGCCGCCGCACCGAAACTCGCCGGCGCCGCTGCCGGGGTCAAAATGGACCCGACCTGGGCCATCGCCCTGGCGTTCGACACCCCGCTGGAAACCCCGATGCAAGGCTGCTTCGTGCAGGACAGCCCGCTTGACTGGCTGGCCCGCAACCGCAGCAAACCCGGGCGCGACAGCACGCTCGACACCTGGGTCCTGCACGCCACCAGCGCCTGGAGCCGACAGAATATCGACCTGCCCAAGGAGGCCGTCATCGAGCAATTGCACGGCGCCTTCGCCGAGCTGCTGCACAGCGCCATGCCCGCGCCGACCTTCAGCCTCGCCCACCGCTGGCTCTACGCGCGGCCTGCCACCAGCCACGAATGGGGCGCCCTGGCCGATGCCGACCTGGGGCTGTATGTCTGCGGCGACTGGTGCTTGTCCGGTCGTGTCGAAGGTGCCTGGTTGAGCGGCCAGGAAGCCGCGCGTCGGCTGCATGAAAACCTGCAGTGAATCGCCTTAATCCACGCAAGTTGCTGCTGTCGAAGTGGACGGCAGCCCTCCCGCAAAACCGCGAGAAACACTTTCTGGTCAGCGAACTGTTCTGCGACGAAGAAGGCACTGTGCTGCAAGTCGAATTGCAGGCGGTCCTCACCCGCCGCTGCCAACGCCTGAACTGGCAGGACCTGCAAAACGACAGCAGCTGGCAGATGGGCTGGAAATGACGCCTTAGGCCCTCACGCAAATACCTATACAGATTATTTGACTTGTACAGCTTTGAATCTATGATAGAGCAAAGTTGTACAGGGTATTAATTCTGTACAGGTATTGGCCGGAGGTGCCTTGATGCCCGATATCACCGTTCCCCAGAGCAAACCGAAAATCGCCATCAGCGCCTGCCTGATGGGCGCCGAGGTGCGCTACAACGGCGGGCACAAGGAATCTCGCCTGTGCAGCCGGGTCCTGAGCGAGCACTTCGACTTCGTTGCGGTATGCCCCGAAGTCGCGATCGGCCTGGGCACCCCCCGCGAGCCGATCCGCCTGGTCGGCGATCCGCAGCAGCCACAGGCCGTCGGCACCGTTGACCGCGCACTCGACGTGACTCAGCCGCTGGCTGATTACGGCACCCGGATGGCGGCCGAACTGGGCGACATCTGCGGCTATATCCTGATGCAGAAATCCCCCTCCTGCGGCATGGAGCGGGTCAAGGTCTATCAGGACAAAGGGCGGCCCGCCGAACACAGCGGGCGCGGCATCTACGCCCAGGCGTTCTGCGCCAAACACCCCAACTTGCCGGTGGAAGAAGACGGCCGCCTCAACGACCCGGTGCTGCGGGAAAACTTCCTGACTCGGGTGTTCGCCTACAGCGCCTGGCAGGAGTTGCTCAAGCAAGGCCTGACCCGCCGTGGCCTGATGGAATTCCACTCGCGCTACAAATACTTGCTGATGGCCCACAGCCCCGTGCACTACAAAAGCCTCGGCCACCTGCTGGGCAGCATGGGCAAGGGCGACCCCGCCCTGATCGGCCCGCAGTATTTCAGCGAGCTGATGAGTGCGCTGAAAATATGCGCCACCCGCGGCACTCACACCAATGTCCTGCAGCACCTGAGCGGCTATTTCAAGCAGACCATCAGTGCCGACGACCGCCAGGAAATGCAGCAACTGATCGGCCAGTACCGCCACGGCATCATCCCCTTGGTGGTGCCGCTGACCCTGCTCAAGCACCACCTGCGCCAGCATCCGGATCCGTACGTGGCGCAGCAGGTCTACCTGCAGCCACACCCGGAAAACCTCAGCCTGCGCAATGCGATCTGAGCCATGAGCGAACCTGACTCCGACGATCCGCAAACCGCCACCGACTACGGCCAGGCGCTGGAACAGGGCTGGCTGCCGATCCGGGAAGTGGCGCGCCGCACCGGCGTCAACGCGGTCACCCTGCGCGCCTGGGAACGGCGCTACGGCCTGATCGTGCCGCAGCGCACCCCCAAGGGCCACCGGCTGTTTTCCGAAGAGCATGTGCAACAGATCCTGACCATTCTCACCTGGCTCAACCGCGGTGTTGCCGTGAGCCAGGTCAAGCACCTGCTGGGCTCCACCCCGGCCTTCAGCGTGCCGGCGGCAAACGACTGGCACAGCCTGCGCCAGAGCCTGACCCTGGCCATCAGCCAGTTGGCCGAGCGCAAGGTCGACGACACCTTCAACCAGGCCATGGCCCTGTATCCACCCCGAACCCTGTGCGAGCAGCTGCTGATTCCGCTGCTGGCCGAACTCGAACAACGCTGGCAAGGCCAGTTCGGCGCGCAGATGGAGCGGGTGTTTTTCTACTCCTGGCTGCGCAGCAAGCTCGGCGCGCGGATCTATCACAACAACCGCCAGTTGCAAGGCGCGCCGCTGCTGTTGATCAACCACTCGGACCTGCCGCTGGAGCCGCACCTGTGGCTCAGCGCCTGGCTGATCAGCAGCGCCGACTGCCCGGTGGAAGTGTTCGACTGGCCGCTGCCCGTCGGCGAACTGGCCCTGGCCGCCGAGCACCTACAAGCCCGGTGCGTGCTGCTGTATTCGAGCAAATCCATCCACCTCGGGCAGCTGCCACGGCTGCTGAGCGGGCTGAACTGCCCGACGCTGATTGCCGGACCAACGGTATGCATCCACTGCGCCGAACTGGCCGTATGTACCACTGAAATCGCTGATCTGTTCCTGGCCGAAGACCCGATCTCGGCACACCAGGCCCTGACCCAGCGAGGACTTCTCTGATCCAGGAATCACCATGCAACTGATCTGGCTACGCAGTGACCTGCGCCTACATGACAACACCGCCCTCAGCGCCGCTGCCGCACGCGGCCCGACCGTGGCCGTGTACCTGCTGAGCCCGGAACAGTGGCTGGTCCACGATGACGCGCCGTGCAAAGTCGACTTCTGGCTGCGCAACCTGCAACGGCTGAGCGCAGCCTTGGGCGAACGCAATATCCCGCTGCTGATCCGCCACGCCGCCACCTGGGATCAGGCACCCAACGTGTTGTTGAAGCTGTGCCAGGAGCTGCAGATCCAGGGCCTGCACTGCAACGACGAATACGGCATTCACGAAAGCCGACGCGATGCGGCGGTGGCCGAGAAGCTGGAAAACAACGGCATCGGCTTTCACAACTACCTCGATCAGTTGCTGTTTCAGCCAGGCAGCGTACTGACCCAGAGCGGCACCTATTTCCAGGTCTTCAGCCAGTTTCGCAAGGTCTGCTACAGCCGTTTGCACGGCAGCTTGCCGGCCCTGGTCAACGCCCCTCGGGTGCAAGCACCGATGGCCTTGAAAGCCGACCCGGTGCCGCAGCAGGTCGAAGGTTTTGCCCGCCCCAGCCAAAGCCTGCGCGACCTCTGGCCCGCCGGTGAAGACCAGGCCCGCGAACGCCTGGAGCGTTTCGCCGACGCCCAGATCGACTACTACCAGAGCGAGCGGGATTTCCCGGCCAAACCCGGCACCAGCCAGCTGTCGCCGTACCTGGCCGCGGGGGTGGTGTCGCCGCGCCAATGCCTGCATGCGGCGCTGCAAGCCAATCAGGGCGAGTTCGACAGTGGCAGCGTCGGCGCCGTCACCTGGATCAACGAATTGCTGTGGCGCGAATTCTACAAACACATCCTGGTGGGCTACCCACGGGTCTCGCGGCATCGCGCCTTTCGCCCGGAAACCGAGGCCGTGGCCTGGCGCCATGCCCCCGATGAACTGGCGGCCTGGCAGGAGGCGCGCACCGGCCTGCCGATCATCGATGCCGCCATGCGCCAATTGCTGGAAACCGGCTGGATGCACAATCGCCTGCGGATGGTGGTGGCGATGTTCCTCACCAAAAACCTGTTGCTCGACTGGCGTGAAGGCGAACGCTTTTTCATGCGGCACCTGATCGACGGCGACCTGGCCGCGAACAATGGCGGCTGGCAATGGAGCTCCTCCACCGGGACCGATTCGGCGCCCTACTTCCGTATCTTCAACCCCCTGAGCCAATCGCAGAAGTTCGACAGCGAAGGGCGCTTTATCAAGCATTGGCTGCCGCAACTGGCGGCGCTGAACAAAAAGGACGTGCACAACCCGGCGGCCATGGGCGGGCTGTTCGGCGTGGCCGATTACCCGGCGCCGATCGTCAACCTGTCGCAGTCTCGCGAACGCGCCCTGGCGGCCTTCAAGAGCCTGCCGCCACGGATGGATGCCGGAGCCGGCCATGAGTGAGTTCCTGCACGACTTCGCCCGCGTCTTTGCCAGCCTCGACAAACATAACCTCGAGCGTCTGCACTCGCTGTACAGCCCGGACATCCAGTTCACCGACCCGCTGCATGAGGTGCAGGGGTTGCCGCGCCTGCATGAATACTTCAGCGAGCTGTACGCCAACGTCAGCCATTTGCAGTTCGTCTTTTCCGGCATGGACCCGGTGGACGACGGCCAGGGCTACCTGCGCTGGACCATGAGCTACAGCCACCCTCGACTCAATGCCGGCCGGACCATCCACGTCGACGGCTGCTCCCACCTGCAGTGGCGCAACGGTCGGGTCTATCGCCACCACGACTATTTCGACGCCGGCGCGCTGCTGTATCAGCACCTGCCCATCCTCGGCCGGGTGATCGCCTGGCTGAAAAGGAGAATCGGATGAAGGCGACCATGCCTCGGCGTATCTGGCTGACCGGCGCCAGCAGCGGCATCGGCGCGGCCCTCGCCGAAGAACTGCTGCTGGGCGGCGCACACCTGGCCCTCAGCGCACGCACCCGTGCCCCGCTCGACGCCCTGGCGCTGCGCTTTCCCGGACGGGTGCTGGTGGTGCCGGGGGACCTCACCGCCCCCGAACAAGTGCGCCAGATCGGCGAACAGATCGCCCTGGCCTGGGGCGCGCTGGACACGGCGATTCTCAATGCGGGCACCTGTGAATACATCGAGGTGCAGCAGTTCAAGGCCGCGCTGGTCGAGCAAGTGATGCGCAGCAACCTGACGGCCAGCTGCCATTGCATCGAAGCCGCCCTGCCCTTGCTGCGCGCCGGCAATCGTCCGCACCTGGTGGGGGTCGCCAGCTCGGTGACCTACCTGCCGCTGCCCCGGGCCGGAGCCTACGGTGCCTCCAAGGCCGCCTTGCGCTACCTGCTGCAATCGCTGCGGATCGACCTCGCGGCCGAGGGCATCGATGTAACCGTGGTCAGCCCGGGTTTTGTCGAAACCCCGCTCACCGCCCGCAACGACTTCCCTATGCCCATGAGCTGGCCGGCCGCCAAGGCGGCACGCCATATCAACCGGCGCCTGTCACAACGGCCGTTGGAGATCGCCTTTCCGGCCGGTTTTATCGCCGGCCTAAAACTGCTGTCCTGGCTGCCGGGGCGCTGGCAACTGGCGATCGGCAAACGCCTGGCACGCAACGCCTCGCCGACCGGGAGCGCCTCATGAAAATCGCCATTATCGGCAGCGGCATCTCTGGGCTGACCAGCGCCTACCTGCTCAATCGCCGCCACGACATCACGCTGTTCGAGGCCGGCAGTTGGGTCGGCGGCCACACCCACACGGTGGACGTCAGCGTGGCGGGCGAAACCCACGCGGTGGACACCGGTTTTATCGTGTTCAACGACTGGACCTACCCCAACTTCATTCGCCTGCTGGGGCAGATCGGCGTGACGTTCAAACCCACCGAGATGAGTTTCTCGGTGTGCGATGCGCAATCGGGGCTGGAGTACAACGGCAATAACCTCAACAGCCTGTTCGCTCAGCGCCGCAACCTGCTGTCGCCGGGGTTCTGGGGCATGCTGCGGGACATTCTGCGCTTCAATAAAGAGGCCCTGCGCGACTTACAGCAACAGCGGATCGCGCCCGACACCACCCTCGGCGACTACCTGCGAGACCAGGGCTACGGCGAGCGTTTTATCCAGCACTACATCGTGCCCATGGGCGCGGCGATCTGGTCCATGTCCCTGGTGGAGATGCGCGGCTTTCCGTTGCAGTTTTTTGTGCGCTTTTTCAAGAACCACGGCCTGTTGTCGGTGAGCAATCGCCCGCAATGGTGCGTGATCGAGGGCGGTTCCAGCCGCTATATCGAACCGCTGAGCGCCACGTTTCGCGAGCGCATTCGCCTGAACTGCCCGGTCAGCCGGGTCGAGCGTGATCTGTCCGGCGTGCTGATCCACAGTGCCGCCGGCAGCGAACGCTTCGACAAAGTGGTGTTCGCCTGCCACAGCGACCAGGCCCTGAGCTTGCTGGCCGAACCCAGCGATGCCGAGCAGGACATCCTCGGCGCCCTGCCCTATGCCGACAACGACGTGGTGCTGCACACCGACACCCGGCTGTTGCCGCAACGCAAGCTGGCCTGGGCCAGCTGGAACTATCGCCTGGACGGCAGCAGCGACACCCAGGCGGCCGTCACCTATGACATGAACATCCTCCAGGGCCTGCAAAGCTCGACCACCTTTTGCGTCAGCCTCAACCAGAGCGCCGCCATCGACCCCTCCAAGGTCCTGGCGCGCTACACCTACGCCCACCCGCAATACAGCCTCGGCGCGGTGGCCGCCCAGGGTCGCTGGCAAGAGTTGCAAGGCGCGCAGCACAGCTTCTACTGCGGTGCCTATTGGGCCAACGGCTTCCATGAAGACGGCGTGGTCAGCGCCCTGCGCGTGGCCCAGGCGTTCGGGGAACAATTGTGAACAGCGCCCTGTACAGCGGCTGGATCGGCCATCGGCGCTTTGCGCCCAAGTGCCATGCGTTTCGCTATCGCATCGGCCTGCTGTACCTGGATCTGGATGAACAAGCGCAGGTGTTCGGCCTCTCGCCCCTGGCGGGCAGCAGCCGTTTTGCGCCGTTTTCCCTGCGCGAAAGCGATTACCTGAAGGCCTTCACCGGCCAGGGCATGCCCCTGATCGATGCCGTGCGCCAGCAGGTGGCGGCCGCCCTCGGCCATGTACCCGGCGGCGCGGTGTGCCTGTTGACCCAGGTCCGCAGCTGGGGCCTGGCGTTCAACCCGGTGAGCTTTTTCTACTGTTTCGAAAGCGACGGGCAACTGGCGGCGATTCTGTGTGAGGTCACCAACACCCCATGGCGCGAGCGCTATCACTACGTGCTGCCAGCCCAGGCTGCGACGACCGCCGAGCACCAGCACTTCGCCGTGGCCAAGGCCTTTCATGTGTCGCCGTTCATGCCCCGGGACCTGGAGTACCGCATGAGTTTCAGCCCCCCGGGCGAACGCCTGGGGGTGCACATGGCCGACTGGCAGGGCGAGTTCAAGCTGTTTGACGCCACCCTCAACCTGCAACGCCAGGCCCTCGACCGTCACAGTTTGCACGCCTACCTGCGGCGCTTTCCGTGGATGACCGCCAAGACTTGCCTGGCCATCTACTGGCAAGCCCTGCGCCTGCTGCTCAAACGCATTCCCCTTGTTTCCCATCAGGCTGCCGATGGCACCTATAAAACCGCCGCTGTACAACCCAAGGATCGCCGCCATGAAATCCTCTAGCGTATCGGCCAAGGCCAGCCTGTTGAGCACCAATGGCCTGACCGGCAATCTCCTGCGCCGTGGCGTGCTGCGTCAGCTGGCACAGCTCAAGCACGGACAACTGGTGCTGATTGAAGACGGCGAACGCCATGTGTTCGGCAGTGCCGGGGCCAAGCTGCTGGGGGAGATTCATATCCTCGATGCGGCAGTCTGGGGCCTGGTCGCCAGCAACGGTTCGATCGGTGCCGGCGAAGCCTTTATCCATGGCTACTGGAGCACCCCGGACCTGACCGCCGTGGTACGGGTGTTTGTCAGCAACCTGGAGGTACTCGATGGCCTGGAAGGCGGCCTGGCCAAACTCGGCCGGCCGTTGATCCAGGGCCTGCACTGGCTCAACCGCAACACGCGCAAGGGCTCGCAGAAAAACATCGCCGCCCACTACGACCTGGGCAATGAGCTGTTCGAACAGTTTCTCGACCCGACCATGATGTATTCGGCGGCGCAGTTCCGCAGCAGCGAAGACACCCTGGAGCAGGCGCAACTGAACAAGCTGGAGCGCATCTGCCAGAAGCTCGCCCTGCAACCGTCCGACCACCTGCTGGAGATCGGCACCGGCTGGGGCAGCATGGCGCTGTACGCCGCGCAGAACTATGGCTGCAAGGTCACCACCACGACCCTGTCCAGGGAGCAGTTCGCCTTTACCCGCCAGCGCATCGACCAACTGGGCCTGCAAGACCAGGTGACCCTGCTGCTGGAGGATTACCGCGACCTCAGCGGGCAGTACGACAAGCTGGTGTCGATCGAGATGATCGAAGCCGTCGGCCACCACTTTCTGCCGACCTACTTCAAGCAGTGCGCGCACCTGCTCAAGAGCAACGGCCTGATGCTGCTGCAAGCCATCACCATCCGCGACCAGCGTTATGAGCAGGCGAAAAACCACGTCGACTTCATCCAGCGCTACATCTTCCCCGGCGGCGCCCTGCCCTGCGTGCAGAAGATGCTGGAGATCGTCAGCCGCGACACCGACATGAATCTGCTGCACATGGAAGACTTCGGCCTGCATTACGCGCGCACCCTGCGCCTGTGGCACGAGAACTTCCGCCGCGCCCATGGGCGCCTGGTCGAACTCGGTTACGACCAGTACTTCCTGCGGCTGTGGGAGTTCTACCTGTGCTACTGCGAGGGCGGCTTCCTGGAACGCACCATCGGCACCGCACAGTTGCTGTTGGCCAAGCCTGCGGCGGCCCCGGAGCCGTTGCTGGGTCGCTTCAATGCGTAAACGCCTGGCCAATGCGGGGCTGTTCCAGCTGGGCTGGTTCGCCTGCGTGATGGGCGGTGACGGCCCCTGGCTGCTGCTGGGGTTGGGGGTGCTGGTGATTCACTTGCTGTGGATAAACCAGTGGGCCGAAGAAGGTCGGCTGATCCTCAGCGTGATGCTGTTCGGCATCTCGATCGACAGCTTCCTGCATTGGCTGGGGGTGTTTCAGTTCAAGGAAGTCGCGCTGCTGATTCCGCTGTGGCTG
Organism: Pseudomonas sp. CF161; assembly: GCF_000416215.1. Taxonomy (NCBI): domain Bacteria; kingdom Pseudomonadati; phylum Pseudomonadota; class Gammaproteobacteria; order Pseudomonadales; family Pseudomonadaceae; genus Pseudomonas; species Pseudomonas sp. CF161. The sequence continues at coordinate 131,527 of NZ_ATLP01000083.1, forward strand.
ATGCTGCTCTGGGCCCTGCTGGGCACCACCTTGCGCCATTGCCTGGCCTGGTGCGCCAGGCCCTGGTGGCTGGCCAGCCTGTTGGGCGCCTTCAGCGGGCCGCTGTCGTACTACGCCGGCGGGCGCCTGGCGGGGGTGCAGTTTCCTTATGGGCTGTGGCCGACGCTGATTGGCCTGGGGTTGCTCTGGGCCGTGGTCTTTCCCTTGCTGCAACTGATGGCCCGGCATCTGCCCAACGGGCAGTTGCGCACATCGGCAGGCTAAGCGTCCGTCAGTGCATTCACACAGCCCGGCCCCACTGCCTTACACTGCGCGCCTATGAACACCATCCCCCACACCCAGATTGCCGAACCTGCGGTCACCTGCTCCACCTGCGCGGCGTGCTGCTGCCAGCTGGAAGTCATGCTGATCACCGACACCGGTGTGCCTGAACGGTTTATCGACACCGATGACTGGGGGGGCGAAGTCATGCTGCGCCTGGATGACGGCTGGTGCGCCGCGCTGGATCGCAACAGCATGATGTGCACCATCTACGAGAAGCGCCCGCTGATCTGCCGGGAGTTCGAGATGGGTGAAGCCGACTGCCTCACCGAACGCCGTGGCATCGCCACGGCGTATCGCTGACCTCAGCCGTTAAAACGGCTGCGGCATACGGCTTACAACGGCATGGTGTAGTGCAGCGCGTAACTTTCTACGCCGTCGTTGTTGCTGCTGATACCGGCGTTGGAGTAGTGAGTGGCACGAATGCCCACCTCGTGCCCACCCGCGAAGCGCAGGCCGAAACCAATCCGGTCTTCAAACTGAAAGGCCGACCCCAGCTTGTTGCTCTCGACTTCGGTGTGGTTGAACAACGCGACCCCGATCCCCGCTTCAACGTACGGCTTGACGCTTTCACCGGAGAACTCGTACACCAGCACCGGCGAGAACGACAGGCTGTGGTTGCTCGACTTCTTGTCGCCATCCCAATAGGTGTAGGCGCCACTCCAGTAGCCGGTCAGGCGACCGACATCGCTTTGCAACCAGCTTTTGTCCCAGTCGAACTGCATGCCCAGGCGGTAAGTCTGGGTCGAGTCGCTGGTCTGGCCCACGGCAAACTCGACACCAGCAGCCTGTGCACTAAAACTTTGCCCCAAAAGTGCGGCCGCAAGCGCGGCCAAACAGAACAGACGCTTCATCACGAACATCCTTTTTAAACGTTTTTGTATGTTGTTGTACGATCGTACAGACACGTTATAGAAATCCGCGCGGAAGCAGAAGTTCAGCGCTATTTCGCTTTTTTTCACGTTTTTTTTACAAATCGAAAGGGTGTACAACGCCGCTACTGTGCCACAACAGCGGAAGAACATGCTTGAAGTGCGGCACATTGCCACTGGTCCAGAACTGCGCTTCACGCGCCGGGCCCTGAGCACGCAATTGCTGCTCGTCGAGCAGGCGCTCCACCTGCCGCGCCACGGCGGCGCCGGTGTCGATCAGGCTGATGTGGGCGGGCAGCATCGGCTTGAGCAGTGGCTTGAGAAAGGGGTAATGGGTGCAGCCCAGAATGATGGTGTCGCAACCTGCGGCCAGCAGTGGGTCGACATAACTCTGCAACAGCTCACGCAACGCCGGGCTGTGCAGGTCGCCGGCCTCGATCAGCTCCACCAGGCCCGGGCACGGCCGAGTGATGACCTTGATGTCGGTGGCAAAACGATCGAGCAAGGCCGCGAACTTGGCGCTCTTCAAGGTGCCGGTGGTTGCCAGCACCCCGACCACGCCACTGCGGGTCGCGGCGGCAGCGGGCTTGACCGCGGGCTCCATGCCCACGATCGGCCACTGCGGGTAATCGCGGCGCAACTCGGCCACCGCCGCCACCGTCGCAGTATTGCAGGCCAGCACCAGGGCCTTGGCCCCCTGCTCACGAAAGAAGCGCGCCATCACGCCACAGCGCTGACGGATAAATTCCGGGGTTTTCTCGCCGTAAGGAATGTGCCCACAGTCGGCGAAGTACAACAGCGACTCGTCAGGCAGGCGCTGCTGGATTTCCGCCAGCACCGACAAGCCGCCGATGCCGGAGTCGAAGACTGCGATGGGCGCCTCACCCATGTGTGGGCCCACAGACACTGCATCCCGGGTCACGCTTGACCCGCAACTCACGAAAACGTGAACCCAGCGCATCGATCAACAGCAGGCGTCCGACCAGGGGTTCGCCGAAGCCGGCGAGCAACTTCAAGGCTTCGAGTGCTTGCAGGCTGCCGACCATGCCGACCAGGGGGCCGAGCACACCGGCTTCGCTGCAGGTCAGCTCGGCTTCGCTGCCGTGCCCGTACAAACAGTGGTAGCACGGGCTTTCGGCGCGCCGTGGATCGAACACCGACAATTGGCCTTCAAGGCGAATCGCCGCGCCGCTGACCAGGGGTTTGCCGGCCGCGACACAGGCCGCGTTGACCGCCTCCCGGGTGGCGAAGTTGTCGCTGCAATCGAGCACCAGATCGACAGCGGCCACCCCCGCCGCTAGGGAATCCTCGTCCAGCGCATGGCGGTGCGGCACCAGGTGCACCTGCGGGTTGAGCGCGGTGAGGCGGCGGATCGCCGAGTCCACCTTGCTCATGCCGACGCTGTCGGTGTCATGGATGATCTGGCGTTGCAGGTTGGTCAGGTCGACGCTGTCGAAGTCGGCCAAATGCAACTCACCGACCCCGGCCGCCGCCAGGTACAAGGCCACCGGCGCTCCGAGGCCGCCGAGGCCGACGATCAAAGCGCGGCTGTGTTTGAGGCGCAATTGGCCGTCGATATCGACATGCTGCAACAGAATCTGTCGGCTATAGCGCAACAGCTCCTGGTCATTCAGCACGGCCGGCGCCCCAGGCTGATGCGTTCATGGCCACCCAGGTCGACTCGGCTGTGGACCTCGGCAAACCCCTGGCCGAGCAGCAAATCGCGCACGGCCGCGGCCTGATCGTAGCCGTGTTCGAGCATCAGCCAGCCGCCGGCTTCAAGGTGCTGCGGGGCCTGGGTGATGATCAAGCGCAGGTCGTCCAGGCCATCCGGCCCTGCGACCAGCGCACTTTCCGGCTCGAAACGCACATCGCCGGCCGCCAGGTGCGGGTCGGCCGCCGCGATGTAGGGCGGGTTGCTGATAATCAGGGCAAAGCGCTGCTCGTGCAGGGCGCTGAACCAGTGGCTGCTGAGCACCGTGACGTTGTTCAACTGCAAGCGCTGGCGGTTACGCTCGGCCAGGGCCACGGCTTCCAGCACCCGGTCCACTGCCGTGACCTTCCACGCCGGGCGCTCGCTGGCCAGGGCCAGGGCAATCGCGCCGCTGCCGGTGCCCAGGTCGAGCACCTTGGCCGGTGTGGCGGGCAGCAGCTCCAGGGCGGCTTCCACCAACAGCTCGGTGTCGGGCCGTGGGATCAGAGTGTGCGGCGCGACTTCCAGGTCGAGTTTCCAGAAGCCCTGTTGGCCGAGGATATAGGCCACCGGCTCGCCGGAACGACGGCGCTGCAGGTAGTCGGCGAAGGTCAACGCCGCCTCGCTGGGCACGATGCGCTCCGGCCAGGTGTGCAGAAAGCTGCGCGGCTTGCCCAGGGCGGCGGCGAGCAGCAACTCGGCATCCAGGCGCGCCGTCGGCGAATCAGGCAATTGGGCTGCGCGCAGCAGGCTGGCGATGATGGTCATTTACTCACCCAATGCTGCAAGTTGATCCGCCTGGTATTCGGCCAGCAACGGCTCGATAACCGCGTCGACGCCACCGGCAAGAATGTCGTCGAGGCAATACAGGGTCAGGTTGACACGGTGATCGGTCACCCGGCCCTGGGGGAAGTTGTAGGTACGGATCCGCTCGGAACGATCCCCCGAGCCCACCAGCAGCTTGCGCTCGCTGGCAATCGCATTGGCCGCGGCGCTGGTCTGCTGGTCATTGAGCTTGGCCGACAGCCAGGACATGGCCCGCGCCCGGTTCTTGTGCTGCGAGCGCTCTTCCTGGCACTCGACCACGATCCCGGACGGCAAGTGCGTGATGCGGATCGCCGAGTCGGTCTTGTTCACGTGCTGGCCACCGGCACCGGAAGAACGGTAGGTATCGACCCGCAGATCCGCCGGGTTGATCTCGATCGCTTCCTGCTCGTCCGGCTCTGGCAACACCGCCACGGTGCAGGCCGAGGTGTGGATACGGCCCTGGGACTCGGTGGCCGGCACCCGTTGCACACGGTGCGCGCCGGATTCGAATTTGAGCTTGCCGTAAACGTTCTCGCCCTCGACCCGGGCAATGACTTCTTTATAGCCGCCGTGCTCACCCTCGTTTTCCGAGAGGATCTCCAGCCGCCAGCCACGCCGCTCGGCGTAGCGCGAATACATGCGGAACAGGTCGCCGGAAAAAATCGCCGCTTCGTCGCCACCGGTGCCGGCGCGGATCTCCAGGAACACGTTGCGCCCGTCGTTGGGGTCTTTGGGCAGCAGCATGCGCTGCAGGGTGCTTTCCAGCTCCAGCAACTGCTCCTTGGCTTCGCGGACTTCTTCCACGGCCATTTCGCGCATGTCCGGATCATTGTCCTTGAGCAGCGCCTGGGCACCTTCGAGGTCGGCCTGGACCTTGAGCACCTGCTTATAGGTGCTGACAATCGGCTCGACTTCGGCGTACTCCTTGGAATACGCACGGAACTTGGTCTGATCGGCAATGACTTCGCCGTCGCCGAGCAAGGCGGTCAATTCCTCGAAACGGTCCTGGAGGATGTCCAGTTTATTGAGCAGTGACGCTTTCATTGCGGTTTTTTATCCGAAGAGCTATCCGACGAGCCCTCACCGAGGGCAAAAAGTTCTTGGGCCATGGCCAACGCATCGAGGCGGCCTTCAGCGGTCAGTTTTTTCAACTGGACGCTGGGCGCATGCAGCAATTTATTGGTCAGGCCACGGGCCAGTTGCGCCAGCACATCTTCAGCACTGCCGCCGTTGGCCAGCAGGCGCAGGGCCTTTTGCAATTCTTCGTCACGCAGGCGCTCGCTTTGCTGACGATAGGCCTTGAGCACATCCACCGCCGCCAGCTCGCGCAGGCGCACCATGAAGTCCTCGGCGCCGATATTCACCAGCTCTTCCGCCGCCTGGGCCGCGCCTTGACGGCTCTTGAGGTTTTCCGCGACCACTTCGTGTAGATCGTCGACGGTGTACAGGTAAACGTCGTCCAACTCGCCGACTTCCGGCTCGATATCCCGAGGGACGGCGATATCCACCATGAAAATCGGCTTGTGCTTGCGCAGCTTCAGCGCACTTTCCACCGCGCCCTTGCCGAGAATCGGCAACTGGCTGGCAGTCGAACTGATGACGATGTCGCTGTGCACCAGCTCCTGGGGAATATCCGAAAGCAGCACCGCATGGGCACCGAACTGCTCGGCAAGAATGCTCGCCCGCTCCAGGGTGCGGTTGGCGACCACGATGCGCTTGACCCCCAGGTCGTGCAGATGGCGGGCGACCAGGGTTATGGTCTCGCCGGCGCCGATCAGCAGGGCCTGGCTGCGTTGCAGGTCGCTGAAAATCTGTTTGGCCAGGCTGACCGCGGCAAACGCCACGGAGACCGGGTTTTCGCCGATGGCGGTGTCGGTACGCACTTGCTTGGCGGCGCTGAACGTGGCCTGGAACAGGCGGCCCAGCAGCGGCCCGATCGTCCCCGCTTCACGCGCCACGGCGTAGGCCGACTTCATCTGCCCGAGAATCTGCGGTTCGCCCAACACCAGGGAATCGAGCCCGGATGCCACGCGCATCATGTGACGAACTGCCGCATCATCTTCGTGCACATAAGCGCTCGCGCGCAGGTCATCGACGTTCAAATGATGGTATTGCGCCAACCAGCGCAGCACGATATCCGCCGAAAGCTGATCCTGTTCTATATAAAGCTCACTGCGATTGCAGGTGGAGAGGATCGCAGCTTCGCGGCTGTCGGTGAGGCGGCAGAGCTGCTGCAAGGCCTCAACCAACTGCTCAGGGGTAAAGGCCACGCGCTCGCGGACGTCTACTGAAGCAGTCTTGTGGTTAATACCGAGTGCAAGGAAGGCCATTCAAGGTCGCTGATGATGTCGAGAAGCCGGCAATTGTCCTACTTCGAAAGATTCAGAACAACCACTGCCGACTATTGTCCTAGTTTTGAGCGAAAACTCGTCGAGCGAAGATCAGGCAAGGCGAAAGCGGGCGAGGAAGCGAAATTCAGTGGTTCAAATCAGCATTCCGAGCCTGTTTTCGCGTAACGCCAGGGGCCCCCAGGGTGCCGCATGGTCGCAGCGCAGGCCGTTTTTGCGCATACACTAATAGACTGCCTCTGTTCTGGCGTCCCATTGAGTCTCGGTTATGTTTGACCGAAGGCTTGTGTCATGATGATCCGACCGCAGGTTAGTCGTCCTCTTCCTATATGAATAGATCTTCCGCGTTGCTCCTCGCTTTTGTCTTCCTCAGCGGCTGCCAGGCCTTGGCACCCGTTTCGTCGGACGGTACGCCGCCGGTTGAAGACAATGCCCCCGCCCCTGAAAAGCCCACGGTTTACGCCTCGTTCAGTGAAGACACGGTCTTCAGCCTGCTGAGTGCGGAACTGGCTGGCCAGCGCAATCGTTTCGACATTGCCCTGGACAACTACGTGACCCAGGCCATCAACACTCAGGACCCGGGCATCTCCGAAAGAGCCTTCCGCATTGCCGAATACCTGGGCGCCGACCAGGCCGCACTCGATACCTCGCTGATCTGGGCCAAAAATGCTCCCGACGACCTCGAAGCACAGCGCGCAGCCGCCATACAGCTGGCGCGCAGCGGTCGCTATGACGACTCCATGGTCTATATGGAGAAGGTCCTGCAGGGCAAGGGCGACACCCATTTCGACTTTCTTGCCTTGTCGGCTGCCGATACCGACCAGGACACGCGCAACGGCCTGATGAAGAGTTTCGACCGTTTGCTGCAAAAACACCCGAACAACGGCCAGCTGATTTTCGGCAAGGCCTTGCTGCTGCAACAGGACGGTGATGGCCAGGGCGCCCTGACCCTGCTCGAGCAGAACCCGCCGGAAGACGGTGAAGTGGCGCCGCTGTTGCTGCGTGCGCGTCTGCTGCAAAGCCTCAACCGTGGCAAGGAAGCGCTGCCGCTGCTGGAAAAAAGCATTCGCCAATATCCGGACGACAAGCGCCTGCGCCTGACCTATGCACGCATGCTGGTCGAACAGGACCGCATGGACGACGCCAAAGTGCAGTTCTCCAGCCTGGTGCAGCAATACCCGGAAGACGACGAACTGCGTTACTCCCTCGCCCTGGTGTGCCTGGAAGCCAAGGCCTGGCAGGAAGCCAAGGGTTACCTGGAAGACCTGATCGCCCGCGAAAGCCATGTCGACTCGGCGCACCTGAACCTGGGCCGCATCGCCGAAGAGCTCAACGACCCGCAAGGCGCACTGGCCGAGTACGAGCAAGTGGGCCCCGGCAACGATTACCTGCCGGCTCAACTGCGCCAGGCCGATATCCTGATGAACAACGGCCGCACCGACGAGGCCGAGAAACGCCTGGGCGCCGCGCGCGATGCCCAGCCTGACTACGCCATCCAGCTGTACCTGATCGAAGCCGAGACCCTGTCGGCCAACAATCAGGGCGACCGCGCCTGGAAAGTGCTCCAGCAGGCCTTGTTGCAGTACCCCGACGACCTGAACCTGCTGTATACCCGGGCCATGCAGGCGGAAAAACGCAATGACCTGGCGCAGATGGAAAAAGACCTGCGCCTGATCCTCAAGCGCGAGCCGGACAACGCCATGGCACTCAATGCCCTGGGCTACACCCTGTCGGACCGCACCACGCGCTACGCCGAAGCCAAGGAACTGATCGAACGAGCTCATCAATTGAACCCTGAAGACCCCGCCGTACTCGATAGCCTGGGCTGGGTGAACTTCCGCCTGGGCAACCTGGATGAAGCAGAGCGCCTGCTGCGCCAGGCTCTGGAACGCTTCCCCGACCAGGAAGTCGCTGCCCACCTGGGCGAAGTGCTGTGGGCCAATGGCAAGCAGCGCGAAGCCCGGCAGATCTGGAGCAAGTTCCTCAAGGATCAACCCGACAGCCCTCTCCTGCGCAGCACCATCAAGCGCCTGACCGGATCAGAGACTCTTTAAGACTATGTTTTTGCGCCACGTTATTGCTTTCAGTTTTATCGCCTTGCTCGCCGGCTGCTCCAGCTTCGGCTCCCGTGAATCGGTCGAGGGCCATGGCAACCCCGCGCAATGGCGCGAACACAAACAGCAACTGACCGGCCTCGACGGCTGGCAGATCAACGGCAAGATCGGCATTCGCGCGCCCAAGGATTCGGGCAGCGGCACGTTGTTCTGGCTGCAACGCCAGGATTACTACGACATCCGCCTGTCCGGCCCCCTGGGTCGTGGCGCCGCACGCCTGACCGGGCGCCCGGGCAAAGTGTCGCTGGAAGTCGCCAACCAGGGCCGCTATGACGCCACGACCCCGGAAACCCTGCTTGAAGAACAACTGGGCTGGAAGCTGCCGGTGTCCCACCTGTCATGGTGGGTCCGCGGGTTGCCTGCGCCTGACAGCAAAAGCCGCCTGAGCCTCGACGCCGACAGCCGCCTGGCGACCCTTGAGCAGGATGGCTGGCAGGTGGAATACCTGAGCTACGCGCAACAGAACGGCTATTGGCTGCCCGAGCGGATCAAACTGCACGGCAGCGACCTTGACGTCACGCTGGTGATCAAGGAATGGCAACCGCGCAAGCTGGGGCAGTGACATGACCGCACAGCGACTGACCCTGCCCTCCCCGGCCAAACTCAACCTGATGCTGCACATTCTGGGTCGCCGGGAAGACGGCTACCACGAACTGCAAACCATTTTTCAGTTCCTCGACTACGGCGATGAAATCACTTTCGCCGTGCGCGATGACGGCATAATCCGCCTGCACACCGAGTTCGCCGATGTGCCCCACGACAGCAACCTGATCGTGAAAGCCGCAAAAAAACTCCAGGAACAATCGGCATGCCCGCTGGGGATCGACATCTGGATCGAAAAGGTCCTGCCAATGGGCGGCGGTATCGGCGGCGGCAGCTCGAATGCGGCGACCACCTTGCTCGGCCTAAACCACCTGTGGCAGTTGGGCTGGGATGAAGATCGCCTGGCCAGCCTGGGCCTGACACTGGGCGCCGACGTCCCGGTATTCGTGCGCGGCCACGCGGCTTTTGCCGAAGGCGTGGGCGAAAAACTGACCCCTGTAGAACCCGAAGAACCGTGGTATCTGGTGCTTGTACCGCAAGTCTCTGTAAGTACAGCAGAAATTTTTTCAGATCCGCTGTTGACACGTAACTCTGCGCCCATTAAAGTGCGCCCCGTTCCCAAGGGAAACAGTCGAAATGACTGCTTGCCGGTGGTAGCAAAGCGTTATCCAGAAGTACGTAACGCATTGAATTTGTTAGGTAATTTTACCGAAGCAAAACTCACCGGAACTGGAAGTTGTGTGTTTGGGGGCTTCCCAAGCAAAGCTGAAGCTGATAAAGTCTCGGCCCTTCTTACAGAGACCCTTACAGGGTTTGTAGCAAAAGGAAGCAACGTTTCGATGTTGCATCGCAAGCTGCAAAATCTGCTCTAAAGGAACCGAGTGCCAGGCACTCGATGCAACAGATACAGGGGCGTCGCCAAGCGGTAAGGCAGCAGGTTTTGATCCTGCCATGCGTTGGTTCGAATCCAGCCGCCCCTGCCATTTTCCTATACTCATCCAGGTTACCCTCAGCCTTCAGGTACTGCGCGTGTCCAAGATGATGGTCTTTACGGGGAACGCTAACCCCGATCTGGCTCGGCGTGTTGTACGTCAGCTGCATATCCCTCTCGGTGACATCTCTGTCGGTAAGTTTTCCGACGGCGAAATTACTGCAGAGATCAATGAAAACGTCCGCGGTAAAGATGTCTTCATTATTCAGCCGACTTGCGCTCCGACCAACGATAACCTGATGGAACTGGTAGTGATGGCTGATGCCTTCCGCCGCTCCTCGGCTACTCGTATCACTGCTGTTATTCCTTACTTTGGTTATGCCCGTCAGGATCGCCGTCCGCGTTCCGCACGTGTGGCTATCAGCGCGAAAGTCGTGGCTGACATGCTTACCGTAGTCGGCATCGATCGTGTTCTCACGGTTGATTTGCATGCTGACCAAATCCAGGGTTTCTTCGATATTCCGGTAGATAACATCTACGGCTCCCCCGTCTTGGTGGATGACATCGAAGATCAGCGCTTCGAAAACCTGATGATCGTGTCCCCGGACATTGGTGGCGTCGTGCGTGCACGGGCTGTTGCCAAATCCCTGGGCGTGGATCTCGGGATCATCGACAAACGCCGTGAGAAAGCCAATCACTCTGAAGTGATGCATATCATCGGTGATGTCGAAGGGCGTACCTGTATTCTGGTCGATGACATGGTCGATACCGCCGGCACTCTGTGCCATGCGGCCAAGGCCTTGAAAGAGCATGGCGCAGCCAAGGTTTTCGCTTATTGCACGCACCCGGTACTGTCGGGTCGGGCGATCGAAAACATCGAAAATTCCATGCTGGACGAACTGGTGGTGACTAACACCATCCCGTTGTCCGCAGCTGCTCAAGCCTGCTCGCGTATCCGTCAACTGGATATCGCGCCGGTAGTTGCCGAGGCGGTTCGCCGCATCAGCAATGAAGAATCGATCAGCGCGATGTTCCGCTAAGGGCCCTGCCCTTCTCGAACATTGTTCTGACGAAAAGCGCCCCGCCCCGGCATTCCTGTCGGGGCGGGGCTTTTTTGCCCATATCGCCTTTAGCGCTGGTCGCAAACGCTGGGGCGAATGTGGTTATTTTGGAGATACAACATGAACGATTTTACTCTGAATGCTGAAGTGCGTTCCGACCTGGGGAAAGGTGCGAGCCGCCGCCTGCGTCGTCTCGCAAGCCTGGTTCCAGCTGTAGTTTACGGTGGCGAAAAAGCCCCTGAATCCATCAGCATGCTGGCTAAAGAAGTGGCCAAACTGCTCGAAAACGAAGCGGCTTACAGCCACATCATCGAGCTGAATGTTGGCGGCACCAAGCAAAACGTAATCATCAAAGCTCTGCAGCGTCACCCGGCCAAAGGCCACGTGATGCACGCTGACTTCGTACGCGTTGTAGCTGGCCAGAAACTGACCGCTATCGTGCCTGTACACTTTGTTGGCGAAGAAGCTCCGATCAAGAAAGGCGGCGAAGTTTCGCACGTTGTTTCTGAAATCGAAGTGACCTGCCTGCCAAAAGACCTGCCTGAATTCATCGAAGTCGATCTGGCTAACGCCGAAATCGGCGCGATCATTCACCTGTCTGACCTCAAAGCCCCTAAAGGCGTTGAGTTTGTTGCTCTGGCACACGGCGATGACAAGGCTGTTGCCAACGTTCACGCTCCACGTGTTGCTCCAGAAGCTGAAGAAGGCGCTGCAGAGTAATTACTCTGCAATGCCGGAGTGACCAGGAAACATCGCGGACTGGAACGTAGCGAGAAAGCGGGCGGTAACGCGGAGTTTACATAATGGTAAATGAGCACTTGTCGTCCACTTTCGCCGCAACACCCGGTTGCTGCGATGTTATCCACCACTCCAAGGAAGGGCCCCTATCGTGACTGCCATCAAACTGATCGTTGGCCTGGGTAATCCAGGCGCTGAATACGAACAGACCCGGCATAACGCAGGGGCCCTTTTTGTTGAGCGCATCGCCGAGAAGCAAGGGATCAACCTTGTGGCCGATCGCAAATATTTCGGCCTGACCGGGCGCTACTCGCATCAGGGTCAGGATGTTCGCCTGTTGATTCCCACCACCTACATGAACCGCAGCGGCCAGGCCGTAGCGGCACTTGCCGGTTTCTTCCGCATCACGCCCGAAGAAATCCTGGTGGCCCACGACGAACTCGACCTGCCACCCGGCGTCGCCAAGCTCAAGCAGGGCGGCGGCCATGGCGGTCACAACGGGTTGCGCGACATCATCGCGCAACTGGGCAATCAGAATACCTTTCACCGCCTGCGGCTTGGCATTGGCCACCCGGGCGTTGCCAGTATGGTTTCAAATTTCGTCCTGGGTCGTGCGCCACGCGCCGAACAGGAAAAACTCGATGCCAGCATCGACTTTGCCCTCGGCGTGCTGCCGGATATCCTCGCCGGTGAATGGAACCGCGCGATGAAAAACCTGCACAGCCAGAAGGCCTGACTCTTATCCAAGGGGAAACACCATGGGATTCAATTGCGGCATCGTCGGCCTACCTAACGTCGGCAAGTCCACCCTGTTCAACGCCCTGACCAAATCCGGGATCGCGGCCGAGAACTTCCCCTTCTGCACCATCGAGCCGAACACCGGTATCGTGCCGATGCCGGACAAGCGCCTGGAAGCCCTGGCAGCCATTGTCAATCCAAAGCGCATCCTGCCGACCACCATGGAATTCGTCGACATCGCAGGCCTGGTGGCCGGCGCGTCGAAAGGTGAAGGCCTGGGCAACAAGTTCCTGGCCAACATCCGTGAAACCGATGCCATCGCCCACGTGGTCCGCTGCTTCGAAGACGAGAACGTGATTCACGTCTCCAACAGCGTCGATCCCAAGCGCGACATCGAAATCATCGACCTGGAACTGATCTTCGCCGACCTCGACAGCTGCGAGAAGCAACTGCAGAAAGTCACCCGCAACGCCAAGGGGGGTGACAAGGACGCCGTGGTCCAGAAAGCCCTGCTGGAACAGCTGATCGCCCACTTCACCGAAGGCAAGCCTGCGCGCAGCCTGATGAAGAACATGAGCACCGATGAGAAAGCGGTGATTCGTGGCTTCCACCTGCTGACCACCAAGCCGGTCATGTACATCGCCAACGTCGCTGAAGACGGTTTCGAGAACAACCCGCTGCTCGACGTCGTCCTGGCCATTGCCGAAGAAGAAGGCGCCATGGTGGTGCCGGTCTGCAACAAGATCGAAGCGGAAATCGCCGAGCTCGAAGACGGCGAAGAGAAAGACATGTTCCTCGAAGCCCTGGGCCTGGAAGAACCTGGCCTCAACCGCGTGATCCGCGCCGGCTACGAAATGCTGCACCTGCAGACATACTTCACCGCCGGTGTCGAAGAAGTCCGCGCCTGGACCGTCAAGGTCGGCGCCACCGCGCCACAAGCCGCTGGCGTGATCCACACCGACTTCGAAAAAGGCTTTATCCGCGCCGAAGTCATCGCCTACAACGACTTCATCCAGTTCAAGGGTGAAGCCGGTGCCAAGGAAGCCGGTAAATGGCGCCTGGAAGGCAAGGAATACGTGGTCAAGGACGGCGACGTGATGCACTTCCGCTTTAACGTCTAAGCCGTAGACAACGTTTGAGAGGGGCGCCACCGCCAACACCCCCTCTCGCATCCAGAAGCCCCGTCAATCGGGGCTTTTGTGTATTCAAAGCACTCCATCGCTGGCACGGGAAACAAGGCTTGCGCCATCTGCCTCCCCCACCTGCCTGCCGCTCAGGGGTACTCCCCCACTCTTTACCCTTCACCTGACTGCTAAGGCACCACCGGCTCGCCTTCGCTGATGCTGATACTGATGATGTTCAGTTCGGTGTGCGCCATCAGTTCGGCAGCGCTGCAATTGAGCGCTTTAGCCACCCGGATGATCAGCGCCAAGGTGGGCATGTGCTCCCCACGTTCAATCTTGCCCATATGCGACCGCTCGATCCCGGCCTGGCCGGCAAGTGCCTCCTGCGCAGTCCCCGCCTTGGTGCGGGCAGCTCGGACAGCCATGCCAAAGGCTCGTGCCGGGCTGGCTTCGTAAGTTCGGCTACCGACTGGGCGGCCACGCTGGATGATAGGTGTGTGCATAGGAGAAGCGTGAAAGATCCCCTTGCCTTGAACCACGTTAAACTTAACCATTGATGGCATTTTGACTTCACGACTTGATTCCAATTATTACAAAGCCACAACGCAGCGCTCTTGTTACTGAAGACTGGGCTCGTTGATTTCCACGTAACCCGAAGCAAGCCCCGAGACCTCCACGCCTTGTGGCGTGGCTCGACCGAGCGTCAACGGCACCGCTTGGGGCGGCTGGTTCATTTCACTGCGGTAATTAACCCGAAGGCCTTGCGTTGCGCTTTGAAGCAGCGCCTCAGGTGGGATGACCATTGCGGTCGGGTTTGTGTAGATGACAATGCTCAGCCGCGCACTCATCCCCAGACGCACCCGTTTTTGTAACTCGGCACTGAGCGGCGCAAACGAAACGATGACCTCATACGTGGCGCCGGCACCGCTCGCTTCAGCGGCGATACCTTTGACCCCGATGCTCTGGACACGACCCGATAACGTCAGCCCCTCAAATCCATCACCGGTGACATCCACAAGCTGGCCCTCCTGCAACTGATGAATATCGACCTCTTCGACGCGAGCCACCGCCTGGAGTTGTTCCAGGTTAGCCAGTTCAAACAGCGGCGTACCTTGGGTCACACGCGTGCCGCTCTGTACCGCGGCAAGCGGCATACCACTACCCAATGGGTTCGGGGGGCGAAGCACGATGCCGGCAAATGGGGCTTTGATCTCCCGCTGAGCCTGCAGCGCCTGCAGTGCCTGATAACGAGACTGGGTGTTTTTCAATTCCATTAGCGCGATCAGGCGGTTTTCACCTTTGCCTTTAGCCAGCGCCGCATCCAGCTCAGCTTCGGCAGCACTCAGGTCCAGGCGCTGCACCCTCAACTGCTGCACCAGCGCATCGACCTCCATGCGCGGGACAATGCCGCGCTTGAGCAGCCCTTGCGTATCGTGCAACTTGCGCTCCGTATCGCTCAGCCCCATACGGGTATTGCTCAACGCGCGCCGGGCTCGCGCCACATCCTGGCTTTGCTCCCAACGCTCCATGTCTTGCACGACGCGCCAGGCTTTCAGCTGCTCGGCCTGAGCTTGACGCAGCTGAATATCCAACTGAAGGGTATCGAGCATGAGCAGCCTCTGGCCGCGCTCGACGCGCTGACCTACAACCGTCGTCAATGCCTCGACGCCGGCGTCAAAGGGCGCGGCGATGGTCAGGTAGTTCGACGCTTCGATACGCCCCACCAGACCAAGGCGACTTTCGAGAGGCTGGGGGTCGACCCGAATCCACTGGCTTTGCGCAGAGGCCGAGCCGGGAGGGCTGCGCAGCGTGAGGATTGCCGCCGCGAGCCCCAGTATGACGAGGATAACCAGCCACCAGGCCCAGCGAGGAAGGCGCATCGGGTTGTGCTTAATCGTTGAGGGCAATGTCCCAGCTCTCCAAGGTCATGCCCAGGGTCAGATCTAACTCGGCCTGGGCGTTAAGGTAGGCAATCAATGCATTGAGGCGAGCGTTCTCGGCATTGCGCAGATCCGCTTCGAAACTCAGCACCTGGAAGTTGCTGGAACGACCGGCCTGCAGCTTCTCGCGTTCGATATCCAGCTTGCGCTGTGAGAGTTCTTGAGCACGTTGCGCGATTTCGTACTGACGCCAGCGAGTGCCAATATCACGCACCCCATCGCTCACTTGTCGCTCCAGTACCTGTCTGGCCTCGGCAAGCTGCACACCCTGGGTCTCGACATCGACCTGGGCCCTGACCTCGCCCTGGCGCCGGCTCAGATCCCCAATCGGGATGTCCACCTGGATACCGGCATAACCTTCCCAGCGACGGTCGGTATGAAGGTCGTAACGGTCGCGCGCCTGTGTCGCACCACCGACCAACGACAGATCCCACAAGCGGTTATTGCGTGCCACCGTCAGATTGATGTCGGCCTGCTCGACCGCAATCAACTGACTCAGATAACCCGGCTGTTGCAACAATGCCGCGCTCAATGCCTTGGCCAGGTCAGGCTCAATGCGCTGGGTGTCGAGCCGGTCGACTGCCTCCAGCGACGTTTTCAGATCCAGCGCCAGCAGGCGCAACAGTTCGAGTCGACTGGCGTCGAGCTGATTGCTCGCTTCCTCTACGCCGAGCTCCTGGGTAGCTGCATCCGCTTCGGTTTGAACGATCTCGAACTCAGCCATTCGCCCCCCGTCGATCATGGCTCTGTTGACCTCCAGCAGTTGCCGCGAACGCGCGAGCGCGTCGCGCGCAATACGCACCTGCTCCTGGGCCCGCAATAGCTCGCGATAGGCCCGTGCAATATCGGTGATGGTCCGTGAGACCGTGGCCTTGAGGCTGAGGCGGTTGATCTGTTCACTCAGCCGGGCGAGGCGCATCGGTGCGGTTGCGACTTCCTGGCCGGCGCCGCGCAGCAGCGGCTGGATCAAGGTGAAATTAGCGCCATCGTTACGGACGCGGCCGCCCTGATTAGCCTGGGTACTCTGATTACTCCAGGACAGGCTCAAACGGGTTCCGATCTCGGTGAGCAGTGTCGTGGTCGGCGTCAGCTCAGCCTGGCGCACACCGTCACTTTGATTGCGACTGGCCAGGTATCGACTGCTCAGGACCAGCGTCGGCGTGAACTGATCTTGCGCCACGCGCAGATCGAATTTTTGCGCGATGCGCTGGAGATAGGCACTGTGAATGGCGCGATTGTTTCGCAGCCCCAGGTAGATGGCATCACTGAGCGTGAGATCGATCGCCTGGTCTCGCATCGACGCTCCCACGTGACCCGGCATGGTGGCGCGTGACGGTGTGGGTGTCGCTGCTGCTGCCGTCAGCCCAGTGCCAAAAAACAACGCGAAACAGAGGCCGAGACGTCGGTACAGGTCAGTCATCGCGCAAGGCCTCCACCGGTAACAGGCGCGACGCAGCAAGCGCGGGGTGGAGTCCGAAAAACAAGCCGATGGCCAATGCGCTGCCAATGCCCATCGGCAGAGATTCGGCAGCCAGGGTGAAAGACCAGCCGGAGTAATAGACGAAGGCGTAGGCAATACCGAGCCCGACCAGCGCACCTATCAGGGCACCGACGACCGAGAGAGTGGCCGCCTCCATCAGGAACAGGCTGCGGATGTCTCTGGCTCGCGCACCGAGCGCCATCCGGACACCGATTTCTCGACGCCGCTCGGCAACGTTCATCAGCATGACGTTCATGACGCCCACGCCACCGACCAGTAACGAGATGCTGCCCAGGCCTGCGAGCAGATAGGAAAAAGTGTTGGCCTGGCGTTTCAGGCCCTCGATCAATTGCAGGGGCACCTGGACTTCAACATCGCGCCCCTTGAGCTTTTTTTTCAGGTATTGCGTTAAAACCAAGGCCGTTTGCTCGACACCCTCGGGGGAGGTTGCCTTGGCAATAACGTTGTTGATTTCAGGTGCCGAATGCAGGCGGCGCATGCCCTCAATGGGAATAAAAACAGCATCGTCCACGGCAATTGGAATCAGGCCATTGGCTGGCTGGGGGCTGAGCAGCCCGATCACCTCCAGCAAGTACCCCTCCACTTGCAGCCGATCCCCCACGCGCAGCGGCTTATCAGCTGTTCCCAGTTCCTGGGCCGCCCGTGCGCCGACGACCGCGAAGGTTGCAAGAGCGTCGTAATCAGAAATAAAACGGCCACTGTCGAGGTGCAGGCCCAAGGTAAAGAACAGTCCCGCAGTGGTGCCCACCAGGTTGGCTTGCGTGACACTGCCTTGATGCCTGGCATGAGCCGCCTGAAGCGTCAGCGGGGCAATGTGGGCCAGGCCAGGCACCGCAACGAGCGCGTCGCGGGTATCCAGGGTGGCGGGCAGCGGCGGTTGCTTCTCGGACGAAAAAGGAAAGGCGATGACCAGTGTGTCGGTACCCATGCTCTTGAATGCACTGATGGCGTCATCGGCAGCGTTGCGCCCGATATTGAGCAGGGCGACGATCGATGCGCTACCGACCGCGATTCCCAGCAGGGCCAGCAAGGAGCGACGCCCCAGAAGCCTGAGGCTATCAACCGACTCCGCCAGTGCCTGCGCCAGCGATGGGCCATGAGGTTGCAAGTGAGCCTCAAGCATGACCACGCCCGCTCGAACATGTCTCCGTCAAGCGCCCATTGCAGACGTCCAGCCGGCGATCAAAGCGTGCGGCCAACTGCTCGTCATGGGTCACCATCACCAGCGTCACGCCCTGCTCGCGGTTCAAACCTAGCAACAAGTCCATGATTTCATGGGCCGTTTCACTGTCCAGATTGCCGGTGGGCTCATCCGCCAGAATCAGGCACGGGCTCCCGACCAATGCCCGTGCAATGGCGACCCGCTGGCGCTGCCCCCCAGACAGATCCGCCGGCCTATGGTTCGCCCGATTACCCAAACCGACACGCCGCAGTTGAGCCATTGCCAACTGCTGTGCTTGCGCACGCAGGCCGCCGCGATACATCAGGGGCAGTGCGACGTTCTCCAGCGCCGTCAGGCGCGGCAACAGATTGAACCCCTGGAACACAAAGCCGATTTCACGATTGCGGATCAAGGCCAAATCATCGGCGCTGGCCTCCAGCATATTGCGCTGGGCAAAGTGGAAGTGGCCACTGCTCGGCCGATCGAGTAAGCCAAGTATATTAAGCAGGGTGCTTTTACCGGAGCCGGACGTCCCCAGGATGGCGCAAGTTTGCCCACGCAAGATATCGACTGATACCTGTTGCAAGACCGGCTGTAACTGATCGCCCATCCGGTAAACATGACCCACTGCTTTCAAGGCAATCAATGCCCGATCGCTCATCATCCTTGAACTGAGCATTAACTCTCCAGAGTTACTGGCATGCGCCCGCCAGCCACTGTCGACGTGACAGAGCGCACTGAAAAATGACTGATTCGTTAAACCGTGCCACGGCACTCAATAAGCGGCGGATTCTGGCAATAAACATTTTAAAAAGAAAGTGATAGTTAACAAACAAGCCCCAACCTGACCACCTGTCAATATCAATACGTATTATTAACCGGGGTTAAGTTTAACGTTGTGCCAGATCGATAAAGCTATGCAGCATGAGCGCCGTCATTTACCGGATATTCAGTATTTGGAATTCGCAATGACACGCACACCGAGTTGAAGGATAAAACTCGGCAATGGAAGAAAAATCATCAGGATGAACACTATGGAAGCAACAAAGAAAGTATCGACCGGCACGTTGTGTGCCATCGGCGGGGCGCTGTTATTGTCGGTGTTTTCAACACTGGCCTCAGCGGGCAGCTATCAGTCGTCGGTCACGCTGCCGACGGTATTCTCTCGTAACTTTATGGAAACGGCTTATTTGCCTGTCGTCGGCTCGCCTCCTACCGTTGGGCTTATCAATAACGTGACGTGGAACTGGAACGTTGTCGGTTTTCCTGTCGGGCTGTCGGTTGCGCTGTGTCAGGGCACCACCAGCAACTGCATCGATGTCTCGCGGGTGCGCAGCATGTCGACTACAGCGTTCAATAACAAAAGCCCTGCACAGCGTTTCTTCTTTGCCTTGCGCGTGGCTAATGGCGGGACCATCCCTGTGGCTGGCCAGCTAGGGAAAGTCACGGTCAGCTGGAACTAAGACCGCTTCACCGTTTTGAAAATTGCCACCTCAGAGGTGGCAATTTTATAGGCACTCTCAGTAGAAGATGTTGGCCATCTCTTTGAAGCGCGACGGCAGCGCGCTATTAAAGGCCAGCACTTTATCCAGTATCTCGGCAGCCGGTGTCCCTTGGCTGCGCTCAGCCTGTACCAGCGCCATGCGCTCTTTCACCGCACTCGCATTGACGTGCGCAAAATAGGCCGTTGACTCGGGTGTTTGCAGTTCACCCGTAACTGAATAGCGAACGCTTGGCCAGCCTGAAATATCGATCAAGGGATGAAAGGTGTTGGAGGTGTTATATTCCAACAGTTTTTCAGCTTCGCTGTTATCCGCCTTGGCGACATTAACCAGATCGGTTCGATAGTTTTCGACACTCACTTTGCCCTGACTGGCCGGACTGCCTGTGCCTGCTGTCTTTGCAACTGTCGTGGAGGACGCGGATGCCAGAACTTGTGCAAAATCCCCTGAATCACGAGTTGACACTTTTTCGTCAGACTTACGGGGCTGTCCATTGACAGTCATTAGTGACGCCGATGCATTTTCAATTTTCACGGTATCTCCAGTCGTATATCCATAAGTGATTGGTGATGCCTGGATATGTTCAATGCCTTGTATAGGCACGCTTCCTTTTACTATCCAGTTTATTGACGCGCTTTATTTATACAGCAGAAGTTATGCCAACTTTGACATGGCGCGCTGACTTCAGCTTTACAAGGCGTTGGGCAGGGGGCATTGCGGGTGAAACGCTTTTTCGGCGGTAAAAAATCACTCACCCGGTGCGCACAGGGAGGCAAAAAGCTGCCGCTCTGCGGCAGGCAATGCGCTTGCCGCACTGCCCTCCCCTGGTCCGACCTGGCAACCTCAGAAGTACGTCGTAGCCCCCGCAAAAAACGCCCGTCCGGGCACATAGAAATTCGTCGCCCCATCCCGTGGATCTTCATCCAGCAGGTTTTGCACCCCGGCATTCAGGCTCAGCCACTTGGTCAGCGCCAGGTTCGCCGTCAGGTCGTAGGTGGTGTACGACTGGGTGAAATCATCGCCAATCCCCCGCTGCTTGCCGACATGCTGCGCCGACAGTTCGGTGTTGAGCTGATCATTGACCTGCCAGTTGATGGCGCTGAACAGCGACAGCTTGGGTGAGCTGATCAAGTCTTCACCGGTGGACAGGTTTCGGCTCTCCAGCATGTAGGTGGCGTTGGTGCGCCAGTCCACCGAGTCACCCAAGGGCACCCGCGTCGTCCCTTCCCAGCCACGGGTACGCGCCTTGTCGACGTTTTCCAGCATGGTCCACCAGCGTCCCTGGTACTCACCCAGTGCGGCGTATTCGATCTTGTCGGTGAAGTCGGTGTGGAAGTAGGTCAAGCCGGCTTCCCAGCCACCGTGATCGAAGGACACACCGACCTCCTTGTTGGTGCTGGTCTCCGGCGTCAGGTTCGGGTTGCCCGCCATCCAGCAACTGCCGGAGCCGTACCCCAGGACCACCAGGGAGCCACAGCCGCGGCCCCCGGACTCCGTCGCCGCGCCCGCACTACCCTCTTTCAGGCTGGGCGCGCGAAAGCCTTTGGAGATACCGCCACGCACGGTCCAGTCGGGGTGCGGGTGATAGACCAGATAGGCCCGTGGGCTGTTGTGGTTACCGTATTCGTCGCTGTGGTCGAAGCGGTTGCCCAGGGTCAGGGACAGGTTGTCGAGCAGGAACAGTTCATTCTCGATAAACGCCGCCGAGTAGTCGGCTTTCAAGCTGGAGCCGTTGACCGGGGCGCCCTGGTAGTCCACCGGCACGGTGCCGAGGGTGTTGCTGTTGGTCAGTTCTTCGCGCTTCCATTGACCGCCCAGGGTCAGGCTCTGATTGACCAGCCACTCAAACGGCAGATTGAGGCTGCCTTCAACGATTTTTTCTTCGGAGTTGGCTTTGCCCCACTCGATGTCGTTCTTGAACTTGTTCAAGTAGGCATCCAGTTTGGTGCTGCCGAAACTCCAGTCGCCGGTGTGGGACAGCACATAACTGTCGCGGATCAGGCGCCCGGCACCGAAGCCTTCGCCGATGGTTTCGTCGTAATCGCCAAAGGTCTTTTTCGATGACCATGAGCGCTCGACACCGTGCACCGCTTCCAGGGACAGGCTCTGCTCGTCGTTGATTTTCCAGTCGAGCAAGGCGTTCACGCTGTGGTCCTTGGAACCCCCGGCACCGTCGCCATACATGTAGTCGCCGGCGGCATCGCGCCGGGGCTCGACCTCGTCGGCAGCGCGGCGAGTCACGTTGGCCCCCAGGCGCAGGCCCAGGGAGTCAGTCAGCGGGCCGGCCAGGTTGAGGCTGTTCTGGGTGGTCTGGCCGCGATCCGAATCCTTGGGCACGGTGATGTTGGTGCTGGCCGAACCGCTCCAGGTCTTGGACACCTTGCGCGTGATGATATTGATCACCCCGCCCATGGCGTCGGAACCGTACAGCGAAGACATCGGCCCACGCACGATCTCGATGCGCTCGATCATGCTCGGCGCGATCCAGTTCAGGTCCTGGCGCGCCAGGTCACGGCGGTAACTGGTGTCAGCCGAACTGCCGACACGTTTGCCGTCCACCAGGATCAAGGTGTACTTGTCGTCCAGGCCGCGCAGTTTGATCTTCGATTGCTCGCCCACCGGGCCGAAGCCGCCGGTCACGCCGGGTACGCGGCGCAGCAGGGTGTTGAGGTCGTACACCGGTTGGCGCTCGATCTCTTCACGAGAAATCACACTGACACTGGCGGGGGCGTCGCGGATATCCGTCGCCGCGCCAGTGGCGGTCACAAACGAAGTGTCGAGCTCGGTAACCGCCGGGGAGCTGTTCTCGACAACCTCCTCGGCATGCAGCGTCGGGGCAGCCAGCATGACGCCGGCGGTGAGGAAAAGTGAGTTGAAAAGGCAGGGGGTAGGTCGCATTACAAACGGTCCTTGTCGAGCCAATGCACTGTTACGGTGCATTGAGGAAGGCGCGAGTGTAATGCAAATGAATATCATTTAGAAACAGAAAGAACCTGAAACCTTTGTCGTAGAGCGCTCAGCAACGCTTGCGGCCCGTACTGGCGGGCCGATTGCTGGAAAGAGGGAGGAGTTGAGTGACTCGCGATCCATCAGCAACGCCGCTGACGGATCGCGGCAAGCCCGAGGTCGATCAGGCTTTTTTGCTACGCGGCAGGAAGATCGCCAAGATGCCAAACAGCGGCAGATACGCGCACAACCGGTACACATACTCGATGCCGCGCACGTCGGCCAGATAGCCCAGCAGCGCCGCGCCGATGCCGCCGAAACCGAACATCAGGCCGAAGAACACCCCGGCGATCATACCGACGTTGCCCGGCACCAGTTCCTGGGCGTAGACCACGATGGCCGAGAACGCCGAGGCCAGGATAAAGCCGATCACCACGCTGAGGACGCTGGTCCAGAACAGGTCGACGTGGGGCAGGATCAAGGTGAACGGCGCCACCCCGAGGATCGAGAACCAGATCACCGCCTTGCGCCCGATCCTGTCGCCGATCGGCCCGCCGAAGAAGGTCCCCGCCGCCACCGCGCCAAGAAACAGGAACAGATGCAGCTGCGAACTGGCCACCGACAGGTCGAATTTTTCGATCAGGTAGAAGGTGAAATAACTGGTGAAGCTGGCCATGTAGAAGTACTTGGAGAACACCAGCAGCCCCAGCACCACCAGCGCGCTCAGCACCCGGGCTTTGGACAAGCCATGGGTAGCCGCCTGGCCTTGTTTGAGTTTGAACAGCCGCAGGTGGTTGGCGTACCAGCGGCTGATGGCATACAGCACCACCAGGGCAAACACCGCAAACAGGCCGAACCAGGCCACATTGCCCTGGCCATAGGGAATGATGATGGCCGCCGCCAGCAGCGGGCCGAAGGCAGTGCCGGCGTTGCCGCCGACCTGGAAGGTCGACTGTGCCAGGCCAAAGCGTCCGCCCGAAGCCAGCCGCGCCACCCGCGATGCTTCCGGGTGAAAGGTCGAAGAGCCGATGCCGATCAACGCCGACGCCAGCAGAATCAACGGGAAGCTGCCGACCTGGGACATCATCAGGATGCCGATCAGGGTGCAGATCATGCCCATCGGCAACAGGTAGGGTTTGGGATGACGGTCGGTGTAGTAACCGACCCAGGGTTGCAGCAACGACGCCGTCAACTGGAAGGCCAAGGTGATCAGGCCGACCTGGGTAAAGGTCAGGCCGTAGCTTTGCTTGAGCATCGGGTAGATCGACGGCAGCACGGCCTGAATCAGGTCGTTGATCAGATGCGCCAGCGCTACCGCGCCGATGATGCGCATGACCAGGGGACTGCTTTGCGCCGACGCGGGGACCGAAGTCGCGGCGGACTGAACGTTGCTGATAGCCATGAGAGTTTCCGTACAACGAATGGATGCACATTTGCAGGTGCATCAATGTGCCATTTTTAGGTGCAGCAACGCCATCCCCTTAGCTTGCTAAGTACCTATCCTGATCATCCGCCACTGATAGCGTAACGCCATGGTCTGAATCTTGCTCCGGGATTGTTTCCACCCCGCCTCCCTTACAAAGGGGACGGAAAATGGGAAGTATCGCCACAGCGCCGGCCTGATAACGGCTGCACTGGCGAGCTTTTCGAGGCCTTTTACGAGGGCACGGGTCACGGGCCACACCGCCCTGACCGCACGCCAATGGTGCGTAGTGCCCGGGGGAGTTGTCGGGATGCATCTTTTTCTTTCACCAGGCATTCGGCTGCTCGGGCGTTTCGGTTTCGCCCGTAAATTCCAGCTGCTGTTTCTGCTGTTTATCCTGCCGCTGCTGGTCAGCCTGTGGATGATTGGCCAGGACTACCGCGACAAGCTCAGCCTGATCGCCGGCGAGCGCACCGGGGTGCATCAGCTGCTGGCCCTCAACAATCTGGACAACCTGCTGGCCGCGCAACGCGACCGTGCCGCCCGCTGGCGCGCCACCGAAACCAATCGTCAACCGACCCCGGCGACCCTGGCCGCCATGGCCGCCTTCGATGGTGTGCAACCGGCGCTGAACCAGGCCATGGTCGAACTCGGCGCCGCCCTGCAGACCGCCGGTGCCGCGGGCGACACCCTGGCCCGTTACCAGGCCTTGCAAGCGGCGCTCACGGGCCTGGACTCCAAGAGCCTGAGCAGCGTTGGCTGGTGGCCGGACGGCTACGATCGCTTCACCGCCGCCTTGAGTGCGCTGCAGGCGCTGCGCGAGCAGATCGTCATGGACAATCGCCTGACCCTCGCCCCCTGGCTGGAAACCTACCTGCTGACGCAGATCTCCACCCAGCATGCACCGGACCTGATCGAGCGGGTCGGGCGTCTGGCCAGCGTCGGCCAGGCGTCGGTGGTTTCCGGGCAGTTCACCCTGCAAAGCCGCCTGCAATTGCGCGACCTGCGCAGCCGTATCGGCGATGCCCGCGACCAGTTGGTGAAGACCGCCGGCCTGCTCGAAGCGCGCCTGCCCAGCGAACTGCAAGCCTGGGCCGGGCACTATCACGACAGCCTCAAGCAGCTCGACGCCGGGCTCAAGGTGCTGGACGACGGGGTGTTCGGCGGCAGCATCAACCTCAAGCCGGAAGACTTCGAACGCAGCCTGGACGGCCTGCTGGGCAATCTGGCGAGCCTGCGTCAGGACTCGCTGAACTCGCTGGATCTACGCCTGGAACACTACCAGGGCGCCGCGGTGCGCCAGTTCATCCTGGTGGCAACGGTGCTCGGTGCGCTGCTGCTGGCGGCGCTGTATCTGTTTATCTGCCTGCAAGCCTCGATCCGCCGCAGCGCCAGCGGCATCACCCAACTGGCCGAGGCCCTGCGTGACGGCAACCTGTACCTGCAAGTGCCGGTGCACGGGCGCGACGAACTGGCCGCCATCAGTACCGCGCTGAATGTGGCGGTGGTGCAGTTACGCAGCAGCCTGCAGGGCGTGGACCATGAAACCCTGCAACTGAGCAATGCCGTGCGCAGCCTTAACGATCACTCCAGTGGGGCCCTGGGCGAGGTCGAAGCGCAACAGCAGCAGATCAGCCAGATCGCCACCGCCGCGACCCAGTTGGCCGCCACGTCCCAGGGCGTGGCCATGAGTTGCGAGCAAGCCTCCGGCAGCGCCCAACACACCCAGCGCATTGCCGCCGACAGCAGTCGCGACAGCCAGCGCACCACCGCGAGCATCCAGCAGCTCAATCAACGGCTCAATGAAACCGCCGCGGCCCTGGGTCGGGTCAGCGAGCAAGGGCAACAGATCCAGCTGGTGGTGGACACCATTCGCGGCGTCGCCGAACAGACCAACCTGCTGGCCCTGAATGCCGCCATCGAAGCCGCCCGGGCCGGGGAACAGGGCCGTGGGTTTGCGGTGGTCGCCGATGAAGTCCGCAGCCTGTCGCAACGCACCCAGTCGTCGACCGCGCAGATTGCCGGCACCGTCGACAGCCTGCGCAGCACCGTCAATGAAGCGGTGAGCCTGATGCAAGCCGCCTGCGGCCAGGCCCAGAGCGATGCGCACGCGGTCACCGGCCTGGGCGAACGCCTGGAGGAAATTGCCCAGGCCGTGCAAAGCGTCACCGACACCCTGGCGCACATCGCCACCGCCGTGGAGGAGCAGGCCTGCACCGCCGATGAAGTCAGCGGCAATATCCAGCAGGTGGATCAGGCCGCCGTACGCTTGCTGGAAGGCGCCCGCGCCGTCAACCTCGCCGCCGACACCCTGAGCCAGGGCAGCCGCGCGTTGAGTGCCAATACCGGGCGGTTTCAGCTGGCATAAGCCCGTAGCTGCTGTAGCCGCTGCCGAGCCTGCAAGGCTGCGCTGGCCCGGGGAAGAGCGCCGTGGGGTGTCAGGTCAATCACGGCGGCTCTGAGGGCCAGCGCAGCCTGGCGGCAGCGCCTAGGTGATCCGCGCCTCGGGGAAATCCGCTTCCAGCTCGGTTTTCAACCACTGGGTGAACCACGCCACGTCCGCCGACCATTGCCCATTGGGCGTCAGCACGCGGTAGCTCTCCAGTTGCACTTGGTCTTCCAGCGCACGTACCAGGGTCCCGGCCTTGAGCTCTTCGCGCACCAGCACTTCATTGGCCAGGGCGATGCCCTGCCCGCTTTCCGCCACGGACAAGGCATGGTCGTTATTGACGTAGAGCACGTCGGAGCCGATGTGGATGTCCAGGCCATTGGCGGCGAACCACATGTTCCACCACTCACCGTCATCGAAGTGAATCAGGTTGTGCTTGAGCAAATCGGTGGGGCTGCTGATCGGCTCGATGCTGGCCAGGTAACCCGGGGTGCAGATCGGAAACACCCGGGGGCGAATCAGGCTCGCCCGGGATTGGGGGTACTGGCCGTCCAGGCCGTAGGCGATCCCCAGATCACAGTGCTTGGCATCGACCTCGGCAAAGGTCGAATTAGGCTCGATGGCGAACTTCAATCCCGGCCGCACATGGCGCAACGCTTCCAGCCTCGGTGTCAGCCAGCGCTTGGCGAACCCCGGTACCACCATGATCCGCAGCCAGCGCTCGCGATCCCCTGGCTGTAGCTCCTGGCCGGCTTCGATGATCAGTTGCAGCGCCTGGGCAACCTTGCGGTGATAAGTCGCCCCAGCGGTGGTCAGGATCACCCCGCGTGAGGTGCGTTCAAACAGCTGCACCCCCAGCCATTCCTCCAGCAGTTTCACATGGCGGCCGATGGCAGGCTGGGTCACGTGCAGGGCTTTGGACGCCTCGACATAGCTGCCCAGCCGCGCCGCCGCATCAAAGGCACGCACCGCATTCATCGGTGGCAAACGCTGTTCAACCATGGCCGGGCACGCCTTCTGCTATTAAATTATTTAACAGCTGCTATGTTAAAATTGAAGTTTCGCCCCCGCAACCCCTCACTGATAATCGGCGCAACAGCAGAATAAGAAAAACACCTCAAGGGCCCGAAAAAGCGGCTCGCAACAGACCTGAAACACATCTCGATCCTGCCCAGAAAAATAATATCCATGGCCTGACGCCACCGCCCTTTTCCGGGCGCTCGCAGGCGATGGGGGAATCGGAGGTTACGCATGAATGCTGTGCATTCGCTGCAAACGCTGGCGGTGTCTATCCGCTCGGTGCGCAAAGTCTACGGTGATCCGCACAACGGCCCGGTGGCCTTGAAAAACATCGACCTGGACATCCGCGACAACGAGTTCTTCACCCTCCTCGGCCCTTCCGGCTGCGGTAAAACCACCCTCTTGCGGATGATTGCCGGGTTCGAATTTCCGACCCGGGGCGAGATCCTGCTCTATGGCGAAAACATCGCCGACCGCCCGCCGTTCAAGCGCCCGGTCAACACCGTGTTCCAGCACTACGCCCTGTTCCCGCACATGAGCATCGCCGAGAACCTGGCCTTCGGCCTTGAATCGCAGCCCATGGGCAAGGTCTTGAGCAAGGCGCAAATCGGGGAGCGGGTTCGCGAAATGCTGGCCCTGGTGCAGATGGAACGCTTCGCCGGGCGCCGTCCCAACCAGCTCTCCGGCGGCCAGCAACAACGAGTGGCCCTAGCCCGGGCGCTGGCGCCGCATCCCAAGGTCCTGCTGCTGGACGAACCCTTGTCGGCACTCGACCTCAAGCTGCGCCAGGCCATGCGCGAAGAGCTCAAGGCGATCCAGGCCAAGACCGGCATCACCTTTATCTTCGTCACCCATGACCAGGAAGAAGCCCTGACCATGTCCGACCGCATTGCCGTGCTGGCGGAAGGCGAAGTGCAGCAAGTGGGCCGTCCGCAAGATATCTACGAACAACCGCGCAACCGTTTTGTCGCCGACTTTATCGGCGAAACCAACTTTATCCAGGGCACCGTGACCCGCGTCGAAGCCGGCCTGGCCTGGTTCGCCGGCCCGGCCGGGCACCCGCTGCCGGCCCAGTCCTGCAGCGAGCTCCAGGTCGGCGCCACGGTGGCGCTGTCGGTACGCCCGGAACGCCTGCACCTGGTGCCGGCCGGCAGCCAGGGCGCACTGCCGTGCCGCATCGAGGCGCAGATCTACCTCGGCACCGACCTGCAATACCAGGTCAGCCTCGGCGACGGGTCGCGCCTCACCGTGCGCACCCCCAACAGCGTCGACCACAGCCAGCGGTTTGCCGTCGGCAGTGACGCCGGCCTGCACTTCGACCGCGGCAGCGCCAGCGTCCTGCTGGATTGAGCACGAGGGTTCGCCATGCACGCTTCACCGATCACTCACAACCTGGAACGTCGCCGGGCCCTGCACAGCTTTCTCGGGGTCAGCCCGGCGCTGCTCGCCATCGGCCTGTTTCTGCTGGTGCCGATCCTGATCGTCATCGGTTACTCGCTGATGGAGGCCAACCCCTACGGTGGGGTCAACAAGGTCCTGAGCAGCGACGCCTACACCTCGCTGCTGTTCGAGCGGCAACTGGACGACAGCCTGGCCTTCACCGATTCCTACCTGGTCATCGCCCTGCGCTCGATCGGCATTGCCGGGCTGACCACCCTGATCACCCTGCTGATCGGCTTTCCGGTGGCCGTATGGCTGGCCATGCAACCGGTGCACCGCCGCGGGCTGCTGATCTTCCTGATCACGGTGCCGTTCTGGGCCAACCTGCTGATCCGCACCTACGCCTGGATCCTGCTGCTGCGCAACACCGGGGTCATCAACAACAGCCTGCTCGGCCTGGGCCTGATCGACCAGCCGCTGCAACTGCTCTACACCGACGGCGCGGTGCTGCTGGGGCTGGTCTACACCTACGCGCCATTCGTGGTGCTGCCGATCTACGCCACCCTGGAAAAAATGGACACGCGTCTGCTGGAGGCGGCCCAGGACCTGTACGCCGGGCGCCTGCGCACCTTGCGCAAGGTGGTGCTGCCGATTGCCCGGCCGGGAATTATCGCCGGCGCGATCCTGACCTTCGTGCCCTGCCTGGGGGCGATGATTGCCCCGGAGCTGTTGGGCGGCGGGACGCGGATGATGCTTGGCAACCTGATCTTCCGTCAGTTCAGCGACGCCCGTAACTGGCCGTTCGGTGCCGCGCTGTCGCTGGTGCTGATGGCGGCGGTGATGCTGGTCCTGACCCTGTATGCCCTGCGCGCCCAGCGCCAGCGCGTTGCCCGGGAGGGTGCATGATGCTGCGTCTATTCAAGCGAAACGGCCTGGGCGTGCAGGACTTCCCCGGCTTTGGTGGCGCAAGCTTCCTGTTCTACCTGTACCTCTACGCGCCGATCGTGGTGCTAGTGGTGTTCTCCTTCAACGCCAACCAGTCGGCCACGGTGTGGAGCGGTTTCAGCCTCGACTGGTACCGCGCCGCCTTTGCCAACCAGGCCTTGCGCCAGGCAGCGGGCAACAGCCTGTTGATCGCGGTCTGCGCCAGCAGCATCGCCACCGCGATTGCCACCCTGGCGGCGCTGGGCACCTCGCGCGGCGCCAAGTTCAAGGGCCTGCAACTGTCCATGGGCGCCATCATGCTGCCGTTGGTGCTGCCGGAAATCGTGGTCGGCGTGGCCACCCTGGCGCTGTTTTCCACCATCGGCCTGTCCCTGGGCTACGGCAACCTGATCATCGCCCATACGGTGTTCTGCATCCCGTTCGCCTACCTGCCGATCCGCGCCCGGCTCAACGACATGGACCTGTCCCTGGAACAGGCCGCCGCCGACCTCTATGCCGGCCCCTGGCGCACCTTTCGCAAGGTCACCCTGCCCCTGCTGATGCCGGGGATTTTCTCCGGGCTGATGCTGGCCTTCATCGTCTCGCTGGATAACTTCGTGATCTCGATGATGGTCTCCCAGGCCGGCACCACCACCCTGCCGATCTTTATCTTCGGCCTGTTGCGCATGGGCGTGACCCCCGACGTCAACGCCGTTTCGACCCTGATCCTCGGCGTCTCGGTGCTGTTCGTCAGCCTCTCTTATTTGCTGGGCAAAAAGAAAACCTGAACCTTCCAAGCACTGTGGGGAAATAGCATGAGCAAGTTGATTGCAGGCCTCGGCGCCTCGTTGTTACTGACACTGCCACTGACCATGGTCGGCAGCGTTCAGGCGGCGGAGAAACTCAACGTGGTGAGCTGGAGCGGCTACTTTTCGCCGCAGATCCTCGCCAAGTTCCAGAAACAGAGCGGCATTGAAGTCACGGTGGATTCCTATGACTCCAACGAGACCCTGCTGGCCAAGCTCAAGCAGGGCGGCACCGGCTACGACGTGGCGATTCCCTCGCACCAGTTCGTGCCGATCCTGATCAAGGAACAATTGCTGGAGCGCTTCGACCCGATCAAGCAGCCCTACTACGCCAGCGTGGTCGACAACCTGCAACGGCCGACCTGGGACCCGGACGGCGCCTACTCGATGCCGTTTATCTGGGGCACCACCAGCGTGGTACTCGACAGCCAGCGCTACGCGGGCCCGGCCGACAGCTACAAGGTGCTGTATGAGCCGCCGGCCGAGTTGCAGGGGCGGATCAACATGTTCGATTCGGTCAGCGATGTAATCGACATGGCCAGCCTGTACCTGAACATTCCGCTGTGCAGCGAAGACCCCAAGCAGTTGCAACAGGTGCTGGCCCTGCTCAAGGCGCAGAAGCCCTTCGTCAAGACTTACAGCTCCAAGGCCGGCTCCATCCGCGAGAACCTGGCCGCCGGCGAAATCGACATGTCGATGTTCTGGGGCGGCTCGTCGATGCGCGCCCGGGAGATGAAACCGAGCCTGAAGTACCTGTACCCGAAAGAAGGCGTGCTGGCCTGGGTCGACAACATGGTCATCCCCAAGGGCAGCAAGAACCCGGCGAACGCCAGGGCCTTTATCGCCTTCCTCAGCCAGCCTGAAAACGCGGCCATGACCCAGAACTTCCTCAAGCACCAGAGCCCGATCAAAGGCGTCGAACCCTTCCTCGACGCGGGCCTGAAGGACGCCCCCGAGCTGCACATTCCCGAGGGCACCAAGGTGGTGTTCAGCCAGACCTGCGGCGAAGGCGCCATCCGTCTGGCCGACCGCCTGTGGACCAACCTGATGCGTTGACCCCCGGCCGCCCCGCTGCGGCGGGGCGCTTTCTTCAAGCCGTCTACAAGGCAGCATCACCATGACTTCACACCCCATCAGCGAACTGGTCCTGCTGCAGGCCCACGAACTCGCCGAACGCATTCGCCTGCGTCAGGTTTCCTGCCGCGAAGTGATGCAGACCTACCTGGCCCATATCGAGCGCTTCAACCCGTCGGTGAATGCCCTGATCAGCCTGCAACCGGCCCAGGCGCTGCTGGCCCAGGCCGACCTGCGCGACGCAGCGCTGGCGCGCGGCGAATACCACGGCTGGATGCACGGCCTGCCCCACGCGATCAAGGACCTGTCGCTGACCCACGGCATCCGCACCACCCTGGGCTCACCGCTGTATGAAGATTTTGTGCCGCAGCGCGACGGCATCATGGTCGAGCGGATCAAGGCCGCCGGGGCGATCATCATCGGCAAGAGCAACACCCCGGAATTCGGCCTCGGCTCACAAAGCTACAACCCGCTGTTCGGCGCCACCGGTTGCGCCTATGACCCGAGCAAGACGGCCGGCGGCAGCAGCGGTGGTGCCGCCGCCGCACTGGCCATGCACCTGGTGCCGGTGGCCGACGGCAGCGACATGATGGGCTCGCTGCGCAACCCGGCGGCGTTCAACAATATTTTCGGCTTTCGCCCGTCCCAGGGCCGGGTGCCGTTCGATGACAGCAGCGACCTGTTTTTCGACCAGCTCGGCTATGAAGGGCCCATGGCCCGCAGCGTGCGTGACGCCGCCCTGCTGTTGTCGGTACAGGCCGGCTTTGATGCCCGAGCGCCGCTGTCCATCGCCGAATCCGGAGCCGCCTTTGTCGAGCCCCTGGAGCGCGACCTGCGGGGCACGCGCCTGGGCTGGCTCGGCGACTTCAACGGCTACCTGCCGATGGAGCCAGGCATCCTCGAACTGTGCCAAGCCACTTTCGCCGACTTCGAGGCCGTGGGCTGCAGCGTCGAGGTGGCCCAGGTCGACTTCGCCCCGGAGCAGCTGTGGGACAGCTGGCGCACCCTGCGCCACTGGCTGGTGGCCGGCTCCCTGGGCGCGGCCTACGCCGACCCGCAAAAACGCGCCCGGCTCAAACCCGAAGCCTGCTGGGAAGTGGAGAACGGCCTCAGCCTCAGCGCCAGCCAGGTGTACGCCGCCTCGGTCAGCCGCAGCCACTGGTACCGCGCCATCAGCAAACTGTTCGAGCGCTTCGACTTTCTGCTGCTGCCCAGCGCCCAGGTGTTCCCGTTCGACAAAACCATCCCCTGGCCACGCAGCATCCAGGGCGTGGCCATGGACACCTATCATCGCTGGATGGAAGTGGTCATCCCCGGCACCCTGAGCGGCTGCCCGGTGGCCAATGTGCAGGCCGGCTTCAATGCCGACGGGCTGCCCATGGGCCTGCAAATCATCGGCCGGCACCAGGCCGACTTCGCCGTGCTGCAACTGGCACACGCCTACGAACAGGCCAGCCGCTGGTTCCAGCGCTGCCCTTCGCCACTGCTGAGTCGGGGGTAATTGGATAAACGGTTGATAGCGTAGATAAATTTCTTACAAAAAGGCTTGACGCAATGTCGTTCTCCGCGAATAATGCGCGCCACTTGGCTACATAGCTCAGTTGGTTAGAGCATAGCATTCATAATGCTGGGGTCCGGGGTTCAAGTCCCTGTGTAGCCACCAAGTACTAAAAACGGCTTACCGCAAGGTAGGCCGTTTTTTTATGCCTGGAGAAAAGCCCCTGGCTGCGGAAGACGGCCCTGCTGTTTCCGGCCACGTCTACCTGCGTCGCGCCCGCCCACGCAGGCGCTGGTTTCAACTGAGGGTCTGCCCCTCTTGCCTGGGCATGAAAAAGCGCGCGAAGAGTTCGGACTGCGACTTGATATTGAACTTGGCGTAAATATTACGCCGATGAACCTTGATGGTTTCCGTAGACAGGGAAAGCTTGCCGGCTATCTCCTTGCTGGAGAAGCCGCTCAGCAACAACTTGAGTACATCCTTTTCCCGCGCCGTTATTTGTGCCCCCAACTGAGCGATGGTGTCCGACCACAGAGGGGGCTCGGTGATGTTTTTTTCCAGGCTATTTTCAAACGACATGCGCTGATACATCAAAGCAATGACCCAGGGCTTGATGATTTCAAGTGTTGCAATTTGCTCCTGGGTGAATCGAACAGTACTGCCAAATGAAACACACAATGTTCGATCCGCATCGAGTTGAACATTGTACTGCGCCTCATCGACCGAAATGTATTGCGCAAAGTACTGATGATAATACTCAGTCTCCAGAAAGTGCTCCGGCGCAATATCGAGCATATGAAAGAAGCCGCTCTGCGGATCTTCTCGATTGGCGATATAAAAAGGGTCCAGCAAATAAAGTCCCTTTACATAACGATGGGTAAAGGCGTCCACCTCTTCGGCATCGGCCACTTCAGGCAGGCTAATGACTTGAACCTGCTGATCGCTGAAAATCAATACCACCCAATTATCTATCTTCACGTATTCATTCAATACGCGAATAAGCGAGCTCCAGAACTCCGGACGGTCCAGCTGCATGATCAACTTTCCAATCGACCGGTGCCACACCAGGTCATGAAGGTCGAGTGACATTGTCTACCCCTTTAGGGTTAGGAATTCATGGGTCAGAGGTAAGTATTTGTAGGTATTTACTATTCGAGGATGCCGAGTATATTCAGCCCCTAGCTTACGATGGCCATGAGGGCCTATCGAGTTGACAGGGATAGTCATATGAGTAAGTCGCATTTGCGAGCTATTTTTTTAGCCTCGCTTCTCAGTGCCGGAATAAGCACATCCGTCAGTGCTGTAGAACCCGCCGTACATTTGTATAACTGGTTCGGGTTGCTGGCGCCGGAGACCCCCAAGGAGTTCGAGCGGGAGACCGGCAGCAGAATCAAGATGGACGCCTTTGACAGCGCCGAGATGATGCAGAGCAAGGTGATGGCGGGGCGCACTGGGTATGACGTGGTCGTGGCCACTTCCAATGTCTTGCCAGGCCTGATCGAGGCCGGCGTGCTGCAGCCACTGGATCGCAGCCAACTGAGCAATTTTTCCCATATTGACCCTGATATCCTCGCCCTGCTCGCGGCCAATGACCCCGGCAACCGCTACGCTGTTCCCTACTTATGGGGCACCACCGGGATTGGCTATGACGAAGATAAGGTCAAGGCCGCACTGGGCGACAATGCCCCAGTGAATAGCTGGGACTTGATCTTCAAAGAAGAAAACATCAGCAAACTCAAGTCCTGTGGCGTGGCCATGCTCGACTCTCCCAGCGAGATCATTTCGATTGCCTTGAATTACCTTGGGCTGCCAAGCAACAGCAAAAACCCTGAGGATTACCAGAAAGCCCAGGCCCTGCTATTAAAAATCCGCCCTTACATCGTCTATTTCGACTCTTCCAGAATCGATGCCGACTTGGCGGATGGCAATATCTGCGCAGTAGTGGGCTGGGCCAATGGAGCTCTTGCGGCACAGGCCATCAATGAGAAGTCCAACACCGGGCGCAAGATTGCCTACAGCCTTCCGCGCGAAGGCGCACTGGTCTGGTCGGAAAACCTGGTGCTGCTCAAAGACGCCCCGAACCCTAAACAAGGCATGGCGTTTATTAATTACATGTTGCGCCCCAATGTGATTGCCAAGACTTCAAATCACACGCTGTACCCCAACGCCAATAAAGACGCCTCTGAGTTTGTTGAGCAGAAGTTGCGAGACAACCCCTGGATCTATCCGGACAAGAACACCATCGCCACACTTATTCCACTTGAGCCGCTGCCATTGAAGTTGGAGCGAATTCGTACTCGCGTATGGACCAAGGTCAAGAGTGGCACTTGATATTGCCTGGTTATGATTGATTGCTCCCCTGTTCCTTCACACGGCATGAGGGAACAGAGGCTTTTATAAAGAACCAAAAGATTGAGCGGTGCCGATAGCCCTTGGCAGGCCGAGTCCAACACTCGGCCCAACTAAGTGATTATCCACCGTGGTTGCGCGCTGGCCGGCGTTTATGAGCGGCACACGCAATCAGGCAGGGAGCAGCCGAATGACAACGGCGTTGTCACCGAGGTCCTAGGGAAGGAGAAAGTCATGTGCCGAGGCGATTGCCAGCGCAACGTGGAGTCGGACGATTACAAAGCGTACAAGGAGATCGAAGAGCAAATCGGTCACTGCACGCCCGAACAGGCCTGGGCCATGTATTACGTCTCCGCCGGGCTGGTGCGTGAGCACATCGCGCTGGCGGTGATGGAACACATCACCCGGGGCAACAAGGCGCTGCTGCTTGAATTCCCTGAACTGGCCCAGGCTGAAAAAGAGCGAACACGCGTCGAGCTCACCCGAATCAAAAACGTCTTCAGCGCCAAAGAGTCACCCATGGCTGACGAGAAACGCTTTCTGCAAACGGTCCAATCGCTGCACCGGCGCCGTTATCAGGGCTGAGTCAGCGCACGTCGATCACCACTTGGCAGCCTCCCGGCAACCAGTCGGGCAGGCAATACCCGTCGTCGACGGGTGCCCGGATCAATTCTGCGGGAGTCGGAGCGGGTCCGCCCATTGTCGTGAACCCGCTGCATCGACGCTGGGTTATGGCTACATCGACCACTTCATAGTGAACATCAGGTTGCGCGGGTCACCGAACAGGTTGGCCCCGGCCGAGTTGCTGATGCTCTGGTAATAGCGCTTATCGAACACGTTGTTCATGTTCGCTTGCACTTTGAGGTTGTCGGTCAGGCGGTAGCTGGTCATCAGGTCAGTGATGCTGTAGCCGCCCTGCTTGACGTTGAAGCTGGTGTAGGTCCGGCTTTGCGATCTGAAGGCGCCCCCAACGGTCCACCTGTCCAATGCGCCAGACAGTTGGTAACTGGTGGCCAACTTGAACAGGTTGTAGGGGCTGTCACTGTCGTAGCGATCACCTTTCTGCGCCTGATCGACGCCCTTCACATACTCGGCCGCCGCGTAGGTGTAGCCGGCGGAGGCCTGCCAGCCCGGCGCCACCGCGCCAGACAGCTCGAACTCGATACCCCGGGTGCGGACTTCGCCACTGGCCTCATAACAGGCGTCCTGGCCCTGCAGGCACTGGCTGAAGGCGAGGGATTTGGCCAGGTTTTCCTGATTGAGCTGGAAGATCGCCGCGCTGGCATTGAGTGCACCGTCGAAGTACTCGGCCTTCAGGCCCGTTTCAATGTTGGTCCCGGTGACCGGCTCGAGAATCCCGCCCGATGAGTCTTCATACTCTTGTGGCTGGAAGATCCGGGTCCAGCTGGCGTACACCGAATAGGTGTCATTGAGGTCATAAATCACCCCGGCATAGGGCGTCAGCTCACGGGTCGCCTTGTAGGGTTCGCCAAAGGCATAGGTGCCGGACACGGTTTTTATATCGTGCTCGTACCAGTCCAGCCGCGAGCCGAGAATCAGCTTCAGGTCATCGCGCAGATTGAAGCGCAGCGCCGCATAGGTGCTGGCCTGATCCACCAGCCCCTTGCGCGACCAGTTGTAGACGATCTGCGGCTTGGGAACCGCCTTGTAGTCAAAATTCAGCGGGTCGACGAGGTAGTTGAAGTTCTCGTCCGGGCCGCCGCCAGGCCCGTCATTGGTGTCTTCGCGGCGATAGCTGGCACCCACCACCAGCTCATGGGTCGCGCCGAACAGGCTGAAGGGCCCGCGGGCATATCCATCGATGCTTTTCTGGCTGTGCTCATAGCTGTAGCGACCGGCGTTGAGATGCAGGGTGTCGGTGGCGTCACGGTAGAAACTGCCCCCGAGCATTTCCAGGTTGCTCTTGAGCCACGTGGTGTTGACCCGCAGCTTCCAGTCGTTATCGAAGCGATGCTCGATTTCGGCGAACAGGCTCTGGTTCTTTTTATCCCAGTAGGTCCAGGTCGGCGTCAGCCGGGAGGAACGGCTCAGAGGCAGGAAACCGCCGTCGACCTGGGTCGGCAAACCATTCCAGTCCGCACCGGGGTTGTCCTCACGGTTGTAGTAGCCGCCCAGGGTCAGGGTGGTGGCTTCGGACAGGTCGAACTCGCTGATGCCGTACAGCAACTGGCGCTTGCTGCTGTAGGAGTCCGTGAAGCTGTTTTTGTCCTGGAACGCCGCGACCACCCGACCGCGGACAGTCCCGGCCTGGTTGAGCTTGCTGCTGGCGTCGATCTCGGTCCGATAGTTGTCCCAGGAACCGGCCCCGGCGCTGATCGATACCTGCGGCTCGACAGTCGGGCGCTTGCGCACCAGGTTCAAGGTCCCGGAAGGGTTGCCCGAGCCCACCATCAGCCCCGAGGCGCCGCGTACCACTTCCACGCGGTCGAACATGGCCAGGGTCGAGGTGCCCAGGGTGTCGCTGTCGTAAGCGATGGGCAGGCCGTCGATCATGATGTTTTCGACGGCGCTGCCGCGAGAGTAGAACTCCGGGCGCTCGCCACCGGTTCGGCGCAGGGTCAGGCCGGGGGTGTTGGTGGAGATGTCCTCCAGGCTCTGCATATTCTGGTCGTCCATGCGCTGGCGAGTGACGACGGTCACTGACTGCGGCGTTTCCCGTGCCGAGGCCTGAAATTTGGTGGCGCTGCTCATGCTCCCCGTGGTGTAGGAACCGGTGTTCTCGGTCACCTCGCCCAAGGCCTGGCCGACCACGCTGGTGGCCCCCAGTTGCAGCGTATCGCCGCTGACTGCGGGCTCCAGGGTCAGGGTGCCATTGGCGGTAACCCGCAGTTGCAGGCTGCTGCCCCGCAGCGCCTGCTGCACCGCGGCTTCGGGGCTGAAATCACCACGCACCGCGGCACCGCTCTTGCCGCGCACCAGGGCCGGGTCGGCGACGATACTGCGAGCACTTTGCCGGGCGATCTGGCGCAGGGTCTGCTCCATCGGACCGGACGCTATGTCGTAGTGGGCAATGGCCTCGGCGGCAGTGGCCGCCTGGCTGGCCAGGGCCATGGCAGCGCCGGTGCACGCCAAGGCGATGGCCGTGGCCAGGGTGGCAGGACGCAAGAATGTCGGACACATGTTCAAGGGGTTCCTCGCTGAAATGAGTGGGCACTTGCTGATATGTCCAGCCAGTTGGAAAAAGCCCTCATCACATCGAGATTTTTTTACAGGGATCACGCAAGGTCGATCAGGGTCAGCGGACCGTATTGGCTGACCGTGATCGGCAGCACCTGCGCCAGCGATTGCAGAGCGCGGTCACTGTCGTCCAGGTTGAACACGCCGAAGACCCGCAGCCGCGACGCCGCCTCGGATATCCGCAGCAGGCCATAGCGATAGGGCCGCAGCGCCTCGATCACCGAACCCAGCGACTCATTTTCAACCTCGAGCCGGCCGGTGACCCAAGCATCGGTCTGGTGCTGATTACCCGGCAGGGCCAGCAGCCTGTCCTGGGAAAAACGCAACGCCCCACCCTCGTTCACCTGCGCCTGCTGGCCGGCGAGATTCATCACCCGGACGCTGTGTTGCTGCACGCCGACCAGAGTTTCCTGCTGCAGTTGGCGCACGCTGAAACAAGTACCCAGCGCCTGCACAGAGCCCTGGGCCGTCACGACCTGCAATGGCCGCAGCGGGTCGGCCGCCACCTGGATCCGCAACTCGCCCTGATGCAGGCGCAGACGGCGCGCCGTGGTGCTGAAGTCCAGATCCACCGTAGTCCGTGCGTTCAACAGCAACACGCTGCCATCGGGCAGGGTCAGTTGCTTGCGTTCGGCGGTGCCGCTGTAGATATCGCTCACCAGCCCCTGTAGCGGCATGCGTCGCTGGAGCGTGATCGAGGTGCCCAGGCCAAGGAGCAGCGCCAACGCCGAGCCATTGCGCAACAGGCGCCGGCGTTCCAGCGAGACGCCCGAAGAACGCAACGCCTGGGTCGCGGCGCGCGCACTGCCAGGCAGCGAGCGGTCAACCTGCACCACCGGCGTGAACGCCGGAGCCAGAGCGCCGTTGAGGGACTCCCAGGCCAGGCGATGGCCGGCATCGGCCGCCAGCCAGCCTTCGAACGCGGCTCGGTCACGGGCTTTGGCGCTGCCGGAATCCAGGAGCACCATCCAGTCGATGGCGGCTTTCAGGACCGGCGTCAGCTCGGCATGGGAGCGGCTCATGCCGGGCTCGATCCCATCTGGACCAGGTAGCACTGGGTCACCGCGCGTTTTATCCAGCGCTCGATGCTGGCCACCGATGCCCCCAGCTCAGAGGCGATCTGCTGATGGGTCATGCCTTCCAGACGGTTGAGCAAAAACGCATGGCGCACCCGGGCCGGTAAACCGTCGAGCATGGCGTCGATGGACTCGAGGGCCTCACGCAACAGCGCCAACTCCTCCTCGGACGGTGAGCAATCCCCGGGCAGGCTGGCCAAGGCCTGCAAGTAGCTGCGCTCCAGCTCGCCGCGCCGCCAGAACGTGCACAGCACCCGCTTGGCGATCACGCACAAAAATGCCCGGGGCTCTTCAATCTGTTCCAGCCTGGAGGATTTCCAGCTGCGCACAAACGTGTCGTGCGTCAAGTCTTGCGCATCGGCATGGCAATCCAGGCGCCGACGCAGCCAGCGTTCAAGCCACTGATGATTCTGCGCGTACAGAAGTTGGAAAGGATCTTGGGGAGGAGCGCGAAAGTCGGCCATGCGAATCATGCACTAATGGTAATTGTTCTCATTCTTGTTGTTTGGATGTCAATTTGCAAGGCGCGAGTATCAGCACCCCGCCGATCCCCCTCAGCCTGCGCTCAAGCCTTGCGCTGTCACCGCCCGCTGTTCAAGATCGCTGGCGTTCCTGGGCCGGCACTGCTGCCCGGCCGGTTCGACATCAATGGGCGCTCAAGGAGAGTGGGCAATGCTTCAAGTATGGGGACGCCGCAGCGCGTTCAATGTGCAAAAAGTCATGTGGCTGATCGGCGAACTGGGCCTGGCCCATGAACACATCCCCGCCGGCGGCAGCTTCGGGATCAAGGAAACACCGGAGTTCCTGGCCATGAACCCCCACGGCCGGGTGCCGCTGATCAAGGACGGCGAGACCGTGGTCTGGGAGTCCCACGCGATCCTCAGGTACCTGGCGGCCACTTACGGCGGCACGGCGCTGTGGAGCGACAACCCCGGGCAGCGCTCGGTGGTCGATCGCTGGATGGACTGGGCCCAGTGCAGCCTGCAAACCACCTTTATCAACGGGGTGTTCTGGGGCGGGTTTCGGACGCCGCAGGAGCAGCAGGACAGCGTGGCGCTCAAGGCCAGCATCCAGCGTTGCACCGAGCATTTTCAGTTGCTCGACCAGGTGTTGAGCAAACAAGCGTTCCTGGGCGGCAACCAATTCTCCCTGGCGGATATCCCGGCAGGCACCAACCTGTATCGCTACTTCGAGCTGGAGATCGAACGCCCTGTCATCCC
This sequence comes from Pseudomonas sp. CF161, assembly GCF_000416215.1. NCBI lineage: Bacteria > Pseudomonadati > Pseudomonadota > Gammaproteobacteria > Pseudomonadales > Pseudomonadaceae > Pseudomonas > Pseudomonas sp. CF161. Next base: position 172,225 of record NZ_ATLP01000083.1, read on the forward strand.
CAACGTCGAGGCCTGGTACGCCCGCCTGCAGGAGCGCCCGGCCTACCGCGAGCACGTGATGATTCCTTTCGCCGAGATGCGCGGAAAGCTCGACTTCTAACCCCCATAACCGGCACGACTGGCCCCTGGTGCGCGCTGCGACCAGCGCGTAATAACCAGGGCCATAAGCAGCAACCCGGTGGCCACGGCGAAGCTGACCCGCAGGCCGTGACTCATGGCATCGGGCGCGGTCGTGCTCAGCTCGCTGGCAGATGACGCCAAGGCAAACACCGCGCCGATGACGGACGCCCCGCTGATCAGCCCGAGATTGCGCGACAGGCTGAGCAAGCCGGACATCGCGCCGCGCTGATCGGCCTGGACATCCTGCATCACCGCGGTGTTGTTGGCCGCCTGGAACAGTTGATAACCCGGGGTCAGGATCAGCAGCCCGGCCACATACCCGACGACGCCGAACAGCGGCGCCAGCACGCTCAGCGCAAGCGCTCCGGCGAGCATGCCGAACAACCCGAGCACCACACCCCGGGGCGCTCCGAGCTGGTCGACGACGCGCCCCGCTGGCACCCCGCTCAGCGCCGAAACCACCGGACCCATCGCCATCACCGCACCGACCACGGCCAGATCGAGCCCCAGCCCACGGCTGAGGTAAAACGGCCCGACCACCAGCGTCGCCATCATCACCGTCGACACCAGGCCATTCATGAGCAGGCTGGCGCCGAGCAATGGCTCGCGAAACAACGCCAGGCGAATCAACGGCGACGCCACCCGGCCCTGCCCCCAGACAAACAGCCCGCCGGCGATCGCCGCTGTCAGCAGCAGCGCGGCGTTGCGCCAATCGAAACGGCCATGCCCGAGGGTCATCGCCAGGGCATAAGCCGCGAGTGCCAGGGCCAGCAGCAAGGTGCCGCCGTAGTCAAAACCGACCGGCCCTGCCTCGGCGCGTGGGCGATCGGCGGGCAGGTAACGGTAGGCCAGGGCCAAGGCCAGCAGGCCCAGGGGCAGATTGAGCACAAAGATCGCCCGCCATCCCAGCCAGGCAATCAGCACGCCACCCAGGGCCGGGCCCAGCGCCGTGCCAATCGCCGACATGCTCCCCAGCAGGCCCATGACGCTGCCGGTTTGCGCCTTGGGCACGCTGTCACCGACAAAGGCCATGGCCAGCGCCATCATGATCGCCGCGCCCAGGCCCTGGATCGCGCGCGCGCCGAGCAACCACCCCAGGTTCGGCGCCAAAGCGCACCCCAGGGAAGCCAGCGTGAACAGGGCAATGCCCGCCAGCAGCAGGCGCCGGCGCCCCAGCAGGTCGCCCAGGCGCCCGACGCTGACGATCAAGGTGGTGATGGCCAGCAGATACGCCAGCACAACCCACTGCACCTGCTGGAAAGACGCCTCGAACGCCTGGGCCAGGGCCGGCAGGCCGACATTGGCAATGCTGGTGCCGAGGGATGCCAACAGCATCGACAGTGACAGGCTGGCGAGCACCCCGCGCCGTGCAGGCTCCGGTTGGGCAATGATCGGCTTCACGCTGTGCTCCTTTTTTGAGCGCCGCACAATGCAGCTGGCAACAGGGTATGGCCTGCACTGACAAGGCGGAAGACGCAGCATTTACACTTCAGGTGTGCACTAGACGCCATACCTCGATCCCGCCTGTGCTAACGTCGCCCCATGTCAAAACCCGACCTCAACCTGCTGTTTACCCTCGATGCCCTGCTCGCTGAAGGCAATGTCACGCGCGCGGCGCAACGCCTGCACCTGAGCCCGTCGGCCATGAGCCGGGCCCTGGCGCGCCTGCGTGAAACCACCGGCGATCCGCTGCTGGTCCGGGCCGGGCGCGGGCTGGTGGCCACACCCCGGGCCCTGGAATTGCGCGAGCAGGTCAGCCGTCTGCTGCAAGAAGCACAAGCCGTGTTGCGCCCGGTCGAACAGCTGGACCTCAAGCGTCTGGTGCGCAGCTTCACCCTGCGCACCAGTGACGGTTTTGTCGAAACCTTCGGCCCGCCCTTGATCGCCCGCATCAGCCAGGAAGCACCCGGGGTGCAACTGCGCTTTGTGCACAAGCCCGACAAGGACAGCACGCCCCTGCGCGACGGCACGGTCGACCTGGAGACCGGCGTGGTGGGGCAAGCCACCGCGCCCGAACTGCTGACCCAGGCCTTGTTCCGCGATCGTTTTATTGGCGTCGTGCGCCAAGGCCATCCCTTGACCCGGGGGGCGATCACCCCGGCGCTGTATGCGGCTGGGCGGCATATCGGTGTCTCGCGAGGCGGCCAGGACAAAGGCCCGCAACCGATCGAGCACGCCCTGCACACCCTTGGCTTGCAGCGCCAACAGGTGGCCATCGTCGGCGGCTTTGCCAGTGCCCTGGCGCTGACCCGTGGTGACGACCTGATCGCCACCGTGCCTGAACGGCATACCGCCACCCTGCGCACCGGCCTGCACAGTTTTGCCCTGCCGCTGGATGTGGCGCCGATCACCGTGTCCATGCTCTGGCACCCACGGCTGGACGCCGACCCGGCCCATCGCTGGCTGCGCACCTGCCTCCGGGAGATTTGCGCAGAAGCTGCCGCGTCCGACATCCCCGCCTGAACAGCCGGCCGCCCACTGCTGTACATTGCCGCCACGGACGACACATCATTTTTCCAGTGAACGGAGTTCAACGCGTGTTTTCGATCTTCCATCCGCGTCATCGCCGGCTTACCACCCTCTCGCTGATAGCCGCCGCCCTCACCCTCAGTGCCTGCAACAACCCGCCCCCCAGCACCGCCCTGCCCGCGGCCCCGGAAATCGCCTCGGGCTACCGCACCGACCTGCACACCCGGTATGCCGACCAGCACATGGCCGCCGCCGCCAACCCGTTGGCGGCACACGCCGGGCGCGAGATCTTGCGCCAGGGCGGCGCGGCCATCGACGCGGCAATTGCCATGCAAGCCGTGCTGACCCTGGTGGAGCCGCAGTCCTCGGGCATCGGCGGCGGCGCGATGATCGTGCTCTGGGATGGCAAGGCGGTGCGCACCTACGACGGCCGCGAAACCGCACCGGCCGGCGCCAGCGAAAACCTGTTCCTGCAAGCCGACGGTCGCCCGATGCCCTTTCCCAAGGCGCAGATTGGCGGACGTTCGGTGGGCACCCCGGGCGTATTGCGAGCCCTGGAACTGGCCCATCAACAACACGGCCGCCTGCCCTGGGCGCAATTGTTTGAGCCGGCCATCCGCCTTTCTGAACAGGGCTTCCCGATCTCCCCGCGCCTGCACGGCATGATCGTGGCCGACCCTTATCTGGCGCAGTCGCCGGACATGGCCGCGTACTTCCTCAACACCGACGGCAGCCCCAAAGCCGTGGGCACCCTGTTGCGCAATCCGAGGCTGGCGGCGGTGCTGAAGCGCATCGCTCATGAAGGTCCGAACGCCCTGTACCAGGGCCCGATCGCCGAGGAAATCGTGGCCAAGGTCCAGGGCCACGCCAACCCCGGCAGCCTGTCGCTCAAGGATCTGCAAGGCTACCGGGCCAAGGAGCGCGCGCCGCTGTGCAGCGACTACAAGCGCTGGCAGGTGTGCGGCATGCCGCCGCCGTCGTCCGGCGGCATCGCCGTGGCGCAGATCCTCGGCACCTTGCAGGCGCTGGAGGCACGTGACCCGCGCTACGCCCTGGCGCCGCTCAAACCGGTGAAAACCAGCCTGCCGGCCGGCCTCGAACCGGCGCCGCAAGCGGTGCATCTGATTGCCGAAGCCGAGCGCCTGGCCTACGCCGACCGTGGCCTGTACGTGGCTGACAGCGACTTCGTGCCGGTGCCGGTGACCGGCCTGATCGCCCCCGGTTATCTGGCCCAACGCGCGGCGCTGATCGGCGAACGCAGCATGGGCCAGGCCCAGCCAGGCAAGCCGCAGGGGGTTGAAGTGGCGTACGCCCCGGACCGTTCGCCGATGCGTATTTCCACCTCGCAAGTGGTGGCGGTGGATGACCTGGGCGGCGCGGTGTCGATGACCACCACCGTGGAAGCCGCTTTCGGTTCGCACCTGATGGTCCAGGGCTTCATGCTCAACAACCAGATGACCGACTTTTCCTTTATCCCCGAAGAAAACGGCCAACCGGTGGCCAACCGCGTGCAGCCGGGCAAACGTCCGCGCTCGTCCATGGCCCCGACCCTGGTCTTCGATCGCGCCAGCGGTGAACTGCTGGCCACCGTTGGCTCCCCCGGTGGCTCGCAGATTATCGAGTACGTGACCAAGTCGGTGATCGGCATGCTCGACTGGAACCTCGACCCGCAAGCCGCCATCAACCTGCCCAACTTCGGCAGCCGCAATGGCCCCACCGAACTGGAACAAGGCCAATTCACACCGGCCCTGAAACAGGCGTTGCAGGCCAAGGGGCACGCAGTGAACGAGATCGACATGACCAGCGGCACCCAGGCCATCGTCCGCGTGCGCGACGCCCAGGGCAAAGCTTCATGGGCCGGCGGAGCCGACCCACGGCGTGAAGGTGAAGCGTTGGGGGATTGAGCCGAAACTGAAAGGGGCCTACTGCGCGGTAGGCCCTTTCATCACCGAAGCATCACGCACGGCCAGATCGAACACCGCAAGCACCACGGCCATCGATACCCAGGCCGTCGCCCAGCACTTGATGAAAACCCAGACAAAGGTCAGCGCCGACAGGCCATAGGGCGAGCCCATGGCACCGGCGAACATCAGGGTCAGGTACAGTTTTGCGCAGTACAGCAAGGCGAACAGCGTGGCGCCCCAGGAGGCGCAAAACACCAGCGACCCCATTCGCCCCCGTGATTCATTCGACGTCTTGTGCCGCCGGACAATAAAAGCCGCCGCCAGGGCTCCAAGCCCGGTGTACACCGCCAGTTCGAACAGGCTGTTGATACCCACCATCAGAATGGCCAACGCTTCAAGCGCACCAAAGGTGCCCACCAGTTTCATATCCAGACGCATCGTGCGGGCTACTCCGTTGCCGTGCGGGAGCGCCGCGCCACCGCGCAAACGCCCCCCAAATGCCGCGACCTGTGGCTGTACAGATCACCGCACTCCATGAATGAGCGGCCAGGGTGAACCTGTGCTTGCGGGTTATCAACCGTTCCGAGGCATTTAAATCAGAGCGGTTTGAAGGGGGTGGAACGTGCTGCGAACAGCCAATCGGCCAAGAGCTATTGGGGGGCGAGCATTGATCTCAACGTCGCACGCTCGGGAGGAACGCAAAGCGTTTCATCATCAATAACGCCGAAACACACCTGGCCCTCAGCGCGCCCCTATAAACCTGCCGCGCAACACCCGCGCATCCAGCAAGCCCAACAGGGTCGCCACGGTGATAAAGACCACGCCCACAGCCTCGGCCAATTCCGGCAGCAGCGAGCGCTGTATCACCTCGACAAAGGTCCAGGGGAAGTCGGAGAAGGCCAGCACCAGGGTCCGGCACGCAATCACCAGTGCGGCAAACAGGCAGGCCGCCGCCAGGGCGCAGAACAACACCGAGGGCCACAGGGGCTGATCGGCGCAGCGCTGTGCAGAAACCCGCCGGGTGAGGCGCACCGCGCCCAGGGTGGCGAGACAGGTCGTGAGCACAAGCCCCATGCGCTCCAGGCCCCACAGCACATTGCCCAGCACCATCAGCGCGGCCAATGCAAAGAACAGTGCAACAAAGTGTTTATCGCGCCTGGACGCCCGCCCCAAGCCGGGGAGCCAGGCGCTGCGGCGACCGCCGATGGACGCCAGCGAACTGCCGTCGCCAGCGAAATGCAGGGGCACCCGGGGTTTGCTTTCAGGCTCGGTCACCGCGGGGCGCATGACCTGGGGGTCGAACCAGGCCAGCGCGACGCCCACCGTCAGCAGGCTAATGCTCCAGCCCTTGATGAAGGTCCAGCCCAGGTCCAACTGCGGTGCCGGGAAACGCACACCGCTGCGGGCGTTGACCACCAGGTCCAGGTAGAGCTTGGCGCTGTACAGCGCCGCGAACAGCGTGGCTGCGACCAGGGCGCACCCCACCACACTCGGCCAGACCCCGGGCGCCCGCTGGCGGCGGCTTTTGTGGCGAGCACTGATCAGCGCCGCCAGCAGGGCCCCAAGGCCACTGAACAAGGCAATATCGAACGCGCTATAGACCGGCAACAGCAGCAACGTCAGGGTTTGAATCAGGAAAAAAACCAGCAGCAGCTGGATATCGTGACGCATCGTGCAAGCAACTCCTTTTGCCTGGAGGGGCGGTGCAGCGCCCTTGGGGTGAGCCGATATCGCGCAGCGCAAAGGCAAGATGCGCAACAGGGCGCGCATCCTAGCCTTGAGTGGGCGGCGCAGGCAAAAAAGAAATGTGTCATGAACCACCAAAGCGCAGCACCTCACATGTGGCGAGGGAGCTTGCTCCCGCTGGGTCGCGCAGCGGCCCCAAAAATGGGACGGCTTCGCACCAGCCCGGCGGCGGGTTCATCGGGAGCAAGCTCCCTCGCCACAGGGTACTTTTTCGATTGTTCGATCGCTGAAGTGTCAGCGCCTTCTCAAACCATTTCCTGCCCAAAACAACATTTCTAACGGCACCGTCACCGAATGTCGCAACCGCGCCGTCGCAGCGCGGTACCTGGGCCATTATTCTCCGTCCGTCGCTGCCCAATCAGCGACCGGGCTTGGCGGCCCGACCACGAAAGGAGTCGTCACCATGAACCACACTCCAGCTCCGTCCCCTATCCTCACTACCCTCGGCGATATCAGCTTTGCCGACTGCGGCGAACACCCCCGCCCGCTGTTTCGGGTCAATACGAATGTGCCCACAGCCGATGCCCTGGCGCATGCCTCGGCGCTGCTACATCTGGCAAAACAGTTCTCCCTGGAAGCCGCCTTGGAACCCCAGGTCGAGCGCTATGCTTGGGCAGCACATTACTTGGGAGAGATGGCCAAGGCAGCGATGGATGATGTGCACGCTGGGCTAGCGGCAGCGTCTTGACGGCGCTGACCCGGGACGGGCAGAACCCTCTGCCCGTCCATCGGCTACTCTCCTCATTGACTTGTTTAGGTCCCGGGACGGGACTAGGATCCTGCCATGAGAATTATCGCCATCAGTCATTTGAAGGCCTTCTGGGAGAAGTACCCCGATTCGGAGCAAGCCTTCCTGGCCTGGATTGACGAAGCAAAAACCGCCCACTGGTCCACCCCTGCGCAAATCAAGGACCAGTACCGCAGCGCCAGCATTCTCAAAAGCCGCAGGGTTGTGTTCAACATCAAAGGTAATGACTACCGGCTGGTGGTCGCCGTGGCCTACCGCTTCGGCGCCCTCTACATAAAGTTCGTCGGCACCCACGCGCAGTACGACGCCATCGACGCCGACCGCATTGATATGGAGCAAGCATGAATATTCGCCCTATTCACACTGACCAGGACTACCGCGCGGCGCTGAAAAACGTGTCGCCCTTTTTTGATAACGAGCCCACCCCCGGCACCCCTGAAGGCGATTACTTCGACGTGATGGTGACCCTGATCGAGGCCTATGAGGCCAAGCACTTTCCGGTCGACCTGCCCAACCCGATCGAGGCCATCAAGTTCCGCATGGAGCAGTCGGGATTGTCGGTGGCCGACCTGGTGCCCGCCATCGGCCGTACCAACCGCGTGTACGAAGTGCTCAACGGCAAGCGCGCGCTGACCCTGCCGATGATCTGGAAACTGCACCAGCTGTTCGGTATCCCCGCGCAAAGCCTGATCAAGCCAGTCAAGCCGGCGTAATCCCCGCGCCTTCACATGGCTTGTGCAGCCCCCATCCGCTCACGGTTATGCATCAACTCATCCAGCGCATCGGCATTCTCGTCGGCCCACGAATACAGGGCCCTCAAGGGCTCGACAAAGCGCCAGCCCAGGGGCGTGAGGGCGTACTCCACCCGCGGTGGCATGTCCTGCAATACGGTGCGGGCCACTGCGCCATCGCGCTCCAGTTCGCGCAAGGTCTGGGTCAGCATTTTCTGGGAGATGCCCGGCATGCTGCGTTGCAACTGGCTGCTGCGCGAGGCTCCGAAGCTCAGGCAGTACAGGACCATCGAGGTCCATTTGGTCGACAGCAGCGTATGAATGCGCCGTGGTGGGCAGGTTTCTTCGACGATCAGGGGACCGGCTACAGGAACGTAAGTGAGATCGCTCATGGTGACTTCCGCAGGTCTTGGGCACTAAAAAGTGCCTGATTTACAGTCAGGCACCGGCGACCAATAATTCTACCCATCCACGGCGGCGATCACCGCCCCGTCATTGATTCGAGGTTTGCCCATGTCCCTGCCCACCACCATGCGCGCCCTGGTGCTGCACGATTACGCCAGCGGTCGCTTCAGCGAAAGCCAGGTGCCGCTGCCCCAGGCCGGTCCCGGCGAGGTCCTGGTGCGGGTTGTCGCCAGCGGGGTCAACCCGATCGACTACAAGATCCGCACCGGCAACGCGCCCTACGCCATGCCGGAGTTGCCGGCGATCATCGGCACCGACCTGGCGGGCGTGGTCGAAGCCGTGGGGGCTGGCGTCAGCCAATTCGTTGTCGGCGATGAAGTCTATGGCCTCACCGGCGGCGTTCGTGGCCTGCAAGGCTCGTTGGCCGAATACGCCGCGGTGGACGCCCGTTTGCTGGCCCACAAGCCAAGCACCCTCAGCCTGCGCGAAGCGGCCGCCATGCCCCTGGTGTTCCTCACGGCCTGGGAAGGGCTGGTGGACCGGGCCAAGGTCGGCGCCGGGCACAAGGTCTTGGTGCATGGCGGTGCCGGTGGCGTGGGGCATGCGGCGGTGCAGATTGCCCGCGCCCTGGGGGCCGAGGTGTTCGCCACCGTGTCGGCCGGTAAAAAGCACATTGTCGAAGGCTACGGCGCGACCGCCATCGACTACCGCACCCAGGGCGTCGCCGATTACGTGACGGCCCACACCGCAGGGGCCGGGTTCGATGTGATCTACGACACCGTCGGCGGTGCCAGCCTGGATGACTCGTTTGCCGCCATCGCCCACTACGGCCACATCGCCAGTTGTGCCGCCTTTGGCCAGCACGGGCTGGCGGTGGGTTCGCTGCGCTGCATGACCCTGTCCGGGGTATTTGTTTTGCTGCCCATGCTCAGCGGCAACGGCCGCGACCATCACGGTGACATCCTCAAGGCGGCGGCGCAGATGGTCGAGCAAGGCCATTTCAAACCGCTGCTGGATGCCCGGCGCTATACCCTGGCCGAAGCCCACGCCGCCCACGATGCCGTCGAGCAAGGCACGGCCGTGGGCAAGGTGGTGATCGATATCGCCTGACGGCTCCCGCCACAACAGGCTGGATCCCGCTATGCTCTGCCTCCTCTTTGTATGGAACAGAGCAACCGGCCATGAGTTTTCCCGCAGCCATCCTGAGCCAACTGCCGGGCATCGAACATGACTTCGCCGCAGTCGATGCCCCGCGACCCGCGTCGTTGTTCTTCTGCGCCCAGGCTCACACCGCCACGGTGATTGAAATCGACGAGAGACAGCCCGCCGGAGTGATCGAGGCCGACGCGGTCTTCACTCGCAGCCGGCGCCCCATTGCGGTGATTACCGCCGACTGCCTGCCACTCCTGGTCGCCTCTGCCGACGGCGCAGTGGTGGCGGCCATTCATGGCGGCTGGCAAGGTTTGCAGCGCGGCATCATCGGCCATACGTTACAGCGCCTTGAGGCCGAGGGCGTTTCACGCCAGCAGTTGAGGATTGCCATCGGCCCCGCGATCAAGCCGTGTTGCTATGAAGTGAGCCCCGGGTTTATCGCTACTCTGGAAGCGCCCCAGGGGCATCTTTGGCAAGGCACACAACCGCCCTGGTTCGACGCTCAACCCCAGCCGCAACGGTCTCCAGCCATAGCACCGCCACCACCGACGCAGGCGGGCAGCCTGTGGTTTGACCTGAACCGCTACGCCCTCCTGCAACTGCACGCCGAAGGCGTCGCGTCGGAGCAAGTCGCCGTCAGCCCATCGTGCACCTATTGCTCCACCCAAGCCCTGGCCAGCTACCGCCGTCGAAACCATCGCGGGGAAGCCAAGGCCTTTCAGTATTCATGGATCCAGCGAGCCTGATACCAAAGGTTCAACTTCGCACCACCGAACAGAGGGTGACCCGTCGCAGTAACGCCTGGGCTTCAGGCGGCGGCTGCGCTAACGTTGCACATTTTCCAGATCACTACAGGGAGTGAACGTGTCCGATAACCTTTATTCACCGCCACAGGCGCCGTTGCTGCACACCCCAGTGCAGGAACAACAGGCTTTTTACGTGGTGTCGCGGGGCAAGTTCCTGACCCTGTTCATTCTGACCTTTGGCCTGTACCAGTTGTTTTGGGCCTATCAGAACTGGCGCCAGTTCAAACAGGCTACCCAGCAGCCGATGTGGCCCATGGCGCGGGCGTTTTTTGCGATTTTCTGGACCCACGCCCTGTACCGCGAGGCCGACGCCTGGATCAAGCAGAACGGGCGCAGCCACCCTTGGCGGCATGCGGAGCTGGCGACCTGGTTTGTATTGCTGGCGATTGCGAGCAAGGTGCTCGATGCCCTGGTCAGAAAGAACATCGGCGCGCCGCTGCTCGACATCATCAACCTGGCGCTGATTCCGCTGCAGGCCGTGGTGACCTTCGAAGGCCAGCGCGGGCTGAATGTCGCCGGCGGCGACCCGCAAGGCCAGAGCAACGCACGCTTCACGCCCATCAACTACGTCTTTATCGTGATCGGCGTGGTGCTCTGGCTATTGGTGGCGGTGGGCCTGCTGGTCACCTAGTGGACCCACTGCCGGGCTTTACGCGCTGACGTAGACCCAGGCCTGAATCCCGGACTGCAACGCCACGCTGACGCGTTTGTAGTCCGCCACTTCGTAGCTGTCCGCGGCGGCCAGTTCCTGCGGGGTGATCTGGAACACGGTGCCCGGGATCGGCGCACTGGCCGCGCTGCCCGGGCGCAGGATCGGATGATGGGTCTTGCCGCTGGCGGCCAGCACTTGCGGGTCGGTGATTTCCACCCAGGCCTGGTCATAGCCCAGCATGGCGTCGGCGCTGCCGTTCAACTCGCGGCCGAAGTTGGCGATCTGTACGGCTTTGTCTTGCAGGGTGCCATAGGAAAACAAGTTAACCGTTGCTTCTGTTGCCACGCTCATCGGTACCTCCTGAATAGATAACACGGTGCCCCAAGGGCGGTTTTCCAACCCAGGCGCGGGGTACTCCTGACCCGCGCCCGTTAACGCATTCACGCAGGCGCGTAACGCAGGTGGATCAAGGCCACACGCTCGTCCAGCTTGTTTTTGCGGGCTTCGATGGCGAATGGCACAAAGCCCAGTTTCGGGTACAGCAGCAGTCCGGCGACGTTGCTGTTGAAGCACGACAGGGTGACCTCGGCGGCCTGGTGCCGGCTGCCGGCGATCTCGATCATGTGCAGGATCAGTGCTGCGCCGACCCCGGTTCCGCGTGCCTCGGGGTCGACGATGACGTTGCCGATGGTGCAGGTGCCCTGGGCTTCCCAGAGGTAGAAGTTGGCGAAACCCACGACCTGGCCATCGCGCTCGATCACCGTTGAATCACTGCGCTTGGCAATGGACTCGCGCAACTGCTCGTGGGTCAGCGGCCAATGGGCGGCCGGGAAGAAAAAGAACAGGTCCTGCTCGGTTTGGGCGAAGCTGCAAACCCGTGGAATATCCCGTTCTTCTGCCGCGCGGAAGTTGAAGCTCATGCTCTGTCTCCTGACATCAAGGTCCTGCCATTACGCCAACGCGCTGCCTCAGCGGCTGGCCACCAAATGGGCGCCGAACAGCATGTAGCAACTGCCGGCAAAACGTTCCAGCCACTTGCGTGAGCGGCCATAGGCCCCGGCCACGCGGCTGCTGGCAAAAAACAGCGCCACGCTGCAATACCAGCAGAACGACAGCGACGCCATGGTCAGCACCGCCAGGGCCAACAGCAGCGGTGGCAGTGTCGCCGGCATCGAGGTGGCAAAAATAGTGGCGACAAACAGCGCCGACTTGGGGTTGGTCATGTTGCCCAAAAAGCCCAGGCGGTAGGCCGAGAACAGGCTGCGCGTCGGCTCGTGCGGCAGGCCACTGGCGTCGACCGCCACTGCCGGTTTACGGCGAAATTGCTTGAGCCCCAGGTAGATCAGGTAGCAGCCGCCAGCGATCTTGAACGCCAGGTACAGAGCCGGCGCCGCGGTGAACAGCGACTTGATCCCCAAACCGCCCGCCAGGCCCCAGAGCACGGTGCCGCTGGCCACGCCCAGGGCGGCGAACAGGCCATGGCGCCTGGAGCAACTGGCCGCAAGCTGCGCAGTGGTGAAGAAGTTCGGCCCCGGGGTGATGACCGCAACGCTCCAAAGCAACGCCAGCGAAAGCAAGGGAGCCGCGTAGATCAGGTGTGGGAGCTGCATGAGCCAACCGCCGGGAGAGGAGAAGGGAGAGCACGTTCTACTCCACTCCGGGGCTGTGGATCAACCGGTATGCCGGCTGACAGCGCTTGCGCCTTGGGTTAACGTGCGTTCCTTGCCCCTGCCACCAAGACCGCCCCCATGGCCAAGCCAACGCCCCCGACCGACTGGGTTCACCGCGCTCCCCCTGCCCAGGGGCTGGAGCGTATCGAGGCGTTTTTTTCGGGCCATGGCTATGACCCTCATCGGCATGACACCTACGCCATCGGCCGGACCCTGGCCGGGGTCCAGAGTTTTCAGTACCGCGGCGGCTGGCGGCACAGCCTGCCCGGCGCCACCATGGTCCTGCACCCCGACGAGCTGCATGACGGCGAAGCCGGGACCCAGGAAGGTTTCCAGTACCGGATGCTGTATGTCGAGCCGGCGCTGATCCAGCAGATCCTCGGCGGCCAGCCGCTGCCCTTCATCAAGGACGGCCTGTCCAGCGACCCGCGCCTGGCCGCCGCCACCGACACCTTGCTGGGCAGCATGCACAGCCCCCTCGACCCGCTGGAACAGCAAGACGCCCTGTTCGACCTGGCCCAGGCGCTGAACGCGGTGTCCGGCGTGCCGCTGCAACGCCAGCGCTTCGATTACCTGGCGGCGGAACGTGCCCGCGAACTGATCCACGGTGCCCTCGAGCGCAGCGTCACCCTCGACGAGTTGGCCGAGCACAGCGGCCGCGACCGCTGGAGCCTGTCGCGGGACTTTCGCCTGTTGTTCGGCACCAGCCCCTACCGCTACCTGACCATGCGCCGCCTGGACCTGGTGCGCGCCCTGTTGATGCAGGGCCAGTCGCTGGTCAGCGCAGCGCTGATGGCCGGTTTTACCGACCAGAGCCACATGACCCGCCAGTTCAGCAAGACCTACGGCCTGCCCCCGGCCCGCTGGCTGAAAATGCACGGCCGCTGAGCCACGCACAATCGTACAAGAAGCGCAAAAGGCCGCTGGCTACTCTGGGCACTCAAGAATCAATTGCCCGGAACCGCGCCATGACCACGACCACCCGCCCCATCTCGACCCTGCCCTACCGAAGCCTGAACTTCGCGCAGAAGCACAGCCTGTTCAGCGAACACTGGCAAGCCAAGGTCATCGCCGAAATGAACGACTACCAGTTCAAGCTGGTGAAGCTGCTGGGGGATTTCATCTGGCACGACCACCTGGACACCGACGAGACCTTTATCGTCCTCGAAGGCCAGCTGCGGATCGACTTCCCCGATGGCCAGGTGTTCGTCAACCCGGGGGAGATGTTTGTCGTGCCCAAGGGCCTCAAGCACAAACCGTTTGCCGAGCACGAAGTGAAACTGCTGCTGATCGAACCCAAGGGCGTGCGCAACACCGGCCATGAAGGCGGCGAACGCACCGCCGCCAATGACGTGTGGATCTAAGCCCCGCGCTCAGCTGCCGTGCGCTGCACCCACGGGCGCAGGCGCTGGCAGCGGGCTGCGCAGCCCCAACGCCAACAGTGCGCCCAGCAATGCCAGCAGGGCACTGACCCCAACCGCCAGTTGCAGGCCGTAGGCCAGGCCGCCGTCGACGCTGACGGTGTTGGCCAGGGACACCAGCAACGCCAGGCCCAGGGCGCCGCCGATCTGCTGGCTGGTGGAGGCCATGCCCGCGGCCACGCCCTGTTCGCCGGCGGCAATGCCCTGCCCGGCCGAGACCCACATCGCGGTCCAGGTCATGCCTTGGCCGATGCTCAGCACGATCACCCCGGGCAGCAGGCTCCAGTAACCCGCCCCCGTGGGCAGCGCCAGGTACACCAGGCCGATGCCCAGGGCGCCAGCCAGCAACCCGCTGACCAACGTACTGCGCAGGCTGAACCGCAGCAGCGAGCGCTCGGCCAGCCAGATGCCAAAGGTGCAGACCAGGGTCGAGGGCAAGAACGCCAGGCCGCTGTTCAATACGCTGTAGCCATAGACCTGTTGGAAATACAGAGTCAGGAAGTAGTACTGCACGCCAAAACTGCTCATGAACAACGCGGTCTGGACCATGGCCATGCACAGCGAGCGGTGCCTGAGCAGGCGCAGCGGCATCAGCGGATCGCGGCCCCGGTGCTCGATCCAGGCGAACAGCCCGAGCAAGGCCATTGCCAGCCCGAGACAACCCAGGGTGGCCGGCGCCGCCCAGCCCCACTCCGGCCCCTGGACGATGGCGAACACCAGCAAGGTGCCCCCCAGGGTCACGCTCAGCGCGCCGGGTAAATCGAACTGCCGCCCACGGGCGCGGCGCCCATCGGCCGGAATCCAGCGCCGGGCCAGCAAAGCGCAGGCGCCCGCCAGGGGCACGTTGACCAGGAACACCGCTTCCCAGCCCCACCACTGCGTGAGAACACCGCCAAGCAGTGCCCCCAGGGCCAGCCCCGCAGCCGACGCCGCGCTCCACACGGCAAAGGCCCGGTTGCGCGCCGGGCCTTCGGCGTAATGGCTATTGATCAGCGCCAGGGTCGCCGGGAACAGCATCGCCCCGCCCACGCCCTGCACCGCCCGCGCCAGCACCAGCAACAACGCGCTGCCACCCAGGCCACCCGCCAGGGACGCCAGGGCATACAGCGCCTGGCCGATGATGTAGAAACGGCGCTTGCCCAGCAGGTCCGATGCACGCCCACCAAGCAGCAGGAAGCCACCAAACGCCACGCTGTAGGCACTGACCACCCACTGCAATTGCTGCGCGGAAAACCCCAGCTCCTGGCCAATCTCCGGCAAGGCGATAAAAACGATAGTGGCGTCCAGGGCGATGATCAGTTGCGCTGTGGCCAGCAACAACAGCATCCAGCCCGAGGGCTTGGCCGCAAGAGAAGCGGGCATGGGGAAATCCTTGTGTGGAAAAAGCGGCGGCCAGTGTCATTGATGCGCGTTAAATGATAAATACGCTGCACACGCTTTCAGTAATGACTTAAATCATGGATCTCAATGCCGTTCGCCTGCTGGTGCGGGTCGCCGAAACCCGCAGTTTCACCCGTGCCGCCGGCGACCTGGGGCTGACCCAGTCCGGGCTGTCCCGGGCTATTTCGCGCCTTGAGCAGCAACTGGGGGTGCGCCTGTTGCAGCGCAATACCCGCAGCGTCAGCCTGACCCCCGATGGCCAGGTGCTGGTGGAGCGCGCCGCGCCGCTGCTGGCGGAACTGGCCCACACCGAACACCTGCTGCTGGATCGCCGCGACTCACCCACCGGGCTGCTGAAAATCAGCACCCCGTCGCTGTTCGGGCGCAAGGTGGTGATGCCGCTGATCGGCCAGCTCACCGCGCGCCACCCCGAGCTGTGCATCGAGGCGGTGATGACCGACCGCCTGGTGGACATCATCGACGAGGGCTTCGATGCGGTATTGCGCACCGGCGAGATCCAGGACCAGCGCCTGATCGCCCGCCCGTTGCCGGCCCTGCACTGGGTCACCGTGGCCGCGCCGGACTACCTCGCGCGCCACGGCACCCCACAGACCCTGGAACAATTGCAGCAGCACAACTGCCTGACCGTGCGTAACCTGCGCAGCGGACGGCTGGTGGATTGGCAGTTCATGCAAGGCGGCAAGCTGCGTGAGATCAGCGTGCCCAGCCGCTTGATCTTCGACATCGGCGATGCCCTGGTGGAAGGCGTGCTGGGCGGCTTCGGCATTGCCCAGGTCATGAGCTTTGCGGTCGACGACGCCTTGGCCGACGGCCGCCTGGTGCCGATCCTCGAGGGGTTTTCCGGGTGCAGCCGCAGCTTGTCGCTGGTCTATCCACCCTCGCGCCAGTGCGCGCCCAAGCTGCAGGCCTTCGCCCGGGCCCTGGGCCTCGCGGCCTGCTGAAGCGTCGCTGCATCGTTAATCAAACAAGGAGAGTTCAATGGTCCGCGCCACCCTGATTGCCACCGATGGTCCCTACCTGGAAGCGTGCCTGGAGGTGCAAGGCCAGCGCTTTATCGTCATGGATGAGTTCAGCGTCAGCGCCGAGACCATGCCCCAGGTCGGCGACAGCTTTGACTTCGAGTTCTCGGCCGAGCTGGACGAAAACCAGTCATGGGCGCAGATATTTTCCCCCGGGCACCCGCAGCGCCAGGGCCTGGAGCACCTCGCTGGCTGGCGTTACCAGGCCTACGGCCGGATCGTCAGCGTCGCGCCGGTGGTGGTCGATTGCGCGGTGCTGCAGGTCGAAGATGTGGTGCGCTCCAGCGACCCGGCACTGATCGGCGAATACGTGACATTCACCATCACCCGCCTGGGCGGCTATCCCGCGTGAATCCCCCGCGACAAGGACCTTGCGTGAACGACTTCCCCACCTGCGAAACCCGGCGCCTGCTGCTGCGCGAACTGACGCCGCAAGACGCGCCAAGGCTGCTCGAAATGTATGGCGACGCCCAGGCCATGCAATGGCTGGGCAGCGACCCGCTTACCGAGTTGGCTCAGGCCCAGGCGCTGATCGAGACCTTCGCCACCTGGCGCCAGCAAGCCACCCCCGGCACCCGCTGGGGCATTGAATGCCGGCAGGACGGCCAGTTGCTCGGCGACTGCGGCCTGTTCAAATGGAGCCGCGAGTACCGCAGCTGCTTTGTCGCCTTCGCCCTGGCTCCCGACGCCAGGGGCCGGGGGATCATGGGCGAAACCTTGCGCACGGTCCTGGCCTGGGGTTTTGCACAGATGCAGTTGAACCGCGTGCAAGCCCTGGTGCACCCGCAGAACCAGGCGAGCCTGCACCTGCTGGAGCGCCTGGGGTTCGAGCAGGAAGGCCGGTTGCGCGAGGCCGGGTACTGGGCGGGCCGACATCATGACCTGTTGCAACTGTCGCTGCTGCGCCGCGAGTTCAGGTCCTGATCACGGCGGTAGCGGGTTCATGGCTTCAGCAGTTGACCGTCGAGCGGCGCGCCGATGGTGAGGAAATGGCCACCGGCCACGTGGTGCAAAGTGCGCAGCGCATCATGCCCTTCGAAGTGCCAGCGCCCGTCGCTGAACACCCGCGAGTCTGCCTGGGCGGCAATCACCTCGGCCAGGAACAGGTCGTATTGCTGATGGTTGTGCGGCTCGGGCAACAGCCGGCATTCGAGCCAGGCCACGCACCCTTCCAGCAGCGGCGCCTCGACCTGTTCAGCGGCAAAGGTCTGTAGCCCGTAGGCCTGGAATTTATCGCCACCGCCCTGTTGCAGCTCCAAGCCCGAGGTGGAGCCGACGGTCTGCACGATATCGGCCTGGGCCGCGCAGGGCACGTTAAGCACGAAGGTGCCTGCGGCCTCCAGCAACTGGCGGGTCCAGGTGGACTTGTCGAGCACCACCGCGACTTTCGGCGGCTCGAAATCCAGGGGCATGGCCCAGGCGGCGGCCATGATGTTGCGCTGCCCGTCGTGGGCGGCGCTGACCAGTACGGTGGGGCCATGGTTGAGCAGGCGATAGGCCTTGGACAACGGCACCGGACGACGCTGGGATGGGCTCATGCTGGCTCCTTGGGCAAAAGCGCGATTGTAGCGGGATCTGTAATCGGCCAGGGCCAGCCCCGGGCCCAGGCGATAAAAAACCCGCGTCGGTGCAGGGCCGTACGCGGGTTGGATGGGCCTGGGCCCGGGCTCAGGTGGAGAGTTGGTTGGCGAACTGCCCGACCGCGCTCACGACCTTTTGCGCGCCGTCCTGGATCTCGACAATCACCGTACCGGCTTCGGCGGCCAGGGCCAGGCCCTGCTCGGCCTGGCTTTGACCTTCGGCCATCAAGGCCACTGCATCGCGGGCCATGTCCTGGTTCTGACGCACCACGGCAACGATCTCTTCGGTGGCCTTGCTGGTGCGCGACGCCAATTGCCGCACCTCGTCCGCCACCACCGCAAACCCACGCCCCTGCTCACCGGCGCGCGCCGCTTCGATGGCGGCGTTGAGCGCCAGCAGGTTGGTCTGCTCGGCAATCCCGCTGATGGTCTTGACGATGGTGCCGATCACCAGCGACTGCTCATTCAGTGCCTCGATCCCGTCGCCGGCCTGCTGCATGTGCTTGGCCAGATCGCGCATCACGTTCACCGCCTCGGTCACCACTGTGGTGCCACGCTGGGCGCTATTGTCGGTTTGCAGCGAGGTGCTGTAGGCAATGTTGGCCGCTTCGGCGACGGCTATTTCCTGATTGACCTGATCGGTGATCACAGTGGCGAACTTCACCACCTTGTACAGCTTGTTGTTGGCGTCGAGCACCGGGTTGTAGGAGGCCTCGAGCCACACCACGCGCCCATGGCTGTCGATCCGCTTGAAGCGCTCGGCAACGAACTCGCCATTGTTCAAGCGCTTCCAGAACGCCTGGTACTCGGCGCTGTTGTACTCCTGCGGCTCACAGAACATACGGTGATGCTTGCCCTGGATCTGCGCCAGGGTGTAGCCCATGCCCTTGAGGAAGCGCTCGTTGGCCGACAGCACGTGGCCATTGAGGTCGAACTCGATCACCGCGGTGGAGCGGACCAGGGCGCCGATCAGGTTTTCGTGCTCGCGCGAGGCCTCGATGGTGCGGGTCAGGTCGCTGCAGTAAATCGCGAAATACTTGATCCGCCCGGCCGAGTCACGAATCGGCTGCGAGATGGAGCGCAGCCAGGCTTCCTGGCCATTGCCGCGCAACAGGCGCACCGCGCCGGCGAAGTGTTCGCCACGGGTCAAGGACACCTTGAAACGCTTGTGAAACTCATCGCTTCGAACATGCTCCGGCACCAGGTCTTCCAGGGAGCGGCCGAGCAGATCGGCACTCTTGTAGAGCATCTCCTGAGCGAAGTTGTGGTTGACCGAGTGAATCCGTCCATCGGCATCCAGGGTGATAACCATCATCTCGCTTTCGAGGCTTTCCTTGACTTGCTGCAGGCTCGAGAGTTCTTCGCGAAGAGCCGACAGCTCTTGCTTCAAGCGTTTGTTGAACATGGGGTGCACCGATGGACTGAAATAAGTGGCAGTTCTGAGCTAACCATCGGCGCTGAAAGTTTTTTCTGAAGAGCTATCGAGATTTGTCTGACAAAAATACTTTCAAGCGGCGTACCGGCCACATTCCGGCGCCCGAACAGACCTCTTGCCTGGCATCAGGCAGAGGTTATAGTCGTGCCCGGCACAATCCACGCTGATCGACGGAGTTGAGTAATGGATGATTCACGCAAGGCGCTTTTCGACCAGGCTGCAGCCCGCGTCGGCCACAGTTTCGCGGGGGAGATGCGGATTGGCGGCAACTATGTCTCCACCGTGCAACATGGCGACGAGGTGTACGTCAGTGGCCAGATTCCGCGCATCGACAACACGGTGATGGTGGTCGGCCGGGTCGGTGCCGAGGTCTCCCTGGAGCAGGGCCGGCACGCGGCCCGGATCTGCACTCTGCGCGCGCTGGCCATTCTCCAGCAAACCCTGGGGGACCTGCAGCGCATCAAGCAGATATTGCGCATCAACGTCTATGTGCAGAGCGCCGCCGACTTCACCCAACAGAGCGAAGTCGCCGACGCGGCGTCCGACCTGCTGTATTCGGTGTTCGCCGAGGCCGGGGTGCACACTCGCACCTCCCTGGGGGTGTACCAGTTGCCGAAAAATGCATCGGTGGAAGTGGACATGATCGTCGCCCTCGAACCGGCCCCGGCGCCCCACGAAACCACCGAAGATTGAAGCCTGCACGCGGGGTTAGCTGCCGTTGTTGCGGCACTGGCCCTGCACTTGATATTCGACGGTCCGCAATTGCCCGGCGGAGTCCTCGTAGGTCATGCGCGAGGGCACCAGGCCACAGGACTTGAGCGGCGGGGTCATGCTGACCACCCGGGAAATATCCAGGTTCATGCCATATCGATAGGACTCGACCTTCGGCACCGGCTTGCCCTGCTGTGTGGCGTAGCGCTCCATGGCTTGCTGGTTCGCCTCCATCGCCCGCTGGAATGTGCGCTCACTGCCGCCCTCGGCCCACGCCACGGATGACAGGCCCACTACCCACGCGGCGATCACTGACTGGATTGCTTTCATGACGGTTTCCTCGTCTGGATGACGCTGGCGAGGATAGCCAGCCGACCCTGTCAGGAGGATCTCGGCCGCCTTACATTTCTGTCATCCCGCTCCGCCCTCCCGTGCCCGCCCCGAAAACAGCGCGTTTTTCCCAAGCGCAGGTGCGGTGCTGCCTGCCGGTCTTGCAAAATTGTAATCCGCCCGTCACTCCCGGGTTATCTGCCGTTTGCAACTATCCGCGCTGGCTCGCCGTGCGGCTTTTAGCGCGGCCGCGAGCAGACCAATAAGAACGTCTCTGACGATAAGAAAGTTGATAGCTGCCACCCTTCAGGAGCGAAATCCATGCGTACTCAAACCCGCTTGTCGTTGTCCGTTTTTTGCGCGGCACTGGGGCTTGGCCCGGTGTCGGTCAATGCGGCCGACGACAAGCCCGAAGGCTTTATCGAAGGCAGCAGCCTCAACGTGCTGGCCCGTAACTTCTACTTCAATCGCGATGACCGCAAAGGCCAGTCCAGCCCCACCGGCAACGGTTACTCCGAGGCCTGGGCCCAGGGGCTGATCGGCCGTTTCGAATCCGGCTTTACCCAGGGCACGGTCGGCCTGGGCCTGGATGCATTTGCCATGTACGGCTTCAAGCTCGACTCGGGCGCCGGGCGCAGCGGCGGGGGCGGCTCGTTCGGCGTGCTGCCGGTCGACAGCGACAATCGCCCGGCTGACGAATACGCCAAGGTCGGTGGCGCGGCAAAAATGCGCCTGCTGGACACGGTGGTAAGGGTGGGCGACGTGTTCCCGAAAACCCCGGTGGTGCACTACGGAGATTCGCGGCTGCTGCCCGAGAGCTTTCGCGGCGCCACCGTTGAAAACACCAGCCTCGATGGCCTGACCCTGCAAGGCGGACGGCTGCACGCCATGAGCCAGCCCGACAGCAGCGGCATGCGCGATGGCTTCGCGACCTTCTACGCGGGCAAGGTCGACTCGCCGTGGGTCGGCTACTTCGGCGGCGATTATCAGCTCAACCCCAACCTCAGTTTCAGCCTCTACAGCAGCCGCCTGAAAGACGCCTGGGACCAGCACTACTTCGGCACCGCCGCGAACTATCCGCTCACCGAGAATCTCGCGCTGTTCGCCGGTTTCAACTACTACAAGGCCGTCGACGAGGGCAAAAAACTGCTTGGCGAATTCGACAACAACATCTGGAGCGCCAAGGTCGGCGCAACCTACGGCGCCCATACCCTGGCCCTGTCCCACCAGCGCAACAATGGCGATGACGACTTCGACTACCTGCGCCAGTCGGACTCGATTTTCCTCGACAACTCGATCCAGTACAGCGACTTCAATTCGCCCAAGGAACGGTCGTGGATGGTGCGCTACGACCTCGACATGCAGACCTTCGGCATTCCCGGCCTGTCGTTCATGACCCGCTACGCCAAAGGCACCGGCGCCGACTACAGCAACGCCAATTCGGTGTACATGCGTCGCGATGCGGCGGGCGACCCGTTGACCGACCAGCGCCGCTGGGAGCGCGACATCGAAGCCAAGTACGTGGTGCAGGAAGGCAGCCTCAAGGACCTGTCGCTGCGCATCCGCCAGGCGACGATTCGCTCCAGCCGCTTTGAGTCCGACCTCGAGGAATTTCGCCTGATCGTCGAGTACCCGCTGGCGATTCTCTAAGCCTTGCGCCGGGCAGGTTTGGTGCCTGCCCGACGTTAAAACTTCTTCACAGACTCACACCTTTCAGAACTGTAATATCGGCCTCACCTTCTCGTTAGGTTGCGCTCCATATACTCCAGAACAGGTTCAAGCCCGCAGCCTTTCCGCTGCCGGCAGGGCCCTTTACAGGAGTCATAGCATGCAGCCTGCCCAACTGTTTTTGATCGGCCTTCTGGCCACGATCACCACCGCCGCACTGGCCGCTGATGGCAGCGAACGCTCCCAGCTGGAACGGGATAGCTTCCTGCTCGGACAGGAACAGATCCACGGCGACAACAACCAGCAAGTCGCCGCCAGTGGCAGCGAAGACAGAGCCGAACCCAGCGCCCCGAAGCCCTCCGCGGCTGACGAAAAAATCTGACGCAGGTTCTCCAGAGCACATTCATCTCTGAAGCGTTTTTGGATGCTCCTTTGGAAAGAGATGAATTTTTAACGCCCCATCAGGGGCGTTTTTTTTTGCCCTCGGTTTTTCGTCCGGCGCCTGTAGCGGCTACAGGAAATATCTGCTTAACGGTTACTTCTGTTAACAGGAGGTCCCGGAACTAGGGTGAAGATTCATGCACCCGCTCTGAAGGGCAAGGGAGTGTTTTTCCGAACCAAGGGGTATCACCTGCTCAAGGTGCGCCACTCACAAATCAGCCAGGTCTATTCCCTAACGGCCGTGACAAATCAGCGAAAACCTATATTGCGCGACGTTCACCTGGGGCACCTGGTGATCGACCAGCTGCGCAGGCAGGACCAAGCCGGGCATACACACTCCCTGGCCTGGGTGGTCATACCCGTCCACATTCATTGGCTGTTCGAGTTGCAGGCGCGCTCGCTTGGTGTGGTTATGTGCCCGCTCAAGTCCAGAAGCAGCTTGAGCCTTAATCACACAACCCACAGCCACGGCCACGTCTGGCAAAAGGGTTACCACCAACGCGCCGTACGCCAGGACGAAGACCTTAAAACCATCGCCCGTTACATCATCTTCAACCCCGTGCGTGCGGGGCTGGCACGACGGGTAGGCGAATACCCCCTATGGGATGCCGCCTGGCGCTAACACCATCGCGGTTACCGCAGCCCCGGAAAAGCGCCGTGTGGTGTCAGGTGTCATCACGGCGTTTTTGAGGGGCAGCGTCCGGCGGCTACGGTCAGGTGGTTACCTGCTCTTCCTTGCGGTGCGCCCAGTGGTAGAGGGCGGGCAGGACCAGGAGGGTGAGGATGGTCGAGGAGAGGATGCCGCCGATGACCACGGTGGCCAGCGGGCGCTGGACTTCGGCGCCGGTGCCGGTGGCCAGGGCCATGGGGATGAAGCCCAGGGACGCCACCAGCGCGGTCATCAGGACCGGGCGCAGGCGGGTCAGTGCGCCTTCGTTGATCGCCAGCGCCAAGGGCCTTCCCTGTTCACGCAGGTTGCGGATAAACGCAATCATCACCAGGCCGTTGAGCACCGCCACCCCGGACAGGGCAATAAAGCCCACCCCGGCCGAGATCGACAGCGGAATGTCCCGCAGCCACAGCGCCATGATCCCGCCCGTGAGGGCAAAGGGAATGCCGGTGAACACCAGCAGGCCGTCCTTGAGGTTGTTGAACATCATGAACAGCAAGCCAAACACCAGCAGCAGCGCCACCGGCACCACCACCTGCAGGCGTTGGGTGGCTTCCTGCAGTTGTTCGAACTGCCCACCCCAACTGGTCCAGTAGCCGGCGGGGACTTTCACTTCTTCGGCAATCCGTCGCGTGGCCTCGTCGACAAACGAGCCAATGTCACGCCCACGCACGTTGGCGCTGACGATCACCAGGCGCTTGCCATTTTCGCGGCTGACCTGGTTCGGCCCCAGCACCAGGTCCAGGCTGGCCACCTCCGACAGCGCGACAAAGCCGATCTGCCCGGAATCACTGCCCGCCCGGGCCGGGGTCGGGATCAGCAGCCGCGACAGCCCGTCGATATCGGTGCGCAAGGCATCCGAGAGGCGCACCACCATGTCGAAGCGCCGGTCGCCCTCGTACAGCGTGCCGGCCTGGCGCCCACCCACGGCCACGGCAATGGTGTCCTGCACGTCGCCGACGTTGAGGCCGAAACGCGCGGCCTTGTCGCGGTCGATATTGATGGTCAGCACCGGCAGGCCGGTGGTCTGCTCGACCTTGACCTCCGAGGCGCCCTCGAGCTTCTGCAAGGTCTCGGCGATCTCGGCGGCAGTGCTGTTGAGCACCGCCATGTCATCGCCAAAGACCTTGACCGCGACGTCGCTGCGCACCCCGGAAATCAGCTCGTTGAAGCGCAGCTGAATGGGTTGCGACAGCTCATAGGCACTGCCCGGCACTATCGCGCTGGCACGCTGGATATCCGCGATCAGGGTTTCCCGCGACTTGTCCGGGTCCGGCCATTGCGCCTTGGGCTTGAGCATCAGGTAACTGTCGGAGATGTTCGGCGGCATCGGGTCGGAGGCGATTTCCGCAGTGCCGGTGCGGGCGAACACCCGCTCGATTTCCGGCACCTGGGCCATCAGGGTCCGCTCCAGGCGCTGCTGCATCTCCACCGATTGCGTGAGGCTGGTGCCCGGCACGCGCAGGGCTTGCTGGGCGAAGTCGCCTTCGCTGAGGCTGGGGATAAATTCACTGCCCATGCGGCTCGCCACTACCCCGGACCCGACCAGGGCCAACACCGCCAGAGCAAATGCCAGGGAGCGGTTGCCCATGACCCAATCGAGCACCGGTGCGTAAGCCCGGCGCGCGCTGCGCATGACCAGGTTTTCTTCTTCCTTGACCTTGCCGGTGACAAACAGGGCAATGGCCGCCGGGACGAAGGTCACCGAG
Organism: Pseudomonas sp. CF161; assembly: GCF_000416215.1. Lineage (NCBI taxonomy): Bacteria > Pseudomonadati > Pseudomonadota > Gammaproteobacteria > Pseudomonadales > Pseudomonadaceae > Pseudomonas > Pseudomonas sp. CF161. The sequence continues at coordinate 197,013 of NZ_ATLP01000083.1, forward strand.
AGAATCATCGCCCCCAGCAGCGCAATCACCACGGTAAAGGCCATGGGGTGGAACATTTTTCCGGCGACCCCGGTCAGGGCGAAAATCGGCAGGTACACCACCATGATGATCAGCTGGCCGAAGATCAGCGCCCGCCGCGCCTCCTTGGCTGCGGCGAACACTTCATGCAGGCGTTCGGAGCGGGTGAGCATGCGGCCGTGGTGACGCTGGGCATGGGCCAGGCGGCGAATGGCGTTCTCGACGATCACCACCGCACCGTCGACGATAATCCCGAAATCCAGGGCCCCCAGGCTCATCAGGTTGGCACTGACCCGGTTGCTGAACATCCCGGTAAAGGTGAACAGCATCGCCAGCGGGATCACCATCGCGGTAATCAGCGCCGCGCGAATATTGCCCAGGAACAGGAACAGAATCACGATCACCAGCAACGCGCCTTCGAAGAGGTTTTTCTTCACCGTGGCGATGGCTTTTTCCACCAGGTTGGTGCGGTCGTACACCGTGACCGCCACCACCCCAGCAGGCAGCGAACGGTTGATCTCTTCGAGTTTTTTCGCCACGGCCTGGGACACGCTGCGGCTGTTTTCGCCGATCAGCATAAACACCGTGCCCAGCACCACCTCGCGCCCGTTCTCGGTGGCAGCGCCGGTGCGCAACTCGCGACCGATCTGGACCTGGGCCACATTGCTCACGCGGATCGGCGTGCCGTCGCTGCTGCTGATCACGATGTTGGCGATGTCGTCGATCGAGGCCAGTTGGCCCGGGGCGCGAATCAGCAATTGCTCGCCGCTGCGCTCGATATAACCGGCGCCGACGTTGGCGTTATTGCGCTCCAGGGCCGTCACCAGATCGTTCAGGGTCAGGCGGTAGGCGGCCAGGCGCTTGGGGTCGGGGGCGATCTGGTATTCCTTGGCAAAGCCGCCGATGGTGTTGATCTCGGCCACCCCGGGCACGTTGCGCAATTGCGGTTTGATGATCCAGTCCTGGATCACCCGCAGGTCGGTCGGCGTGTAGGCTGTCCCGTCGTCCTTGAGCGCGCCCTCCTCGGCCTCCACGGTCCACAGGAAGATTTCCCCGAGCCCGGTGGAGATCGGCCCCATCAGTGCCTCGACGCCCGCCGGCAATTGCTCGCGCGCCACCTGCAGGCGTTCGTTGACCAGTTGCCGGGCGAAGAACAGGTCGGTGCCGTCCTTGAAGATCACCGTCACCTGGGACAACCCCGAGCGCGACAGCGAGCGGGTCTGTTGCAACCCGGGCAGGCCGGCCATGGCAGTCTCGATGGGAAAGGTGATGCGCTGCTCGGTTTCCAGCGGTGAGAACCCGGCCGCCGCCGAGTTGATCTGCACCTGCACGTTGGTGATGTCCGGCACCGCGTCGATCGGCAGTTTCTGATAACTGGCGATGCCCACCCCGGCCATCAGCAGCACCGCCAGCAAGACGATGATGCGCTGCTCGATGGCGAATTGAATGATGCGTTCAAACATGGGAAATCACTCTATGAGGGGCCATTCAATGGCTGTGTTCGGCCGAGCCTTTGCCCAGTTCGGACTTGAGGGTGAAGCTGCCGTTGCTGGCCACCTGGGCTCCGGCCGCCAGGCCCTGCTTGATTTCAACCACGCCGTCCTGACTGGCTCCGGCCACCACCGCCTGGGCCATGAAGCCGTGGTCGACCCGTACGAACACCGAGGGTTGCCCTTCCACGGTCTGAATCGCCGCCTGAGGCACCGTGACCGCCGCCTCATAGCTGTCGGTGGCCACCTGCACCGCGACAAACAGGCCCGGGCGCCAGGTGTCCTGGGGGTTGGCGACGCTGACCCGGACCGTGGCGGTACGGCTCTGCTCACCGAGCAGGCTGCCGACATAGGCCACCTGGCCCTGCACCTGGGTCCCCAGTTCAGTGGAACTGACGGTCACCGCCTGGCCAACCCGGACCTTGTCCAGGTCCTTGGGAAACACGCCAAACGTGACCCAGACCCGGGACAGGTCGGACAGGGTGAAGGCGGCGCTGGACTCATTGACCACCTCGCCCAGGCTCAGGTGTTTTTCCACCACCACGGCGTCGAATGGCGCGCGCATTTCATAGCGGTTGCCGCCCACCAACTGGGCGCTGCCGCTCAGGGCATTCATCTTCTGCCGCGCATTGGCCTGGGCAATCTCGGCCTCTTGCAGCGCCTGGCGGGCCAACAGGTAATCCTGCTCGGCGGCAATCTGCTCGACCCACAATTGGCGCTCGCGCTGGAAGGTGGTGCGGGCCAGTTGCACCCGGCGCTCGGCGGCGGCCAGTTCGCTGCGCTGATCGGAGATCTGCTGGCTGGCGATCACCGCCAACAGGTCGCCGCGCTTGACCGCCTGGCCCAGGCTGACCTGCACCGACTCCACCACCCCGGCGGCACGCGGCACCATGTGCGAGGTGCGGTCTTCGTCGAAACGCACCTCGCCCGGCAGCGCCAGCAAGGTACTGAGGCGACGCGGCTGGGCCTCGGCCAGTTCGATCCCGGCGGCTTGAATCTGCTGTGCGCTGAGTTCGAGCAGGCCCTCTTCCTCGGCATGCTCTTCAGGCGCGGGTTCGACGCTGGCCGCAGGCGCCTGGCCCTCGGCCCGTTGCTGCAACAGCAGCCCGGCCAGGCCCAGCGCTGCGACCAGGCCGAAGGCGATGGCAATGCTTCGTTTGTTGTTCATGGGTGCTCCTGAAAAAACGCTGTGCCGCCGGCGAACAACGCTGCGGCGCCTAAGGTTTGCAGTGATGGAAAACAGCTGGCGGCGCTGCTCCAGAAATTGCGCCAGGGATTGCGCACGCTCAGCGGCAATGGGTTGTCAGCGGCTGCGGTCAAGCAGCGTCAGGTCGCCGTAGATGCGCTCGATGCGCACCCAGGCCTCGGTGGTTTGCGCCAGCGCCATCAGGTATTGGCTGCGGGCCTCGATCAGGGTGCGCTGGGCGTCGAGGACTTCGAGGAAGTTGAACTTGCCCATCTGGAAGCCACGGGTGGCGCTGTCCACGGCGTTTTGCGCAGCGGGCAGAATCACCCGGTTGAACGACTGCACCTCGTTCTCGGCCGTGGCCCACTGGTCCAGGGCCTCGCGGGTTTCACCGCGCAGGCGCAGCTCGGCGGCGTTGCGCAGGTCCCGGGCCTGGTCGGCACGGCGCGCGGCCGACAGCACATTGCCCTGGTTGCGGTTGAACAACGGAATCGGCATCGACAGCCCCACCAGGTTGACCCGCTCGCGAGCGCTGGCGTCGTACTGGCTGCCCAGGCTGATATCCAGGTCGGGAATGCGCTGGGACTTTTCCAGGCCCAGGGCCGCTTCCCCCTGCACGATCGCCATCTCGGCCAGGCGCAATTCGACCGTCTGCTCCAGCCGAGCCAGCAACGCGCTGGAAGCCGGCACGCTCGGCAGCACCTGAGATGGGGCCTGAACCGCGCTGAAGCCCACAGTGGATGCACCACTGACCGTGGCCAGGCGCCGATAGGCGTTGCCCTGATCCATGTGCGCGCGGTTGGACTCCAGGCGCATCTGCGACAGCTGCACCTGCGCCCGGGCCGCTTCCACCGGCGACGCCTTGCCCGCGGTCACCCGGCCCTGGGCCACGTTCAGGCCGCGCTCGGCCAGGGCCAGGGACCGTTCGGCCAACTGGCTGCGCTCCTGGGCACGCAAGGCCGCATAAAAAGCCTCGATCACGTCAGCGCGCAGCAGATTGCGCCGCCGTTCCAGCTCCAGGTCCACCGCGTCCTGGCCACGGCTGGCGACGTCGATCCGTGCCCCGCGCTTGCCTCCCAGTTCCAGGGTCTGGCTGATCTTGATGGCCGTGGTGCGCGAATCGCGGCGAGTGTCCTCGGCATCCAGCGTCAGCACCGGGTTGGGGATAAGTCCGGCCTGTTGTCGGGCACCCTGGGCAATCTCGACGTCCCAGCGCGCCGCGGCCAGCTCCGGGTTGTTGGCGACGGCGGTCTGCAGGGCCTGGTCCAGGCTCAATGCTTCGGCGGCCCGGGCTTGTTCGAGCGCCACGCTGGCCAATAACAGGGCGCCAGACAGGGCCACCAGGCGCCGCAGGGAAATTCTCATGGTGATGGGCATAACTGATTCAGGCCTGTGCACAAGCAGTGTTGCCGCAACGGTTGAAACAGCAGAGACCGGCCAATCATCCAAGGCATTCGCACCGGCCTGCTGAGTCAACACCGCGCCCCGCTCAATCATTAAAAGGGAGGGTATTGAATGCCGGCCAAATGTAGCGTCGGGTACTTATCAACAGGGTGGCGCAAAGATTACAAATCCGTTAGCCAAGGCTCTGGCTCAAGGTTCTGTATTAGTATCCGCCCCCTCAAACAGCGCCGAATCGACGCCTTCCCTGCGGTGTATTTCGCATCCGGAAATGCCTCGGCGGCCGATGATTGATCCCCCACCAAAATCACAACGACCAGGGGTAGGCCGGCATCACGTATTCAAGTCGCAACTGCCTTTCAACTCCGAGATCTCACTCAGCATGCGCATCCTGGTTATCGAAGACGAACCCAAAACTGCCGATTACCTGCATCAGGGGCTGTCCGAAAGCGGCTATGTCGTGGACTGCGCCAACAACGGCGCGGACGGGCTGCACCTGACCCTGCAGCACGCCTACGACCTGGTGATACTCGACGTCAACCTGCCGCTGCTGGATGGCTGGGGCGTGCTGCAGCGCATACGCGAAAGCAGCCCCACGCGGATCATGATGCTCACCGCCCTGGGGCGCCTGGCCGACAAGATCAAAGGCCTGGACCTGGGCGCCGATGATTACCTGGTCAAGCCGTTCGAGTTCCCCGAACTGCTGGCCCGGGTTCGCACCCTGATGCGCCGCAGTGAACAGCCACCGGTCCCGGATGTGTTGCGGGTGGCCGACCTGGAGCTGGACCAGGGCCGGCACCGGGCCTTTCGCGGCAAGCAGCGCATCGACCTGACCACCAAGGAGTTCGCCCTGCTGCACCTGCTGATGCGCCAGAGCGGCGTGGTGCTGTCGCGCACGCAGATCATCTCGTTTGTCTGGGACATGAATTTCGATTGCGACACCAACGTGGTCGAGGTGTCGATCCGCCGCCTGCGGGCAAAGATCGACGACCCGTTCGACAGCAAGCTGATCCACACCCTGCGCGGCGTCGGCTACGTGCTTGAGGAACGTGAATGAGCGGCCGCCGGGCGCCGGTGTGAGGCAATCCTCATCCTGCGCTTATCCGGCCTGTTGCCTACTGCCAGTCAGTCAAGGGCCAGCACTGTCAGGGTGGCGAGGGAGCTTGCTCCCGCTGGGCCGCGCAGCGGCCCCAAAAAGGGCACTGCTACGCCCCGGAGCCCCGGCCGGCCCCACGGGAGCAAGCGCCCTCGCCACAGGTTATGTTTCGTTCGCTCTAGCGCTTAACTGATCGGCACCCGGCTGTTCGGGGACGGTTGCAGTCGCAGGGGCAAACCACGGCATGCTGTGGCGCGCCAGGCACATACCTCGCGCTGGCAGGCGCTGTAGAATGCCGGCTCTTTTATCCGCGCAAGGGCATGCCATGCTGCACCCGCTCCGGCTTTCACGGCTCTCCATCGCTCTGTTTTCCTTACTGCTGGGTGCGGCGTCGGCGGCCCTGGCAGATGACCTCGATTGTTCGCGGATCACCCTCAGCGCTCAGCTTGAGCGCTGTGCGCAGCTCGACAAGGACCGCGCCGATGCAGCCCTCAACGCCAGCTATCAAGCGCTGCTCGGGCGCCTGCAACACCAGTATCAGAGCCAGCCGCTGCTGGAGCAGGATTACCTCGGCAAACTGAAAAACGCCCAACGGGCCTGGATCAAATACCGCGACACCAGTTGCGTGGTCGAGGCGTTTGACGTGCAGCCGGGAACGCCGGCCCACACCACCCTGATCAATACCTGCGTCAGCCGCCTGAGCCGCGAGCGGGCGCGGGACCTGGACCGCTGGTTGCCGGAGTGCTGCAGCTAAGGCCGCGACCCGCCCCGGTCACTCGCCCCCGACCCGCCAGGGTCTGCGGCCGCGCTGTCCCCAGGCATAGGCACCCAGGCTGGCCAAGGTCACGGCCCACGCGCCGTACAGCATGCTCAACGATGATTCATATTCGCGGCGACTGTCCCGGCAGCTGCTGGCCGAGGAACAGCGTGCACGGCACAGGGCCTCGCCCTCGCGCCCGCAACTGAGCAGGTAGTGGCGCAGATGGCTGACGGTCAGGGTCTGGCCCTTGAGCCGTGCCGGGTCCGCGTTCAATTGGCTGATACCGCGCGCAATCGTCAGCGCCAGCACCTCGCCGCCTTCGGCTTCTTCAAGCAGGATCCGTCCCGGGCCCACCTCCAGCACCCGGGCGCTGAAGGTCTCGACGCTGGCGCCCTCCAGGTCGTAGTCGGGTGCGCTCTGGGTCCACAGTTCGATACCGGCAAACACCAGGCCCAGCACGAACGACACCAGGGCCATCTGCAACAGCGGCTCCAGCGTGGAAAAGTCTCTCAAGGAACACAGCGTCGATCGAATCAAGACAGCCCCCGAAAAGCCCGTGCAGGCCACGGGTTTCGGGGAGATTAGCGGGTAAATCGCCCAGGGCTGAAGGCAATTTTGCAGCGCCGTGGCCAGTCAAAACAGCCAGCCCTCGGCGAAGGCTCTAGCACGGGCCAGTCTCGCAATACGTCGATTCCGGGAGGGCCCGTTCCGCCAGGATCAGCAGCCGGATGGCAGGGCTGAGCGTGTCTCACTGGGCAGGCGCGAACCGAAATACCCGGCGCTGAGCACCCCCACCGCGCCCATCACCACGCAATAGATCACGCACACCCATGGGCTCCAGGGCATCAGCGCGATCAACAGCAACGGCGTGGTGCTGGCCCAGAGGGCGTAGGCGATGTTGTAGGTAAAAGAGATGCCCGACACGCGGATCCGCGCCGGAAACAGGCTGACCATCACCGATGGCACCGCGCCGACCACGCCGCAGCCGAGCCCGGCCACCGCGTAAGCCAGGCCGACCCACTGGCTGCCGCCGATCAGGCTGGCATACAGCAGGCCGATGCCCAGGGGCAGCAGCAGGCTGTAGAGCATCACCGTGCGCCAGGCACCGATGCGATCGACGATCAACCCGGCCAGCACGCAGCCGATATTCAGGAACACGATGCCCAGGCTGCTCAGGGCGAAGGTATGGCTGGCGGTCATGCCAAAGGTTTTCTGCATCATGGTCGGCGTGATGACCACAAACACCACCACCGCCGAGGTCAGGACACAGGTCAGGATCAAGGCCGGCAACATCGCCAGTCGATGCTCGCGCAGCACGGTGCGCAGCGGCAGCTCGGCGTCGGTTTCGCGGCGTGCCTGCATGGCCATGAACACCGGGGTTTCACTCAGCCAGCGGCGCAACCAGACGCCGATCACGCCGAAGAGTCCACCCAGCAGAAACGGATAGCGCCAGGCCTGATCGAGAATCTCGGCCGGGGTGAACAGTTGGGCCAGCAGGGTCGCGGTCAGCGCGCCGATCAGGTAACCGAAGGTCAACCCGGCCTGCAAGAAACCCAGGGCATAACCGCGATGGCCAGGCGGCGCATGCTCGGCGACAAACACCCAGGCACTGGGCACTTCGCCGCCCACCGCGGCGCCTTGCAGCACCCGCAGCACCAGCAACAGCAGCGGCGCGAAATAACCGATCTGTGCGTAGGTCGGCATGATGCCGATCAGCAGGCATGGCAGCGCCATCATCAGGATGCTCAGGCTGAAGACCTTCTTGCGCCCCAGCCGATCGGCGAAATGCGCCATCAGGATCCCGCCCAGCGGCCGCGCCAGGTAGCCGGTGACAAAGATCCCGAAGCTTTGCAGCAGGCGCAGCCACTCAGGCATTTCCGGCGGGAAGAACAGCTGGCTGAGGGTCAGGGCGAAGAACACGAAAATGATGAAATCGTAGATTTCCAGCGCGCCACCCAAGGCCGCGAGACCCAGGGTTTTATAGTCGGACCGGGAAAACGGTGCCGGTCGCGTCTCTGGAGGCAAAGGCATAGCAGTCACTCTGTAGGGGGGACAGAAACCAAGGCGCCAATGGTCTACGCAAAAACCGCCTGGAACAACCCGAACCCGTAACTGGGTCTATTTTTAGCCAATTTCTGTGCATTGAATCCCCTTGAGCAGCAGCAATAATCGGCAACTTTCCAAACCGCAGCAGAACAGGAAAGCCGCCATGAGCATCCATACCCGCACCCGCCGCCTGACCGTACCGCAACTGGTGGCGATGAAAGGCCGGCAGAAAATCGTCTCCCTGACCGCCTACACCAGCCACATGGCCCGGTTGATGGACCCCTTCGTCGACTTCGTGCTGATCGGCGACTCCACGGCCATGGTCGGCTACGGTCGCACCTCGACCCTGGACATGAGCCTGGAGGAAATCATCGCCCACAGCCGCGCCGTGGTCGCCAGCACCCGCCTGGCCTGTGTGATCGCCGACATGCCGTTTGGCAGTTACCAGGAGTCACCGCAACAGGCCTACCGCAACTGCGCCCAGGTGCTGGCGCGCACCGGCTGCGATGCGATCAAGCTCGAAGGCGGCAAGGCCCTGGCGCCGACCGTGGAGTTTCTGGTGCAACGGGGCATTCCGGTGATGGCCCACATCGGCCTGATGCCGCAGTACGTCAACGCCATGGGCGGGTTCAAGGCCCAGGGCATGAGTGAAGCCACGGCCCGGGCGATCGAAGAAGACGCCCGGGCCCACCTCGCCGCGGGCGCCTTCAGCTTGCTGCTGGAAGGGGTGGCGGAACCGGTGGCCCGGCGCATCAGCGAGTTCTCGGCCATGCCGACCATCGGCATCGGCGCCTCCCCCGCCTGCGACGGCCAGGTGCTGGTCACCGAGGACCTGCTGGGCCTGGGCGGTGAGCAGGTGCCGCGCTTCGTCAAGCAGTACGCCGATGCCGCCGCGCTGATCAGCCAGGCCTGCGAGCGCTTTGCCGCCGAAGTGCGCGACGGGCAGTTTCCCGAAGCGCGGCACTGCTATGGAGTCGAACAGGGTTCCTGATCGATTGCCTGGGCCAGGGCCTGGATGGCGCCGGGGATGTCCTGGCGCCAGTCGAGGGTGTAGCTCAGGCGCAGGTGATGCCGCCACAGGCCCTGCTGGCTGAACATTGGCCCGGGGGCGATGACCAGGCCCTGGGCCAGCAGGCGCTGGTACACCTGCCACATCTCTACCGGGCGCAGGGCCTCGACCCATAAGGTCGCGCCACCGGCCGCTGGCTGTACCCGCAATTGCTGGGCGGCGTGTTCCTGCAGCAAGCCCTGCATCTGGCCCATGCGCTCGCGCAGCAGCACCCGCAGTTTCAGCAGATGCTGGTCGACCCGCCCGGAGCTGAACAGCCGGGCCAGGGCCTGCTGGCGCAGCGGCGACAAGCGAAAGGCACGCTCGAGAAACTGCCGATGCAGGCGTTGGCCATGGCCCCGGGTCAGCACGTAGCTGAACGGAGCCTCGGCGCCGATTTGCTTGTCGCACGTGGCAAACACCAACAGCCGCTCGGGGTTGGCGTAGTCACGAAAACGCACAGGGGCCGGGCTGAAGCAAAACTCGCCATAGCTGTCGTTCTCGAACAGCCAGATACCCCGCTCGTCCAGCCAGCGGCACAACCGTTGTTTGTCGGCGGCCGGCATCAGGCTGCCGTGTGGCACGCTGAAGGTCGATGACAGCACCACCAGGCGCACCGGCTCACGTTGCAGGAGGTCTTGCAGCTGCTGTTGATCGAAACGCCCGGTAGGGTCCAGAGGCAGTTCGATGACCCGGATATGGGCGGCGCGCAGTTGGCGCAACATCGCCCAGGAACAGGGCGACTCCACCAGCGCCACGCTGCCCGTCAGCTCCAGGGCATGCAGCGCCAGCTCCAGCAGGCTGCGCAGGTCCGGCCCCAGGTACACCTGTTCGGCCTGCCAATAGTCAGTGGTAGAGCGGGTGTAGCGCTCGGCCAGGACGCTGCGCAGTTCGGGTTCGCCAAAGGGCTGGAACGGCGGCGCCTGGGAGCGCGGGTATTGCCGGGTGAGCTCGCGCTCGGTCATCAGCAACGGGTTTTCCAGGGACAGCAATATGCCCGGCGCATCGCTGCACAGCGCCAACATGCCGGGCTGGCGCGCCTGGGCATAGACACTGTCGATCAGGCTCGGCCCATCCACCGGCAGTTGCGCCGGCGCCAGCGGCACCCGGAAATAGCCCTGTTTGGGCCGGGACTGGATGCGCCCCTGGTCTTCAAGCAAGGCGTAGGCATGCTTGATGGTGGAGATCGAGACCTTCAGCCGCAGCGCCAGGGCTCGCAGCGAGGGCAGGCGCTGCTCGGCCTCGCTGGCATTGTCGATCCACTCAACCAGGTAGCGGTACACCGCCTGATAGGCGAAGGGGGTTTCACGACTCACCGGCTCAGGCATCCCTGGCCATGGCGATGGCGGCCTGGATCGCCGCGCGGGCCTGGGGGCTGTTTTTCCAGCAGTTGGAGCCCACCAGAGACGCGGCCTGGGTGACGATCTCCAGGGCATCGGCCACCGCCAACTGCGCCAGGGAATTGAAGCCCAGTTGCTCCAGGCGCGACACCACGGTGGCTCCGACACCCTTGACCTTGAGCAGAGCCTGACGTTCTTCAGGGGGAAATGACATGTCCTTCAATCCTTTGCAGTGGTTCCCAATTGCCGCATTCTTGCACAGTTATCGGACGCCTCCTGCCCTGACGCCCGACCTCCTGACAAACATAAAAACACTTGAGGTATTTCCGTGTCCGCAGACATCGAAGACAGCCGTTCCGCCCGCTTTGCCCTGCGCTGTTCAAGCTGGGCCGAGCGCTGGTTCCCCGACTCCTGGGTGTTCGCCGCGCTGGCGGTGATCATCGTCGCCCTCGCCACCCTGGCCATGGGCGCCAAGCCCACCGACGCCGCCATGGCGTTTGGTGACGGGTTCTGGAGCCTGATCCCGTTCACCATGCAGATGGCCTTTGTGGTGATCGGCGGCTACGTGGTCGCCAGTTCGCCACCGGCGGTGAAACTGATCGACAAACTGGCGCGCATCCCGAACAACGGCCGCTCGGCCGTGGCCTGGGTGGCGCTGATCTCCATGGTCGCCTCCTTGCTCAACTGGGGCCTGTCCCTGGTATTCGGCGGCTTGCTGGTGCGCGCCCTGGCCCGGCGCACCGACCTGCGCATGGATTACCGCGCCGCCGGTGCCGCCGCCTACCTGGGGCTGGGGGCCGTCTGGGCCCTGGGGCTGTCATCGTCGGCCGCGCAGTTGCAGGCCAACCCGGGCAGCCTGCCGCCGTCGATCCTGTCGATCACCGGGGTGATTCCCTTCACCCAGACCATTTTTCTCTGGCAGTCCGGCGTGTTGCTGCTGGCATTGATCGTGGTCTCGCTGGTCATCGCCTACGCCACCGCTCCCGGCCCGAATTCGGCCCGCGATGCCCAGGCCTGCGGCGTCGACCCCAGCTTCAGCATGCCGGCACCGCAACCGCGCACCCGCCCCGGGGAATGGCTGGAGTACAGCCCGCTGCTGACCATTGCCCTGGTGGTCCTGGCGGGTGGTTGGCTGTTCCATGAGTTCTCGACCAAACCGGCGATCACCGCGATTTCCGGGCTCAACACCTACAACTTTCTGTTCCTGATGCTCGGCGCCCTGCTGCACTGGCGCCCGCGCAGCTTTCTGGATGCCGTGGCGCGCGCGGTGCCGACCACCACCGGGGTGCTGATCCAGTTCCCGCTGTACGGTTCGATTGCGGCCTTGATGACGGTGGTCAAGGGGGTCGACGGCCAGACCCTGGCCCACCATATCTCGACCTTTTTCGTGCAGATCGCCTCCCACGATACGTACGCGCTGCTGATGGGCGTGTACTCGGCCGTGCTGGGGTTCTTTATTCCCTCGGGCGGTGGCAAGTGGATCATCGAGGCGCCTTATGTGATGCAGGTGGCCAATGACCTGCAATACCACCTGGGCTGGGCGGTGCAGATCTACAACGCCGCCGAAGCCCTGCCGAACCTGATCAACCCCTTCTATATGCTGCCGCTATTGGGCGTGCTTGGGCTCAAGGCCCGGGACCTTATCGGTTTTTCCTTTGTGCAATTGCTGGTGCACGCGCCGTTGGTGCTGGTGCTGCTCTGGGCCTTGGGCACCACCCTGGCCTATACGCCACCGGTATTGCCCTAAGACCGCTTGGCGAGCGGGCTGCGACGGCAAAGGTGCCGTCGCAGCCGGCCTGCCGAATATCCACCCCAGCACGGGCCCCGCTCACCGTGCTGTGCTTGGCTGGCCGACCGCAGCATTTGGCTTACAGCTATTTCGGACTTTTCCCCGCCAACTACAGCTTCATCCTAGATCCGCTTTGTAGTCTTTCCGTCATATTGGGTTGCTACCGTTCGACCGAAATATTTTGTAACCAATTGACTAAAAGACCTGCAGGGAACTGGCATGAGTGACGAAAAAGACCATGACGACGCGCAACCCGCGGCGCCCGAACAGTTGACCGACACCAGCCGCCGCCGCTTTCTTGGCGGCGTTGCCGTTCTGGGGGTAGGCGCCACCTTGAGCGCCTGCGGCGGGCCCGCTGAACCGGGGAAACCCCAGGAGCACCCACTCTCGCCGGCCGAACTGGACCAGGCCCTGCGCGAGCAAGTGAAGAACGTAGTGGTGATCTACGCCGAAAACCGCAGCTTCAATAACCTGTTCGCCGACTTCCCCGGGCTGGAGCAGCCGTTGTCCTCCCTGAAGCCGGGCGATTACCAGCAGCGCGACCGCGACGGCAGCCTGCTGCAGACCCTGCCGCCGATCTGGGGCGGCATCCTGCAGGTCGGCCCGCAACACCTCGATGGGGTGACCTACCCGATCGAAACCCAGTTCCAGCAGGACCTGCCCAACGCTCCGTTCGCCCTCAAGGGCCCGAGTGGCGAGGACCTGCCCCTGGGCCTGGTGACCCGCGACCTGTGGCACGTGTTTTATCAGAACCAGATGCAGATCAACGATGGCAAAAATGACGGCTTTGTCGCCTGGGCCGACTCCGGCGCCCTGACCATGGGCCATTACCCGCAAAGCCGCTATTCCCTGCGACTGTGGGACGTGGCGCGGGAATTCGTGCTGTGTGACAACTTCTTCCAGGGGGCCTTCGGTGGCTCGTTCCTCAACCACCAGTACCTGATCAGCGCCGCCGTGCCCGTCTACCCGGATGCGGCCAATTCGGTGGCCAAGTCACAGATCGCCACCCTGCAAAGCGACAACCCGCAAGACACCCGGCTCAAGCCCCTGGAAAAATCCCCGGCCAGTGCCATGACCGGCCCGCCGCAGTTCGGCCCCAGCGCCCTGACCCCGGATGGCTACGCGGTCAACACCATGGCCCCGCCCTACTGGCCGACCTGGATCCGCGACCCCGAGCGCCCGGACTACGCCAAGGCCGACCTGCCCAGCGTGCTGGTGCCCCAGACCCATGAACACATCGGCGACAAGCTGTCGAAAAAGAACGTCGACTGGGCCTGGTACGGCGGTGCCTGGCAAGCGACCCTGGACCAGTTCAAGGACTCGACCGGCCTGCCGAAAATCCCCAACTTCCAGTACCACCATCAACCCTTCAACTACTTCAAGCGCCAGGGCCCGGAAAACCCCGAAGAGCGCAGCAAGCGCCTGCGCGACGGCGGCCTGGGCGATGAATCGGGGACCAACAGGTTCCTGGCCGACGCCGAAGCCGGAAAGCTGCCAGCCGTGAGCTTCTACAAGCCCCAGGGCAACCTCAATATGCACGCTGGTTACGCCGACGTGGCCTCCGGCGACCGGCATATCGACCGGGTGCTCAAGGTGCTGCGCGAAAGCCCGCAGTGGTCAAACATGGTGGTGGTGGTCACGGTCGACGAAAACGGCGGCTGGTGGGACCACGTGGCGCCGCCCAAGGGTGACCGCTGGGGCCCGGGGACGCGGATCCCGGCCCTGGTGGTGTCGCCCTTTGCCCGCAAAGGCACGGTGGACCACACCATTTACGACACCGCCTCGATCCTGCGCCTGATCACCCGGGTGTTCCAACTGGAGCCCCTGGACGGCATCAAGCAACGTGACGCCGCCATGGTCGCGCGCGGGCAAAAGCCCCTGGGCGACTTGAGCAACGCCCTGCAATTCAAGCGCTGACCCTCACCGGCGCCGCGCAATCGGCGCCGGTGATGAAGTATTTCCTACCCGGCTCCCGCTCACCCGCTAGTGTTCCCCTGTGGATATTCACCCCGCACAAGCGGGGTTCTCGCCGACAAGGAGCCAAGCATGAACAAACTCACCGGACTGTCCCTGGGCCTCGCCGCCCTGATCCAGGGCGCACCTGCCCTGGCCGCTGACGTAGAGGTGCCCCTGGGCAGCCCCCAGCGCGTGACCCAACTCTTCGCCTATCCCAATAATTGCAACGTGATCTGCTTTCGCAACTGGACCCTGGAACAGACCGTCGAGCATTACCTGACCCAAAGCGTGCAACGCGACGGCTACAGCGCTGCCCGGGTCAAGGTCAGCGGCGATCAACAGCAACTGCACGCGACCATCAGCGGCGTGCCCCAAGGCTACGGCAAACCGCTGACGGCCCTGCTGGATGCCGGCGACCTGGCCTACAAGGGCGCCAGCCAGCTCAATGCCGATGGTAAATGGGCCTACAGCTGGTACCTGTTCCTGCCCCTGGGCATGGCCCTGGAACAGCGCAAAAGCGTCGAGTTGCTGCACTTCCCGCCAGACTATTCCCTGACCCGCGCCCAGGATTACCTGGAATCGGCCACCACCGACCGCTGGGCGACCCTGCTGACCGCCAACGGCATCGCCGCCGAGCAGACACCGGGTTATCAGACCATTGTCGACATCGCGCCCATCGCTGCGCCCTCCAGCGCCGGCAAGGACCTGGAAGGCGTCTATGACTACTTCAAGGACTACCAGACCAGCATGGTCAAGCAGGTCAGCCAGAGCGCCGACGGCAAGGCCTTGCCCATGGTGGCCTTCGGCGCACCGGTGCGGAACTGGATCAAGCAGCAATACGGCGCCAGTGTCGGGGTACTGGGCCTGGGGCAGATCAGCCCCACTCCGGGGGTGAACGTGCCGGTGCTGGGCTCCAACCACCCCAGCTACATCTGGTACGCGGCGGACCCGGCCAACTACGACAACGATCAGGCCAAGGCCGATGCCGCAGGCTTGAAAGTGATGGGGCAGGATTTGAGCGCCGCGTGCTGGCAGGCGGGCATGGGCAGTACGCCGGGCAGCGACCCGAGCGCGCAATTGCAGCGCTGTACCCAGACCTGGCAGGTGACCGATAAGGCCAAGACCTGCGAGCTGTTCTACACCTCGGTCCGCGACCTGACCCCGCCACAGGCCCAGGCCAAATGCGCAACCGCGCCCATCAAGACCCAGCTGCAACAGCTCAAGGCCCCGGCGCCCGCGCCGAGCACCGAAGTGCCACACCTGTAAACCGAAAACCTGTAGCCGCAGCCTTCGGCAGCGGCTACGCGGTTTCGGCTCAGATGGCGCCGACCGGACGCAGGCGATATTGCGGCGGCAGTTGCTCGAAGCCGCTGATGGTTGCGTTCAGGCTCTTCCAGCGACCGTCCTTGATGCCGTAGATGCAACCGTGGATCGACAGGCTCTGCCCACGATGCCAGGCGTTCTGCACGATGCTGGTATGGCCGACGTTGGCCACCTGCTGGATCACGTTCAGTTCGCACAGCCGATCAACCTGCTCTTCCTCGGTCGGCAACTGCCCCAGGGCTTCGCGGTGCTCGTAATACAGGTCGCGGATCGAACGCAGCCAGCCGTCGATCAGGCCCAACTGACGATCCTGCATCGAGGCACGCACGCCGCCGCAGCCGTAATGGCCGGTGACCAGGATGTGTTTGACCTTGAGCACATCCACCGCGTACTGGATCACCGACAGGCAATTGAGGTCGGTGTGCAGTACCACGTTCGCCACGTTGCGGTGCACGAACAGGTCGCCAGGCAACATGCCGACGATCTCGTTGGCCGGCACCCGGGCGTCGGAACAACCGATCCACAGGTACTCCGGGGTCTGCTGGCGGGCCAGCTTGGAGAAGAAGTCCGGGTCTTCCTGCTTGATCGCCTCGGCCCAACGCTCGTTGTTATCAATCAGATCTTGTAGTTCGTTCATGCTGTGAAGCCTCAAGAATGATGCGCTGGTATGACAGACGACCGCCTGTCGAGGTCACGTGTGTTGCGTAGATACCGGCTATCCCTCGCAGTGGAATCTTGAGCGGCGGCGCAGGTCCACCCCTTAAGCCCCAACAGTATGAGGATATAGCCATGACCGAATCACGACGTCCTTACGGTGCGCCGCAGCCCGAGCCCATCGATGACAACGAAGACCGCATGGGCTCGATGGAGGAGCTGCATTTCGACGATGAAGAACCCAGTGCCAAGATCGGCGACACCATCCCCGAGGCGGAACTGGAGCACCGCCTGCCCGCCCAGCGTGTCCGCGACGCCGGCCTGACCGGGGCCTCGACCGCCGACCACGAGCCCACCGACGACGACCTCAGCCCTGAGACCCTGATCCACGAAGATGGTGCCCGTTCGGCCAATGAAGCCGGCGACGGCGATCAGGCCGACTGGGACCTGAGTATTGTCGATGAAGACGATATCGGTGGCGGCAATGGCCTGGATGAAGCCGAACTGGCGCGCCGCGAACCGCTGGACGGTAACCGCTGACCCGACAGGGCCTGCACCGGCAATAAAATCACGGCGGTGGATTCGCTCCAGCGCCGTCTACAACGAGCCTGGGCCGGTCAGTCGACCAAGGTGCAGGCCATCACCAGCGCATCTTCGCGCCCGCCCACCGCCGGGTAGTAATCCCGACGCCGTCCCACTTCGTTGAAACCATAACGCTCATACAACCGATAAGCGGTCTGATTGCTGGAGCGCACTTCCAGGAAGCACTCGCGCGCCTCCTTCTGGTAGGCCCGCTTCATCAATTCCTCGAGCAGGCGCAAGCCCAGGCCGCGGCCCTGGCTTTCCGGCTTGACGGTGATATTGAGCAGGTGCGCCTCGTCGATGATCACCTGGATCACCCCGTGCCCGACCTGCTGGCTGCCTTCGAACATCAGCCACACTTCATAGGACTTGAACGCATCCATGAAAATGCCGCGGGTCCAGGGGTGGCTGAACGCCGCGTACTCGATCTTCAGGATGGCATCCAGGTCCGCCTCGGTGGCGAGACGGAAGTTCACGGCATCACTCATCTGTGTTCTTACTCATCAGTATTCTTCCAGCGCGCCATCAGCCGACGCATGGCTTGCCAGACGTCAGCCTTACGCTGTGGCTCTTCCATTAATAGTTCCAGCCCAGGCAAGGCCCAGGCCGAACCCAGGCCTTCGACCTGGAGTTCGCGGTTGTAGGATTCGGCGTTGGCCTCTCCGGCAAAACGCACCGCCGGCAAGCCGATCAGCCACAGGCAGACGCAGGGTTCTTCCTCGACCCGCACCGAAACAAAGGCCTGGACGAAATCCCGGGCCGCATCGGGGCCCTGGTCGAGGTTGCCGCGCGTGAGCATTGGCCAGCGCACCGGCTCGGCGACGATCTGCGGGCTGTCGGGCAAACCGGCGGCACGCAGCATGTCCTTGAGCAGCAGGTAGGCCGGATCGCGGCTCTGGAACGCTTCACCGGTCGGCAGTTCGACCAGCAGCAGGCAACGCCCGGCGCGCAGCAATTGCAGGGCAAAACGCGGGGGTGGCACCGGCGCGGCCTTGGGCACCACCGGCGTCGGTGCGGCCTCTTCCACCGGTTTGCTGGCCGGGCGCGCGCTGCTGCCGGGCCGCGGCACTTCGATTTTTGCCCGTTCCGCAGGCTTGGCGACCGGCTGCTCTGTCGGCGCCTTGGCCACGACGGCAGGCGCAGGCACCTCGACCGGCGGCTCTGGCAGCTCCAGCAACTCGGGACGCGAAGGCGCGGCAAAGGGCAATTCGGTGCGCGGCAGCCAGTTGACCACCTGCATGGCGGTCAAATAAGCGCGACGACGGGACTCGATAAGCAAAGGTCGGCCACTTGTGGATAACTGAGGTGGGGATTCTACCGCCCTTCGACAAAGATCGCCCGCTGTTGATCGGTTTGAAAACCGACAGTCCGTCTCATCAAAAGACCGGGGGTGAATCGTCGACCGCCTGATGCAGTACAATCGCTGCTTTTCATTGCCAACCAGCCGGCCATTCCGATGATCGAACCCAAGCGCGTCTTGCGCGCCCTCGCCGAACACTGGGCACTTCTGGAGCCACTGTGCGAGCACTTCGACCAAGGCACCCTGAGCCTCGCCGAACTGCGCAGCCAATTGGCCGCCCAGCAACTGGATAGCACGCCCCAGGACATCACCAGCCTGCTGGACGTGTGGATCCGCCTCGACATCCTGGTGCCGGTGGCCAAAAGCCCCAACCGTTTCGAGCTCAACGCGCAGATCCACGACTTCCTGGCCTACCTGCGGCGCGAACACCGCCTGGGCCTGTGCCTGGAGATCGAAGCCTACCTGCGCCACCTGGAGCGCCTGGCGGGTTACATCCAGGACGCCTTTGATATCCGCGACAGCAATGACCTGGCGCGCCAATTGCGCCTGCTGGACATGCGCGTACGCGATGTATTGAAAAAACTCGCCAACGACGAACAGGCCCTGGTGGCGGTCGCCGAGCGGGCCAAGACCAGCGACCGGCAGATCCCCCTGCGCCAGCGCTATGCCGAGGTGCTGGCGACCTGGGACGAATACGTCGAACCGATGATCCAGCTGGTGAACGCCGACGGGGCCTTCGAGCAAGGGGTGCGCAAGGTCGAGAACGTCCTGCTGCGCATGCTCACCGAACAGCAGCGCCTGGGCCACCTGGTGGACGACGACATGCTGCTGCGCACCCACGCGCGGATCCTCGAAATGCAGACCAGCGCCCAGCTGACCCTGCGCCACGCCCGCGAGCTGCTGCTGCCATTGCGTGAAGAAGCGCGCCGGCACAACGCCGTGACCCGTGGCGCGGCCCTGGCCCTGTCGGCGATCCGGCGCAAGGGCATCGACGCCGTGCCGCAAGCCGCCATGCCCATGTTCACCCGGCCGCAAAGCACCTTCCTCGGCAGTTCCGGCCAGGTCGAGGCCTATGTGTATGCCCTGGCCCGCTTCGAACCCAAGCCTGCGCGCTTCCCCAAGGCCCACAAGAGCCACAAGGGCGAAGCGCCGCGAGCACCGCGCACGGTCAAGGAAATGCTCGAGCGCTGCGAAGATGCGCTGCCCATGCCGGACCTGATGCACTGGCTGCTGGAACAGGAGCCGGACGGCGCGACCGACGAGTTGCTGTACTGGTTCTCCCGTTTATCCCGGGAAAAACGCTTCAAGCGCGAGCGTCTCGAACGCCGCGACTACCACACCCATGAGCACCAGGTCAGCCTGCGCTCCTTCGCCCTGCTCTCGGCACGCGATGACCAGCCTGAGAATTCTGCGAGCACTCCTCATGCATCTTGATCTTTCCGAACTGTCCCAGCTGGCGCCGATTTTTCGCGAGCTGTTCAAGGGCTACCACGTCAGCCGCCGCGACCCGGAGCTGTACGCCCAACTGTCGAACTTCCAGGACCAGTACCGCACGCTGTTCAAGGCTTTGGGCTTTGAGCTGGTGTGCGACACCCGCGGCTTCTATTACTTCGTCCCGGACCTGGCCGCCGCCCAGGTGAACAAGACCGCCCAGCGCCTGGCGCTGTTCACCTTCATCTTGGTGGAACACCTGGCCGACCAGGGCCGCGACCCGATCGCCGTGCTCGACGGCGGCAGCCTGGGCCGTGATGAACTGCCGTCGTTGCTGGAAAAGTACCGCGACCTGTTTATCCAGGCCGAAGTCCAGACCCAGGACGAACTTGAAGAAAAAATCATGCGCCGCATGACCCAACTGGGCTTTGCCAGCGAGGAGCCGGGTATCTACCGCTTCCTGCCGCCGATGCACCGCTTCCTCGATGTCTGCCTCTCGGTCCAGCAGGACCGCGACCTGGCCGCCAGCCTGCACAGCGTGCTGCCGTTGCCGACGCCGGTGCTGATCGACCACGACAGCGACGAAAAACTGCTGGAGACCGACGATCCGCTGGACCTCAGCGAATTTGTCGAAGGTGAAGACAGTGAAGAGGACGCACTGGCCCGGGCCATTGCCGAAGAACAGGAGCTCGACGCATGAGCAAGGAACGCTACGGCATCCGCCGCTTTGCCCTATTGAACACCGCCGGCTACAGCCTGGGCCTGTTCCCGCTGGAAGAGCCGCTGTCGGTCTACGGGGCGAACAACCTGGGTAAATCCGCCTCGATCAACGCTTTGCAGTTCCCGATTCTGGCGCGCATGTCGGACATGAGTTTCGGCAAATACAGCCTGGAACAATCGCGGCGCTTCTACTTCGCTTCGGACACCAGCTACATCCTGGTGGAAGTGTCCTTGCCCCATGGCCCCCACGTGATCGGCGTGGTCGGGCGCGGCCCGGGCGGTGGTTTCGGTCACCAGTTCTTCGCCTATGCGGGGCAACTGGACCTGGCCCATTACCAGAAAGACGACACCTGCCTGCGTCAGAAAGAACTGTTCACCAATCTTGAGCGCCAGGGCCTCAAGGCCTATGAGCTCAAGCCTGATGAACTGCGGCGCCTGCTGGTCGGCGGTCACACCTCGATCCCGCTGGACCTGACCCTGATTCCGCTGCGCTCCACCAGCGAGCAGAGCCTGAAGACCTTCCGCGCGCTCTTTATCAACCTGCTGCACATGCGCGAAATCACCGCGGCCAAGCTCAAGCAGCTGTTCCTCGATGCCTTCGAGCACAGCCTGCGTTCCGGCAGCGTCGACTACATCGCCGCCTGCGAAGAAGCCTTCCGCGACGTGCGCCGCATGGAGCAGGACTACAACTGCCTGGTGTCTGCCGGCCCGTTGGTGGAAGCCCTGGCCAACGGCGTGAAGCAGCGCGACCTGCTGCGCGGCAAACTGCACCGTATTTCGCCGCTGCTGGATTCGCTGCTCGGCACCTGGTCGGACTACGCCAGTGCCCGCAAGGAAGAACTGACGGTCCAGGCCGAGCACTACCGCCACGAACAGGACGCCCTGCAAAACGATCAGCGCGGCGGCACCCAGGAGCTGATGCGCCTGGAGCGGGAAATCAGCGGTATCCAACGCTGGCTCGGCGAGTTGTCGGTGCTCAAGCATCGCTTTGCCCTGGTCGATGACGTGAAAGTCCTGGAGCAGCAACTGCTGGCGGCCAAGGATGCCCACGATGAACTGGCCGGCGCCCTGGCCCAGTCCCGACAGTTCTCCGCCGAGGACCTGGAAGAGCGCCTGCGGGACCTGGAAAAACGCCTGAAGTCGGTCAAGCAGCAACTCGATCACGCCGACAACAACAGCTATGCCCGACTGCGCGAAGAGTTTTCGCAGCAGGACGTCGAACGCCTGATGCGCCTGTTCAACAGCGCCCTGTTCAGCCTGCCCCTGGGCGAGCACGGCATTGCGCTGGACGAGAACGGCGAGTGGGTCAAATCCATGGAGCTGATCCTCGACGCCTTCAAGGGCGAGCGTTTCGAAGTGCCGGGGCTGAGCATCGACCTGTCGCACATCGAGCCGCCTGCGCTGCAGGCCCTGGCTGACCGCGCCGCGTTGCGTGACCAGAAGGAACGCCTGGAAAAAGAACTCAAGCAACTCAAGACCCAGCAGGCCGTGGCCGCTGACCGCGCTGCGAGCAAAACCCAGACCGAAGCGCTGTACCAGCAGGTGCTGGACGCGCAAAAAGCCTTGGAAGACTTCCGCCGCGCACAAACCCTGAGTGCCGAGGAAGGCGAGAAACTCGAACAGCTGGCGCAGATGGAAGCGGCCCAGGACGAGCTCAAGCGCTCCAGCGATGCCTTCACCGAGCGCGTCCAGCAACTGTCGGCCAAGCTGCAACTGGTCGGCCGGCAAATTGCCGATATGGAAGCCAAGCAACGCACCCTCGACGACGCCCTGCGCCGCCGCCAGCTGTTGCCTGCCGACCTGCCGTTCGGCACGCCGTGCATGGACCCGATCGACGACTCGATGGACAACCTGCTGCCCCTGCTCAACGACTATCAGGACAGCTGGCAGGGCTTGCAGCGGGTCGACGGGCAGATTGAGGCGCTGTACGCCCAGGTCCGCCTCAAGGGTGTGGCCAAGTTCGACAGCGAAGACGATGTCGAGCGCCGCCTGCAGCTGTTGATCAACGCCTATGCCCACCGCACCGACGAAGCCCTGACCCTGGGCAAGGCGCGGCGCGCGGCGGTCACCGACATCGCCCGGACCCTGCGCAATATTCGCAGCGACTACGACAGCCTCGAACACCAGCTGGCGTTGTTCAACCGCGAGATCAACAAACGCCAGGTGTCCAACCTGCAGAGCTTCCGCATCGTCCTCGCGCCGAACAAGGAAGCCCTGAAGCACATCGATCAGATCATCCACAGTGCCGGTCAGTATGAAGAAGGCGAAACCCTGTCGGTGTTCGACCTGAGCCAGAGTGCCGAGCAGGACAACAAGAACGAAGAGGCCAAGGAGTACCTGGCGCGCCTGGTGGCGGCCAACCATAACCAGTTGGGCCTCAAGGACCTGTTCGAACTGGCGTTCGAGATCACCAAGGTCAATGGCCAGCCGGTGATCCACACCGACATCGACGGTGCGGCGTCCAACGGCACCACCATGACCATCAAGGCGCTGACCAACATGTACTTGTTGCTGCACTTGATGGATCGCGACCAGGCCGGGCGCGTGCGCTTGCCCTACTACCTCGATGAGGCCGCCGACATCGACGAGAAAAACCAGGCCGCATTGCTGGAAACCAGCCTGCAACTGGGCTTCGTGCCGATCCTGGCCAGCGTCAAGCCACAGGTGTCGGCCCATGTCGCCATCGACCTCGAAGGCGGCAGCGGCCCGAACGGTATCTACATCGACGAGGCGGACTGGAAGTTCATCCGCCGTCACGACCAGGTCAAGGCGACCTTGAACGTCGCAGCAGAACCGGAAGCGGAGCTGGACCCGATTTAAATCAGCCCCGCCGCAACCAAAAGGCCGCGATCTTCACAGATCGCGGCCTTTTTTATGGGGACCCGCTGAGCTTATTTGCCGAGAGGGATCTTCGGCGCCCAGGTCAGCCATTCGTCTTCAAATTTATCGAACAACGGGAAGGTCTGCTCCGGCCGGGCCGGATTGCCCATGCGCTCGCCGTCTGGCGTGGCGAAGGCGATACCGCCCTGGATCAGGGTTTCCAGGGACTCGGTACGCACCGTCGCGCCCTTGAACAAGCCGAAGTCCAGGCCAAAGCCGCTGGTGTTCCAGAAGCGCGTGCCACCACGAATCAGCGGTGCGTACTTGGGTTCGATCAGCACCCGGATCAGCACTCGGTCGGCGGTTTTACCCAGCTCGTAACCGGTCACCTTGCCCACCGTCACTTCGCGGTAAGTCACCGGCACCCCGACCTTCAACGAGCCACGGCGCGCAGCGCTGAGCACCAGGCTCAAGCCGGCTTCGGGCGCAGCGGTTTCCGGTGGCTGGGCCAGGGCGATAAAGCTGGTCTGCGCCCCAAGGCTTTTCGCGGCAGGCTGGACCTCGATGTACTGACCGGTGACCAGGGTTTCCAGGTTGGCGGTCTTGATCAGACCCAGTTCGGGCTTGACCACCCAGAACTGGCTGCCAACCCGTGCGATGCGTTCCGGCACCTCGGTGATACGTGCCTTGAGCACCACCGACTGCAAGTCGGCACTCAGGTCGACCTCTTCGATCTTGCCCACATCCAGGCCTTTGAAACGAATCGGCGTTCCGGAGCGCAGCCCATCGGCGCGGTCGACCTTGATGCTGATCAGGGTGCCCTTTTGCGCCGCCTCTTCCTGATTGGCAAACAGACGGAAGCGCGGAATACGTTTCTTCAGGGCCACGTTGGGCCGTGGCGTATCAAAGGCAATGCCGCCCGCCATCAGGCTCTGCAGGGATTCGCTCTTGACCTGGATGCCGCCGGTCAAGCCGCCGGTCAGGGTGATGCCGCTGACGTTCCAGAAGCGGGTCGAACCATTGACCAGGTTTTCGTATTCCTTCTCGATGTGCACACCGATCACCAACTGTTTGCGGGTGCGCGAAAACTGGTAACTCTGTACCGAACCGACCTTGACCTGCTTGTAGAGAATCGGACTGCCGACATCCAGCGAGCCCAGGTTATCGGTGAACAGCACCATGTGCAGGCCGGGGGAACGCAGGTCCAGCGGCGGCGCCTTGGCTCGGGCCTCGAACTCCCGTTGCGGCGCGGCGCCCTTGTCCCCGGGACGGATGGCGATGTAGTTGCCTTTCACCAGCGCTTCGAGCCCGGTGATGCCGGCCAGGGAAATCGACGGTTTGACGATCCAGAACTGCGTGCCCTGGACCAAGTAGTCCTCTGCCAGGGGGTCCAAAGTCAACTCGGCGGTGGCACTGGACAGGTCAGGGTCGACCTTCAAGGTTTTCAAGCTGCCGACCTGGATGCCTTTGTACATCACCGGCGTACGGCCGGCTTGCAGGCCTTCGAAGTCGGACAGTTTGACCTTGACCCGAATCCCGGCCTGGGCCGCGTCGAAATCCTCATACAGACGGAACGGCAGGCTTGGGTCGGTGGGCGGGCTGTCCTTGCGGTTCTCCGGCGTGGCGAAGGCGATACCGCCGGCCACGATGCTGGCCAGGGATTCGCTGCGCAGTTTCAGCCCGGACAGGTTGGCGTCGATGCTGATGCCGCTGGCATTCCAGAAACGCGTGTGTTTGCGCACCAGGTTGGCGTAGGTCGGCTCGATAAAGACTTTGATCTCGACCGTGTTCTGGTCTTCCGACAGCAGGTAGCTTTTGACCTGACCGACCTGGATCTGTTTGTAGAACACCGGGCTGCCACGGTTCAGCGAGCCCAGCCGCTCGGCCTTGATGGTCAAGTGCAGCCCGGGCTTGAGGTCCGACAGTGGCGGCTCCTGGGCCAGCGCCTTGAATTTGCGCGAAGGCTCGCCCTCACCGGGGCTGACCGCGATGTAGTTGCCGGAGACCAGGGTTTCCAGGCCGGTGATCCCGGCCAGGGTCACGCTTGGCTTGACCAGCCAGAAGCGGGTGCCGGTCTTGAGGTACTGCTCGACATCCTTGTTCATCTCGACGGTGGCGATCACCCCCTTGGAGTTGCCCTCGTCGTCCAGGGCCAGGGTTTTGACCTTGCCCACCGGCATGCCTTTGTAGACCACTTCGGTCTTGTTCGCCTGGATGCCCTCGCCGCTTTCAAAGCGGACCTGAACCTCGATACCGGTCTGGCTGTAGGCACGCCAGCCCAACCAGCCACCGATGATCAACGCGATCAGGGGCAAGACCCAGATGGCCGACCAGTTCGAGGCAGGACGGGTTTTAGCTTTAGGCAAATCACTCATGGTCGTCGTCCGACTCCGTGTTATCCCAGATCAGGCGGGGATCAAAAGTTACTGCGGCGAGCATTGTCAAAATCACCACACTGGCAAATGCGACCGCACCGAGATTGGCCTCGATGCTGGCCAGCCGACCGAAATTCACCACCGCTACCAGGATGGCGATCACAAAAATATCCAACATCGACCAGCGGCCAATGAACTCGATAAAGCGGTACATGATGATGCGCTGGCGTGCCGACAACGGCTGATGGCGCTGCACCGAAAACAGCAACAGGGCGATCCCCACCAACTTGAAGGTGGGCACCAGAATACTGGCGATAAATACCACAGCAGCGATAGGGAACATCCCGTGCTGAACCAGGGTAATGACACCCGACATGATGGTGTCCCCTTCGCCCTGTCCCAACGTGCTGACCGTCATGATTGGCAGCAGGTTGGCCGGGATATAGAGGATCGCCGCGGTGATCAGCAACGCCCAGGTGCGCATGATGCTATTCGGGCGACGCGGATGCACCAGCGCCCCGCAACGGGTACAGACCTGTTCGTCGGTATCGGGTTCCTGCTTGTTCAATTCATGGCATTCGGTACAGATCAGAATGCCCGCCTCAATCGCCCGCATGAAGATCCTCTCCTGACAAGGCCTCCCAGATCTGATGCGGCGACATGACCACTTCCAACCAGACCTGGACCAATAACAAACTGACAAAACACACCAGGCCCAGGCCCACCGAGATGGCGGCCAAGTCGGCCAATTTGACGATCGCCACCAGCACGCCCATCAAATAGACCTCCAACATGCCCCAGTCGCGCAGATGGTGATAAATGCGGTAAAGCAACAAACCGTAGCTGCGGCCGATATTCCAGCGGATGCTCAGCAATACCAGCAGTTGGCACAGCAGCTTCAGCAGCGGAATACCCATGCTGCACAGGAACACCACTACGGCCACGCCCTGCATGCCGGTATTGAACAAGCCCAGTACACCACTCCAGACCGTATCTTCGGATGTCTGCCCGAGTAGATTGAGCTGCATGATGGGTAAAAAGTTCGCGGGGACGTACAACAACAAGGCGGCAATCACCAACGCCAGGCTGCGCTCTACGACATTATGACGATGGGCATAAAGCTCGTAGCCACAGCGCGGGCACAGGGCTTTTTCACCGAGAGCGAGCTCAGGCTTGCGCATCAAGAGATCACACTCGTGGCAGGCCACCAGGTCGTCCAGCGGTAAATCTGACAACCCGGAGGCGTCAACCGGATCTGGCATAAGGGACTCTGGCTCTAAAAGGGGTTGCCGCTATTCTAGTGTCCTGGCCTCAAAATAACTGTGCAAATTTGTGGTTGGCACAGCGACAAGCTTTAAGCAGCAAGCGGGAGCCGAACAAGATGCCTGCAAGGTCGCACCCGAACTGCCAGCA
>NZ_ATLP01000084.1:0-26890 GCF_000416215.1 Pseudomonas sp. CF161
CAGCCAGGCCCCGCAAGAGCCGGAACCGTCGCCGTTGCCGCCTGCCGCGCAGGTCGTGGCATTCGTGCCACCGGTGCTGGCCTCTCCTGGCGCGCCTGCCGCAGCCGCAGCCGAGCTGCCCGTCGAACCTGTGGTTGAAGCACCAGCGCCGAGCGCCGTGGCGCCTGAAGCCGCAGAGGTGCCCAGCCCCGAGCCTGACAACCCGGACGAATTGACCCCGGCCGTGGCGCTCGAAGACAGCGTGCCGAGCGTACCGCTGATCGACAGCCTGCCCCTGCCGGCGGTGATGGCCGAAGCCCTGGCCGCGATCGACCCCGAGCAGCCCGAGGAGGACGTGCTCTACGCCCTGCCTGATTCCCCCGAGCCGTCCTACAGCTCGGTGGCCAAGCACATCGAACATACCCTGCTGGGCCTGCTGGATGACCTGAGCCTGCCCGAACGCCATCGGCCCCAGGCCGAAGCCATGCGTGATCGCCTGCAACATGGGCTCAACTGGTATGAGTTGCTGCCGATCCTCGACGATCTGGCGGTACTGATGCTGGCGATCACCGACAGCGGTCAGCATGAGTTCGAGGTGTACCTCAAGCAGTTGAACGAGCGCCTGGAGTCGTTCCAGAGCAACCTGCAGGCCGCCAGCGATGGCCATGCCGACAGCCACTCGGCAGCGCGGGCCATGGATACGCAGATCCGCGAGCAGGTCGACGGCTTGCAGAGCAGCGTCCAGGAAGCGGCCGATCTGGAAGACCTCAAGCAGGTGCTGGAAAGCCACCTCGAAGGGCTGCTGGGGACCATGGACCATCACCAGAAGCAACGGGACGAACGCGAGAAGGAAGTGGCCGCGCGCTTGCAAAGCCTGGCCGAACGCGTATCGAGCATGGAGCAGGAAGCCCAGGGTTATCGTGAGCACCTGGAAGAACAGCGGCAGAAGGCGCTGATCGATCCTTTGACCGGCCTGCCTAACCGCGCGGCCTGGAGCGAGCGGCTGGAGCATGAAATCGCCCAATGGCAGCAGCACGGCAACACCCTGTTGCTGGCGATGCTCGACCTTGATCACTTCAAGCGCATCAACGACAACTACGGCCACCTGGCCGGTGACAAAGTGCTGAAAATCATTGCCACGGTGCTGCGCAAGCGCCTGCGCGGCAGTGATTTCATCGCCCGCTTCGGCGGTGAAGAGTTTGTCCTGATGATGCCTGACACCACGGTTGCGGTCGGTGTGCGCCTGGTGGAAGCCCTGCGCGCCGCCATCGAAGCCTGCCCGTTCCACTTCAAGGGCGAGCGCGTGACCATCACCGTGTCTATCGGCATGAGTGCGTTCAAAAGCGGCGAACGCAGCGAGCAGGTGTTGAAAAGAGCCGATCAGGCGCTGTATCGGGCGAAAGATGCCGGACGCAACCGGGTGGAGATCGGCTAAATCGGATTTGTTCTATTTTTGTGTAAAACGCCGGCTTTCGCCGGCCCGGCCCGGGGCAGTACGTTACACTGTTGCATTATTGTCTGCCGCGTACTGCTCTCTGCCATGAAATCTCTTGTGTTTGCCCTCTCGTTTTTATTGCTGGCCGGTTGCGCCAGTGGTCCTCGAATCGACACCAGCCACCCTTCGGTCAACTTCGACAATCGCGCGCAGTTCATTGTCGTGCATTACACCTCAGCCTCCCTGGAGCGTTCGCTGGCACTGCTGACCCATGGCCAGGTCAGCAGCCACTACCTGATCGGCGATGACAAGGCGGGCACCATCTTCAAGCTGGTGGACGAGAATTACCGCGCCTGGCACGCCGGAGAAAGCGAGTGGCAAGGCCGTACCTGGCTCAACTCCAGCTCCATTGGCATTGAAATCGTCAACCCGGGCTTTCGCGACACCCCCGCCGGCCGCGTCTGGTATCCCTACAGCGAAGCGCAGATCCAGAACCTGATCGTGCTGCTCAAAGACATCAGCAAGCGCAACAACATCTCGCCCCGCCATATCATCGGGCACAGCGACATCGCCCCCCTGCGCAAGCTGGACCCGGGCCCGCTGTTCCCCTGGAAACGCCTGGCGGATGCCGGCCTCGGCCAATGGCCCAATGCCCAGGCGGTCGCGCGGCAGCAGGCGGTGTATGCTCAGGCGTTGCCCAGCGCCACCTGGTTCCAGCAGGAATTGGCTCGCCTGGGCTACACCACCCCCCAGACCGGCGAGTTCGACGTGGCGACCCGGCATGTGTTGACGGCCTTCCAGATGCATTTCCGCCCGGGGCGCTTTGATGGCGTCGCCGATGCTGAAAGCGCGGCGATCCTGCAGGTCCTCAACCAGACAAAATAATGACGCCCGCCCGACGGTCCGGGCGTTTTCTCAATCAGTTGCTATAACTCATTGGTAATCCTTCGGATATCCAATCATGCCCGCTGCTCGCGAGCTCCTGCGCACCTGGTTCCATCGCCCGTGGTTGTTGGCGGTGCTGGCGGCTGGGTTCAGCGCGGGGTTGCTGCTGCTTGGAAGCGCCGGGGTGGCCATGCATCAGGTCGAGCAGCGCGAAAGCGAGCAGATGAATGCCCAGGGCGAGCGCTTCCTGGAGCGTCTGGAGCAACTGTTTGGCCAGTTGCGCGAAGGCCTGGATGTGCTGGAGGCGCAGCCCTTGCGCGAATGCAGCGGCGATATGGTCGCCGCGCTGCAGCAGGTGAGCTTCAACTACCGCTTCATTTATGAGGCGGCCTACATCGATGCCACCCAGGCCTGCTCCAATTGGCCGCGCCAGGACAGCCTGGCGGCGATCCGCGCCCCGGATATCAAGGGCCCGACCTACAGCTATTGGCTCAACACCTCGACCCAACCCAATGAAAACCTCGCGGCGCTGATGCTGGGACGGGGCAACTTCCGGGTCGCCACCTCCCGCGGGCATCTGACCGATGTCGTGGACCTGCCGGCCAACAGCAGCCTGATGGTGGTGGTGGACCACGGCACCCGCGCCATCCCGGTGCTTGGCCAGGCCCTGCCATGGCCGGTGGCCGAACCGGTGCCACCCGGCAATCACGATGCCCTGCAGGTGACCCCGACCCGCCTGATCTACCGCATGCCCACCCGCACTCCCGAGTATCAGTTGGTGCTGGTCACCCCGCGCGCGAGCATGCAGGCCGAGATGCTGGAGGACTGGTGGTGGCTGCTGCCCATCAGCCTGTTGTTATCGACCTTTATCGGCGGCCTGGTCTTTCAACTGGCGCGCCAGAGCCAATCGTTGGGTGGGGAGCTGCACGGCGCCCTGCGCCGCGATGAATTGCAGGTGCTGTACCAGCCGATCTTCGACCTCAATACCCGCCGCTGCGTCGGTGCCGAAGCCCTGCTGCGCTGGCGCCGCCCGGATGGCACCCTGACCAGCCCCGACCTGTTCATCCCCCTGGCGGAAAACACCGGGCAGATCCGCCAGATCACCGACTTTGTCCTGCAGCGCTTGCTGGAGCAGTTGGGGCACTTGCTGCGGGCCAACCCGCAGCTGTACATCTCCGTCAACCTGGCCGCCTGCGATGTGATGGTGCCGCGCATTGGCCAGGTGATGGCCCGGCTGCTGGCCTTGCATCATGTGGCGGCGCGGCAGATTGCGTTCGAGGTGACCGAGCGTGGGCTGATCGATGTGGTGGTGGCCCGCGACAACTTGCAGGCCTTGCGCGATGTCGGGCATCAGGTGTTGATCGACGATTTCGGCACCGGCTATTGCAGCCTGGCGTACTTGCAGACCCTGCCGGTGGACTGCCTGAAGATCGACAAGGCGTTTATCGACGCCCTGGGTCACGACGCCGCCAGCAGTGGCGTGGCCCCGCATATCATTCGCATGGCCCATGCCCTGCAACTCAAGGTGATTGCCGAGGGCATCGAGTATGAAGACCAGGCGTTGCTGCTGAGCAGCGAGGGGGTGAGCTACGGCCAGGGCTGGCTGTTCGCCCATGCCCTGACAGCCATGCAGTTTATCGAGTTGGTCACCCGGGGCCGGCGCCTGGCGCCGAGGCGTATCGACGACGAAGCCTGAAGCCTTCTAGAGCGGCAGCGCCAGGTAGAACTGGGTGCCCTGCCCCGGCCGTGAGTAGACGCCCATGCGCCCGCCATGCAGCTGGACGATCTCCTTGCACAGTGCCAGGCCCAGCCCGGCGCCGCCTTTCTTGCGGCCGACCTGGACGAAGGGCTCGAAAATCCGCCCCTGCTGCCCATAGGCAATGCCTTCGCCATTGTCTTCGACGCTGATGATCACCCGTTCGCCATGGCGCCTGGCCTGCAGGCGGATCTGCCCGCCGGGGGCGGTGTGCCGCAGGGCATTGTCGATCAGGTTGTCCAGCACCCGCTCCAGCTGTTGCTGGTCGGCGTTCAGGCGCGGCAGCGGTGCCTGGGTCTCCACCAGCAGTTCGATGTCCTTGTCCCGGGCCTTGCCGGCGAAGCGCTGTTGCGCCTGCTCCAGCAGGTTCTCGATGGTGCAGGGGGCCAGGGTGAGTTTTTGCAGACCGTTCTGATAACGGGAGAAATTCAGCAGGTCGTTGATCAGTTGCATCAGGCGCTGCATTTCTTCGTTGACGGTATTGAGCAGGTCCGCCTCGCGGGAGTCCTCGGCAAAATGCACCCGTTCCTGCAACAGGCCGAAGGCCATGTGCATGCCGGTGACCGGGGTGCGCAATTCGTGGGAGGCGCGCAGCACGAACTCGCTGCGTACCCGCTCGAAGGCCCGTTGTTCGGTCACGTCGTGCAGCACCATCACCGCCCCGAGAATATGCCCCTGGGTATGGCTGACCGGGGTCAGGCTGTAGGTCAGCAGGCGCGATTCCCCGTCCACTTCGATGGCCAGGTCCTCTGGCGCGCGCTCCAGGTTGCCGCCGCGCAGCACCAGTTGCAGTTGTTCGTCGAGCTCCGGGCGCTCCAGGGCGCTGCCCAGGCCTTGGCCGAGGCGTTCCTCGTCCCAGCCCAGCTGGCGCTGCGCTACCGGGTTGAGGTGCTCCAGGCGGCCTTGGCGGTCGATCATCAGCAGGCCGTCGTCGATGCTGTCGAGTACCGCCTGCAAGCGCTGCTGGCCGGCCAGCAGTTCATCGACATTGGTCGCCTGATGCTGGCGCAGGGCCTCGGCCATGATCCCGAAGCGGCGGGTCAGCAGGTTCATCTCCGCCGCCGAGGAGATCGGCAGGGTCACTTCGAAATTGCCCTGTCCGATATTGTCGGCCGCCTTGGCCAGGGCTTCGATCGGTGCACCGAAGCGCCGGGCAATGCCATGGGCGGTGATAAAACCGATGATCAGCACCGCCACGCCCACCAGCCCCAGCAGGCCGGCGATCAGCAGCGCCCGATCACGGGCCTTGCTCTCGATGTGGTTGATGTTGTCCAGGGCTTGCTTGTGTTCGTTGATCAAACCGCTGCGCAGCGCATTGAAACGGTCGGTCAGTTGCTGATTGCCTTTGATCCCCAGGGTTGAGTTCTCGGCATTCTGGTAGGCCTCCATAAAGCCCAGGTAATCGCTGCGGGCCTGGTGGAAGTTGCCGTTCGCATCGCCCTGGCGCTGATACTCGATGCCCTGGTCGAGCAGTTCCAGGTAGTGCTGCTTGGACGCTTCCAGGGCGGTCAGGTCGGGGTTGTCGCCGAGCATGATGATCAATTGATCACCCAGGGTCTGGCGCAGCTTGAGGCCCAGGTCCAGGGTGATGAAGTTGCTGCGGATCAACGACTCCTGGTTCTTGGCCATCTGCATCACGCTGACCAGCCCCAGCAGCAGACCCAGCAAAGCCACGGTGATCAGCGCCGAAATACTCAGGAACAGCCGCGTGCGCAGTTTCATCGCTAACTTCATGAAATACAGCTCACAGGTTGTACTGTTTGCGTTTGCGATACAGGGTCGAAGCGTCGATGCCGAGCGTCTTGGCCGCCTGGTCGAGGGTGTCGCTGGTGGCCAGGACTGCGCCGATATGGGCTTTTTCCAACTCGTCCAGGCTCAGCGCCGCGCCGATGCGCGGGGCGTTGTTGGTGGGTTGTTCGGCCATGCCCAGGTGGCTCATTTCCACCCGCTCCTGAGGGCAGATGATGCTGGCGCGCTCCACCACGTTGCGCAGCTCGCGGATATTGCCGGGCCAGCGATAGTTGAGCAGCGCTTCCCGCGCCTCGTCGCTGAAGCCCCGGGCCGGGCGCGCGTATTCCTTGACGAAGCGCGCCAGGAAACGATCGGCCAGGGTCAGGATGTCCTCGCTGCGCTCGCGCAGAGGCGGCAGGTGCAGGGTGATCACGTTCAGGCGGTACAGCAGGTCTTCCCGGAAGCGTCCGTCACGCACCATGTCCTCGAGGTTGAGGTTGGTGGCGGCGAGGATCCGCACGTCGGCGCGGCGGGTTACCGGGTCGCCCACGCGTTCGTATTCCTTGTCCTGGATAAAGCGCAGCAGCTTGGGCTGCAGGGTCAGGGGGAAGTCGCCGATCTCGTCCAGAAACAAGGTGCCGCCATCGGCCTGGTTGACCCTGCCCAGGGTGCTTTCGCTGGCCCCGGTAAAGGCGCCGCGGCTGTGGCCGAAGAGCTCGCTTTCCATCAGCTCGGCAGTCAGGGACGGGCAGTTGATGGTGACGCAGGATTTTTTCGCGCGCTTGCTCCAGCCGTGAATGGCCCGGGCCAGCTCGCCCTTGCCGGTGCCGGACTCGCCCAGGATCAGAATGTTGGCATCGGTGCTGGCCACCTGGCGCGCGGTTTCCAGAACCACTTTCATCGCCGGGCTGTGGGAGTCCAGGCCGTCCTTGGGTTTGCGCACTTCACCTTCCAGGGCTTCCAGGCGCGCCGAGAGCTGGCGCACTTCCAGTTGCTTGGCGGTGGCCAGGCGCAGTTGGTCGGGGCTGCAGGGTTTGACTAGGTAATCGGCGGCGCCGGCCTGGATCGCATCCACCGCGGTGTCGACTGCCGAATGCGCGGTCACGATCACCACGCGCATCCACGGCGCCTGGGTGCGCATTTGCGCCAGTACGTCCAGGCCGTTGTCTTCACCCAGGCGCAGGTCGAGGAAACACAGGTCGAACACCTGGCGTTGCAACAGGGCGTCGGCCTGGGCCGCGCTGTTGGCGGTGGCGACGGTATAGCCCTCATCTTCCAGGCAGTAGCGGAAGGTGCGAAGGATCGCGGACTCATCATCCACCAGAAGGATACGACCTTGTTTTTCCGGCGTTGATGCCATTTCCCACTCTCCTTAAATGAACTGTCTTATTTAGTCCCGGAAAAATCGGGCAAGTTGCAATGTTAATTCTGATTCATTCCAGGACATGCAGGTTAGTTATCTCCCGACCTAATAGCTAATGACCTGAATTGGCGGATTTTTCGCGGTTTTGCCGGGGTGTTGTTCAGTCTGGCCCAGGGCCAGCAAAGTTCCCCGGGGGTGATTGCCGGCGCCCAGG
The DNA here is from genome assembly GCF_000416215.1 of Pseudomonas sp. CF161. Lineage (NCBI taxonomy): Bacteria > Pseudomonadati > Pseudomonadota > Gammaproteobacteria > Pseudomonadales > Pseudomonadaceae > Pseudomonas > Pseudomonas sp. CF161. Next base: position 7,364 of record NZ_ATLP01000084.1, read on the forward strand.
GCCCGACGAATCGTGCATTTCGCACGGTGTGCCGGGGCCCATCGTGCAGGATGCGTGCGATCAAGGTGTTTTTGTATTTTATAAGTTATTGATTTTATTGGTTATTTAATCATTTTCGAAGCTGGCATGGGGGCTGCAATGTAGTGAGTATCAAGGGGCGATTTGCACGGCTCCGCTAATAACATCACCACAGTGTGGGAGGAGTTTCAGGATGAGCCGCCAAAGCCTTGCCCAATTGCGCATTTCGCCTCTGCACGTGCAGCAGGGTCTGTTCGCCAGCCTCGCGTTGCTGGTGACCCTGATTGGCGGCCAGCAGTTTCAGCAGTGGCAGCACGCCCAGCAGCAGCAAGCGTTGCGTGTGCCGGCTCATCAATTTACCCAGACCCATTTCAGCCGGGCGGGCAGCGCATCTGCCGCCTCGGCGCCGATGCAGATGATGGCGGTCGACCAGGCGCAGCCTGCGCTCGAAGCGCCCGCTCAGCAGCGCTGGGTGTTCTAGGCAAAAGGCCCGGCGCGCATTCAGCGCACCGGAGCTGGCAACACAAGCGGCATCCCCAATAGAAGAGTAAGGAGAATCACCATGTTGAGCTGGGCAATCACATTCCTGATCATCGCCATTGTCGCTGCCGTACTGGGCTTCGGTGGTATCGCAGGCACCGCCACGGGTATCGCCAAAATTCTCTTTGTCGTGTTCCTGGTGATGTTTATCGCTTCCTTCTTCTTTGGCCGTCGCGGCCGAGGCTGACCATGAGCTTTTCGTTCAAGACATTGACGGCCGCGCTGTTGCTGGGTGGCAGCACCTTGGCAATGGCGGCCAACGATGGCCAGGCGCGGGTCAATGAGCTGCTGAGCTCGGACCCGCAGTACCGTGAAACCTGGCAAGGGGTTGTGCACAAGGAAGAGCGGTTGCCGGAGTGGGTGATGAACCTCTCGGGCGATGCGCAGCAAATGAACGCCGTTGAAGAAGACGGCGACAAGTACCTGGTCGGGCCGTTGTGCGAAACCGCGCAAACCTGCCTGAACAAGCGCTTGATCGTCGCCGTCAGCTTCGACAAGAAACACGCCTACGCCATGCTGGTCGAAGTGCCGGCGGGCCTGCCCGCTGACAAATCGCCCACCCGCCATGCCGAGTACCGTTTCCTTGGAAAGCCGGACGAAGGCATGCAGGCGCTGTTGAAAGAACAGCTCAAGAAAGACCCGAACTGGTACTGAGTTCAGAGGTTTTGCTGACAGGCAGAGGCGCCGGCCCAGGCGCTTCTGACTCTTGCCCCGGCCTGAGGAAGGCTTGGGCATGACCAAGGGGCCGGGACGTTCTGATTGTTCCAGGATCGGAGTGACCTAGGGGTACAGGGAGTGCCTCCGCAAGGGCCGGGTCAGGAAAGAGCGGCGGCGCAAGTTCCCAAGCCAAGCATGGCTTGACGGACTTGCGGCGTGCTTGAACGCGCCGCGTCGCGCGCCGAAGCCATGGGCTTCAATTCGACAGCATCGCCCTTGGGATAAAACATCCGTTGACGTCGATCAAACGTTTCACGGTGTTTCTCTGCGACCGTACATCCAGAAACTTCTCGAAAAATACCGATCAGTCTTAGGCTGTTTATTCAGCGCATTCCAGAAGTTTCCAAGGCTCTTTCCTGACCTTCCCGACAGCCCTGCACACCGCCTGAAATGGCCGTTTCGCGGCATTATTGCCTGCCGAAATGGCGTATTCGAACCGGTTGGGACGTTCGTTTCGTTTGGAAAATCTCATGCCGATTCGGCATAGGGTAGGCGTTTACGGCATTAGACGCGCCTCCCTTGCATCGGAATAGTTGCGCCTTTTTTCGCCTGCCGAGAGCCCTGAATCCGCGCTCGGGGTGACCTTATACGGGGGCCGATGCACAGACTTTTCCGCCATTGAGCGTTCCAGTTCGCGCATCAGCCCGAGTCCAACGCAAGTAAGGGTAATGATATGAAGAAGGCAAAGCTTAGCCTCGCCTGGCAGATCCTCATCGGTCTGGTTCTGGGGATAGCAATTGGTGCGCTGCTCAACCACTTCAGTGCGGAAAAAGCCTGGTGGATCAGCAACGTCCTGCAACCTGCGGGCGATATCTTTATCCGTCTGATCAAAATGATCGTGATTCCTATCGTGATCTCTTCGCTGATCGTCGGTATCGCCGGTGTCGGCGACGCGAAAAAACTCGGGCGCATCGGCCTCAAGACCATCATCTACTTCGAAATCGTCACCACCATTGCGATCCTCGTCGGCCTGGTCCTGGCCAACGTGTTCCACCCGGGCACCGGCATCGACATGAGCACCCTGGGCACGGTGGACATCTCCAAGTACCAGGCGACCGCCGCCGAAGTGCAGCATGAGCACGCGTTCATCGAGACCATCCTCAACCTGATCCCGTCGAACATCTTCGCGGCCATGGCTCGCGGCGAAATGCTGCCGATCATCTTCTTCTCGGTGCTGTTCGGCCTCGGTCTGTCGAGCCTGCAATCGGACCTGCGCGAACCCCTGGTGAAGATGTTCCAGGGCGTTTCGGAAAGCATGTTCAAAGTCACCCACATGATCATGAACTACGCCCCGATCGGCGTATTCGCCCTGATCGCGGTGACCGTCGCCAACTTCGGCTTCGCCTCCCTGCTGCCGCTGGCCAAGCTGGTGATCCTGGTTTACGTGGCCATCGCCTTCTTCGCCTTCGTGGTCCTGGGCCTGATCGCCCGCCTGTTCGGCTTCTCGGTGATCAAGCTGATGCGCATCTTCAAGGATGAACTGGTGCTCGCCTACTCCACCGCCAGTTCGGAAACCGTACTGCCGCGCGTGATCGAGAAGATGGAAGCCTACGGCGCGCCGAAAGCCATTTGCAGCTTCGTGGTGCCGACCGGCTACTCGTTCAACCTCGACGGTTCGACCCTGTACCAGAGCATCGCCGCGATCTTTATCGCCCAGCTGTATGGCATCGACCTGTCCATCAGCCAGCAACTGCTGCTGGTGCTGACGCTGATGGTCACCTCCAAAGGTATCGCCGGGGTTCCGGGCGTGTCCTTCGTGGTGCTGCTGGCGACCCTGGGCAGCGTTGGCATCCCGCTGGAAGGCCTGGCCTTCATCGCCGGTGTCGACCGCATCATGGACATGGCGCGTACCGCCCTGAACGTGATCGGCAACGCCCTGGCCGTACTGGTCATCTCCCGCTGGGAAGGCATGTACGACGACGCCAAGGGCCAGCGCTACTGGAACTCCCTGCCGCACTGGCGCAGCAAGGAACCGCTGCCAAGCGGCGAAACCAGCCGCTGATCCAGCCGCTGACGCAGGTGGCGCCGGTCCTCACCTGCGCCGCACTGCTTCAGCCCGGCCACCGCGCTGTTCGACAAACCCCGGTCAATCCGGGGTTTGTCGTTTCTGCCCGCCCCGCTATCATTCGCCGCATCTTTCGGGGGATTAACTGATGCTCAATGGCCTGTGGCTTGGCTTTTTCATCGTCGCGGCCGTTTCGGCACTGGCGCAGTGGCTGATCGGCGGCAACGCCGGGATCTTTGCGGCGATGGTGGAAAGCATCTTCGCCATGGCCAAGTTGTCGGTGGAAGTGATGGTGCTGCTGTTCGGCACCCTGACCCTGTGGCTGGGCTTCCTGCGCATCGCCGAAAAAGCCGGGATCGTCGACTGGCTGGCCAAGGTCCTGGGCCCGCTGTTCCGGCGCTTGATGCCGGAGGTGCCCGCCGGCCACCCGGCCATCGGCCTGATCACCCTCAACTTCGCCGCCAACGGCCTGGGCCTGGACAACGCCGCCACCCCCATCGGCCTCAAGGCCATGCGTGCCCTGCAAGAGCTCAACCCCAGCCAGACCGTGGCCAGTAACGCGCAGATCCTGTTCCTGGTGCTCAACGCCTCCTCCCTGACCCTGCTGCCAGTGACCATCTTCATGTACCGCGCCCAGCAAGGCGCCGCCGACCCGACCCTGGTGTTCCTGCCGATCCTGCTGGCGACCAGCGCGTCGACCCTGGTCGGGCTGCTCTCGGTGGCCGTGATGCAGCGCCTGCGGCTGTGGGACCCGGTGGTGCTGGCGTACCTGATTCCCGGCGCATTGGTCCTGGGCGGCTTCATGGCCCTGCTCGCGACCCTCTCGGCCACGGCCCTGGCCAGTCTGTCGTCGATCCTCGGCAACCTCACCCTGTTCGGCTTGATCATGCTGTTCCTGGTGATTGGCGCGCTGCGCAAGGTCAAGGTCTACGAGGCCTTCGTCGAGGGCGCCAAAGAAGGCTTCGACGTCGCCAAGAACCTGCTGCCGTACCTGGTGGCGATGCTGTGTGCGGTGGGTGTGCTGCGGGCTTCCGGGGCACTGGACTTCGGCCTGGACGGTATTCGCTACCTGGTGGAATGGGCGGGTTGGGACACGCGCTTCGTCGACGCCCTGCCGACCGCCATGGTCAAGCCGTTCTCCGGCAGTGCGGCGCGGGCGATGCTGATCGAAACCATGCAGACCCAGGGCGTGGACAGCTTCCCGGCCCTGGTGGCGGCGACTATCCAGGGCAGCACCGAGACCACCTTCTATGTGCTGGCGGTGTACTTCGGCGCGGTGGGCATCCAGCGTGCGCGGCACGCCGTGGGCTGCGCCCTGCTGGCAGAATTTGCCGGGGTCGTGGCGGCCATCGGGGTGTGCTACTGGTTCTTTGGCTGAGTCCGCCGGCCAGGCGCTGCAAGGGTGAACGCCCCTGCAGCGTCATCAGGCCCTAGGGTTTGTACAGGGCACTACCCTGGGCCACGGCCCAATCCACCACCTGGCGGCTGAGCGCATCCCCGGCCTGGCCAAAGCCTGCCACCACCGCCGGGACTTTCGGGTCGTTCAATGGCTGGCGCACTTCAAAGCGCTTGCTGGCGAGGATCTTCTGGTCGTAACCGCGCACCAGCCGCGCATCCAGCCCTATCACCACTTCCACCGCGTTGCCCTGGTACTGGCTCTGGAACGCCTGCAATTCGCCGCCCAGCTCGAAGTCCGCCTGCAGGTTGCTGTCGTCGGTGCTCAGCAGCGGCACCCGGCCGTCGCGCTGAAAGCCGTCGAGCAGGCGGTTGCGCAGCAGGATCGGCGCCGGGTCGCTCCAGCGCGAGTTCTTGTAGCTGCTGATCAGGTTGCCCTCGGGCAGCACGGCGATGCGCGCATTGTTCAACGCATCCCCCGCCACCGGCTTGGCCACCCGCAGTGACCAGTGCTGGACCTGCCCCGTGCCCTTGTTCGCAGCGACCTGGGCCACCGGCAGCCGATAGACATCCACCGGCTCGCCCTTGGGCAGGATCGAGCAGGCGCTGCTCAGGGCAAAACCGCCGATCAGGGCGAGGTGGCCAAAGGCTCGGCAAATAGGCGTCATGGCGTGAATTCCTTGTTCGTGTCGTTACCCAGGAGGTAGCCGCCGGGATTGGCTTCCAGGCGGCGGGTGATGGCCCGCAGCGAACTCAGGGTATCGCGCAGTTCCCGCACCGCCGGCGCCAGGCCGTTGAGGCCCTGGATACCGTTGTTCAGCGAATCTTTGTTGTTGCTCAGCAAGCTGTTGATGGTGGCGCTGCTTTGTTCCAGTGAGCGCATGGCCTGCTCGGCGCTGCCGAACATCTGCTTGCCCTGGTCGTTGAGCAGGCCGTTGGCGGTGCGCATCAGCGCGGTGGTCTGCTCCAGGGTGCCGCTGGCCTGCTTGCCGAGGTTGGCCACCTGCTGCATGGCCAGGCGCAGGTCGCCACGTTGCTCGGCAATGGCGCTGGTGGTCTGTTCGAGATTGGCCAGGGTGTTGTTGATGTGCTCGACGTTCTCTCGGGAGAACATGCGGTTGGCGTTGTGCAGAAGCAGGTTGATGCTGGTCATCAGGTCATTGCTGTTGTTCAGCAGGCGGGCGATGGGCGACGGCGAGGCGACGATGATCGGCAGCTTGCCGTCCTTGCCCCGCAGCGGCTCGCTTTGCGGCGTACCGCCACTGAGCTGGATGATCGAGGTGCCGGTGATCCCGGTCAGGGCCAGCTTGGCCTGGGTGTCTTCCTTGATCGGGGTCTCGCCGCTCAGGCGGATCCGCGCCAGGACCCGGCGCGGGTCTTTCGGGTCCAGGCGCAGGCTGACCACGTCGCCGACCTTGATCCCGCTGTACTGCACCGCGCTGCCTTTGGACAGGCCGCTGACCGCCTCGTTGAACACGATCTCGTAGTCCTTGAACTCCTTGTCCACGCTGGACTTGGCCAGCCACAGGCCAAACAGCAGGGCACCGACCACCACGAGTACGGTGAACAGGCCGATCAAGACGTGATGGGCTCGGGTTTCCATGTCATACCTCGTTGAGCTGTGTAGCGGCCAGAAGCGCCGCGCGGCCGCGAGGGCCATGGAAGTATTCGTGTATCCACGGGTCGTCGGTCTCGGCGACCTTGTCGATGGCGTCCGCCACCAGCACCTTCTTCTGCGCCAGCACCGCCACCCGGTCGGTGATGGTGTACAGCGTGTCCAGATCGTGGGTGACCAGAAACACACTCAGGCCCAGGGCATCGCGCAGGGTCAGGATCAGTTGGTCGAACGCCGCGGCGCCGATCGGGTCGAGGCCGGCGGTGGGTTCGTCGAGAAACAGGATGTCCGGGTCCAGGGCCAGTGCCCGGGCCAGTGCCGCGCGCTTGATCATGCCGCCCGACAGCGAGGCCGGGTATTTGTCGGCGGCCGACAGCGGCAGCCCGGCCAGGGCCAGCTTGACCGCCGCCAGGTGTTCGGCGTCGGCGCGGCTCAGGCCGGCGTGTTCGATCAGCGGCAAGGCGACGTTCTCGGTGACGGTCAACGATGAGAACAGCGCGCCTTTCTGAAACAGCACGCCGAAACGTCGCTCGACCATCGAGCGTTCATGCTCGGAAAGGCTGGGCAGGTTCTGCCCAAAGACCCGCACCGAACCTTCGCTGGGCTGGCGCAGGCCAACGATGCTGCGCAACAGCACCGACTTGCCGCTGCCCGAACCACCGACCACGGCGAGGATCTCGCCCTTGTACAGGTCCAGGTCGAGGTTCTCGTGCACGCTCTGCTTGCCGAAGCGGTTGCACAGCCCGCGGACTTCAATCACCGCCTCGGCGGGGGCGCGAGGTAGACGGCTCACCATCCCATCTCCATGAAAAACAGCGCGGCCACGGCGTCCAGCACAATCACCACGAAAATCGACTGCACCACGCTGGACGTGGTGTGGGCGCCCACCGATTCGGCACTGCCGCTGACCTTGAAGCCTTCCAGGCAGCCGATCGCGGCGATCAGGAAGGCGAAGATCGGCGCCTTGACCATGCCCACCAGGAAGTGTTGAACGCCGATGTCGGTTTGCAGCAGGGACAGGAACATCGCCGGCGAAATTCCCAACGACAGGGCACAGACCACTCCGCCACCGATAATCCCCGAAAGCATCGCCAGGAACGTCAGCATCGGCAGGGCCACCAGCAGCGCCAGGACCCTGGGCACCACCAGCAGCTCCATGGGGTCGAGGCCGAGGGTGCGGATCGCGTCGATTTCCTCGTTGGCCTTCATCGAGCCGATCTGCGCGGTAAAGGCACTGGCCGTGCGCCCGGCCATCAGGATCGCGGTCAGCAGCACGCCGAATTCCCGCAGGAAGGAGAACGCCACCAGGTCCACGGTAAAGATGCTGGCGCCGAAACTGGCGAGCACCGTGGCCCCGAGAAACGCCACCACCGCGCCCACCAGAAAGGTCAAAAGGGCCACGATAGGCGCTGCGTCGAGGCCGGTCTGTTCGATATGGGCCACCATCGGCGTGATGCGCCAGCGCTTGGGGCGCAGCAGGCCACGGGTAATGGTTTCCAGAATCAGCCCGACAAAGCCCAGCAGTTGCAGGGTGTCCTGCCAGATCGCATCCACCGCCCGGCCGATGCGCGACAGCAGCTGGATGCCAACCGAGACTTCCGGCTCCTTGACCGGGATGCAGAAGTCGCTCAGGGAGCAGTAGACGGTGCGCAGCAGCGCGCGGTCGGCGGTCGACAGGGTGCAATCCTGGTGCTCGGCGCTATGCCCCAGGCGTTCGGCCCCCAGCAGCTCCACCAGCAGCGAAGCGCCGGCGGTGTCCAGGGCGCCCAGGGCGTTGAGGTCGACAGGGGTGTTGGCGTCGTACTGGCTGGTCAGTTGCTGGGTGAGGCGCTTGAGTGCGGTGTAGTGGGCAAGCGTCCAGTCCCCGCTGATGCGCAGCCGGGGCGGGGTCTGGGAAGTATCGAGTTGGGCACTGCCGGCCGTTGCGCTGCTGGTCATAAGCTCCGTGCTTGTCTGGCTGTTACGCAGTGGTACGTAATAGCACGATCCCGGCTATTTTGCCTCGCCCTGAGCCGGCGCGGCTTGATCTGCGCCAGTGACATTGAAGCGCAGCACACCGATCACCTGCCCGTCCTCGGTCAGGACCCTGACCTGCCAGCGGCCCACCGGGTCGCCGGGGAAATTCTGCTTGTGGCTCCAGGCGCGGTAACCCTCCTTGCGCCCGCCATGGATATCCAGGGCAATGCGGTCGAGCTCTTTGCCGTTGAATTGCCAGACGTGATAAATCCGCTCGTCGAGCCCGCGCGGGGCGTTGATCGCGGTGTAGGCGTACAGGCCATCGCTGCGCACCTGGGCGACGCTGATGTCTTCCAGGCTGTCGCCGGGCGTGCGGTCCTGCAACTGGGTGCTGATGGCCTCTTCGGTGATCCACAAGGTTGCCGGTGGCACCCAGGAACGCAGCAGCCAGCCGGCGCCGCCAATCGCCAGGGTGATGCTCAACACCGCCAGGCCGCTGCGCAGGCTGCGGATCGGGAAGATCGAAGCCAGGCTCGGAAACGACAGCAACATGGCAATGCCCAGCGCCAGCTTGAAGCTCTGGGAGGTGGTCAGGTGCAGGATGATCGGCAGCGCCGTGAGCAGCACCGCGAACAGGGTCAGGGTGTGCAGCGCCAGGAACAGCCAGCGCCGCGGTGCCAGCCACTTGTAGTAAAGCGGGTCGGTGATCGAGACCAGCGCCGCGGCTCCCAGCAGCCCGGTAAAGGCCAGTTGGCCGCTGTTCCAGGCGGTGGTGATAAAGAAGAACGGCAGGACGAAGAACAGGCTTTCCTGGTGGATCATCTGCGTCGCGTAGCGCAGCAGCGGCTGGGGAATCTCGCGCTTGAAGACCCGGGTGAAGAGCTGGGTCAGGGTGTTTTCCAGCATCAGCCAGAGCCAGCTCACCAGCATGATCACCGCGATCCAGGTGGCCAGGCCTTGTTGGCGGTCCACCAGGATGAAGCTGCCGACCCCGGAAATGAACCCGCCGAGGGCGATCACCCCTGGGTAGCGCTTCATCAGTTCGAGGATGCGCTGTATATGGTGAGTCCAGTTAGGCATTGGGCGGGTTCACAGTCATGGCGGGAAAAATCGGCGACAGGATAGCGTCGCCGCGCAGGTGTGGCGAGGCGCCCGGGCAATTAATCCACGTGCGCCTGTGGCCCCCCGTTCATCGTCGTCGCAGGCGCCAGCCCAGGGCGATCAACAGTACCAGCGCCAGCAGCCCACCCAGCAGCCACACCACCTGCTCGTCACTGAGCAGCGGTTTTTCGATGCGCAGGTAGCCTGGCTCCGCCAGCAATTGGCGCATGGCCTGATTGGTCTGTTCCAGGCTCACGGCCCGCAGGCGCTTGGCCGGGTCGTTGAAACGGCCGTCGGCGTAGTCGCCCAGGGCGCTCCAGTAGTAATCGGCCAGGGCACTGTTGCCCTGCACTGCCCAGGCCTGGCGGGCAATGGCGGCCTGCTTGAGGCGCTCGAAGGTGGCGGCATCCAGGCCGTCCTTGAGCAACTGCGCCTTGAGCTCGCGGATCACCTGCTGCGCCTGCTCCAGGTCATCGCGCGCCAGGTCGGCGTTGAGGCTGAGGAAGCCCTGGCCGCCGAACACCTCGCGCTCGCTCCAGGGGCCGTATGACAATTCGTGGTCGAGCCGCAGCCGGCTATAGAGCGCCCAGTCCAGGTATTCCTTGAGCAGGTCGAAAGTGGCGTCGTGCTCGTCGTCCAGCACCGGCTCGGCAAACAGCCAGTGCAAGGTCGCGCCGTTGCCGACCCAGCCCTTGATCAGGCTGCGTTCGGCCGCTGCCGGCTGCTGGATATCCGGCAGCGCCAGGTGTTCGCTGGGCTCCACCGGTTCGAGCTGGCCATAGGTGCGCTCCAGGTAGGCGGGGAGCAGGCGGTCGAGGTCGCCGACGATAATCAGGGTCATGTTGTTCGGGGCATACCAGTGCTTGCGCACCTGATCCAGCTGCGCGGCCGTGAGGTGTTCGACTTCGGCGCGCTCGGCGCATTTCAGGCCCAGTTCCACCGCCAGTTGATTGCCGGCCTTGTGGCCCAGGTCCTGGCGATCGAGCCAGCGTTGCAGGTGCGAGTAATGGCCGCCGTCCTCGCGCTCCACCACCTGTTTCGCGGCGGTGATGGCGTTGTCGTCGATCTGGGTGCGGGTCAGCAGGGCCAGCAGCAGGTCGAGGACCTTGCGCTGGTTTTTCGCCGGGGCCTCGATGACGAAGGTGGTGTCGGCGTTGCTGGTAAAGGCATTCCACTCGCCGCCCAGGGCCTGCATGCGTTCTTCCAGGCCGCCTTCGCCGCTGCCATCGATGCCGCTGAACAGCAGGTGTTCCAGCAGGTGCGGCAGCTCCTTGTCGGCACAGTCGAAGTCATCCAGGCCGACCCCGACCACCAGGCGGATGGCCACATGGCCGCGCTCGGTCCCGGGCTTGAGCAACAGCTGCAGGCCGTTGGGCAGCAGGTAGCCCTCGACCTGAAAGCGGTCCAGGGCCGACACATGCGCGCAACTCAACAACAGACAGGCGAACAACAGACAACGCATAGCGAGCTTCCTTACGGCGTGCGTAAGTTCTACAGACTTCAGTCAACCATGGACGTTCAGGGTGAATGGGTGATGTCAGCGAGATCTTCCGCCGCCAGGGCACCGGTTTCGGAGGTTTCCAGGACCACATAGGCGCTGCTGCAGAACAGCGAGTTCAAGCGCTTCATGTCGGCGATCAGCTCCAGGTGCAGCGAACTGGTCTCGATGCTCTGGACGATTTTACGTTGCAGGCGGCTGACGTGGGCGTGCGCCAGGCGTCGTTCCTGTGCGCGGAAGCGACGCTTCTCGCGCAGCAGCTGGCGCGCGCTTTCCGGATCGGCGCTGAGAAAGACCGACAGCCCCAGACGCAGGTTGGCGATCAGTTGGGCGTGCAACCCGGCCAGCTCTTCCAGGCCGACTTCGGAGAACTGGCGGCGTTGCGAGGTTTTCTGCTGCTGCACCTTGCGCAGCATGCGTTCGATCAGGTCGCCGGCGAGCTTGAGGTTGATCGCCAGTTCGATGATCTCGGCCCAGCGCCGGCTGTCCTGGTCGCTGAGGTCTTCCCGGGGCATTTGCGCCAGGTAGAGTTTGATCGCGCTGTACAGCGCTTCGACATCGTCGCTCAGGCTGCGCATTTCCTGGGTGATGGCGGTCTGTTTGCCGCGCAGCACGTCGAGCATGGCTTCGAGCATGTTGTCGATCAGGTCGCCCAGGCGCAGGGTTTCCCGCGCCGCGTTGGCCAGGGCCAGGCTCGGGGTGACCAGGGCCGTGGGGTCCAGGTGCCGCGGTTTGGCCCGGCCGCTGTCTTGCGGGCGCTCGGGCAATAGCCAGGCGCAGAGCTTGGCCATGGGCCCGACCGTGGGCAGGAGCAGCAGGCAGCGCAAGGTGTTGTAAAGCAGGTGGAAGCCGATCACCACCTCTTGCGGGCTGAAATCCAGGCTGTCCATCCAGTGCGCCAGGGGGTCGAGCACCGGGATGATCAACAGCAGGCCGAACAACTTGTACAACAGGCTGCCCAGGGCCACCTGGCGCCCGGCGGCGTTCTGCATGCTGGTACTGAGGAAGGCCAGCACGCCGCTGCCGATGTTGGCGCCGATCACCAGGCCGATGGCCACCGGCAGGCTGATCACGCCGGCACCGGCCAGGGTCGCGGTCAGCAGCACGGCCGCCAGGCTGGAATAGGAGACCATGGCGAACACTGCGCCCATCAGGGCGTCGAGCAGGATGTCGCCGGTCAGGGAGGCGAACAGGACCTTGACGCCCTGGGCATGGGTGATCGGCGCGGCGGCTTCGACAATCAGCTGCAACGCTAGAATGATCAGGCCCAGGCCGATACCGACCCGACCCAACTGGCCGGCCCGGGTCTGTTTGCGCGAGAGGAAGAAGATGACCCCGAGGAAGATCAGCAGCGGCGACAGCCACGACAAATCAAAGGTCAGCACCCGCGCCATCAGCGCCGTGCCGACGTCGGCCCCGAGCATGGTCGCCAGGGCCGGGGTCAGCGCCATCAGGCCCTGGCCGACGAATGAGGTGACCAGCATCGCCGTGGCGTTGCTGCTCTGGACCATGGCGGTGACCAGGATCCCGGCGACAAAGGCCAGCGGGCGGCTGGCCATGTTCTGGCCGATGACGTGACGCAGGTTCGAGCCATAGACCCGCAGGATCCCGGTACGCACGATATGCGTGCCCCAGATCAACAGGGTCACGGCGGATAGCAGATTGAGCAGGGTCAGCATAAAGGGTCCCCTGGGGTGAATCGCCCCAAAGGGGCAAGTTGACGGTGCCGCGCGACGATCTACGTTCTGTATTTAAGCTGTAGTTGGCTAACGGTCTGGGCGCCAGCATCGCATAGCTAAAGTGCGCATTGAAATAAAACTGTCATGAAAACAGCTTTCTGCAGACGTGAAAAAGGGGCCCGTGAGCCCCTTCTTTCAGTCCGCGCTCGGGTTATTGACCCGGAATATCCTTGCGCAGTTTCACCGGATCGCTCTGTTTTTTCTTTTTCGCGATGGCGGTGCGCATCTTGATGTTGACCGCTTCCACCGCCAGGGAGAACGCCATGGCGAAGTAGACGTAGCCTTTAGGCACATGCACTTCGAAGGCTTCGGCGATCAGCACGGTACCCACCACCAGCAGGAACGACAGCGCCAGCATTTTCAGCGACGGGTGCTTGTCGATGAAGTCGCTGATGGTGCCCGCGGCGAGCATCATCACCAGCACCGCGACCACGATCGCCGCGACCATCACCGGCACATGGGACACCATGCCGACGGCGGTGATCACCGAGTCCAGGGAGAACACGATGTCGATGATGGCGATCTGGATGATGGTGTAGAAGAAGTTGCCACCCTTGCCAGTCGGCTCGTCCGCTGTCTCGTCCTCGCCTTCCAGGGCGTGGTACATCTCCTGGGAGCTTTTCCAGAGCAGGAACAGGCCGCCGAAGAACAGGATCAGGTCGCGCCCGGAAATACCCTGGCCGAAGACCACGAACAGGTCGGCGGTCAAGCGCATGACCCAGGTGATCGACAACAGCAGCAGGATGCGCGTGACCATGGCCAGCGCCAGGCCGAACAGCCGGGTCCGGGCCTGCATATGCTTGGGCATGCGGCTGACCAGGATCGAAATCATGATGATGTTATCGATGCCCAGGACGATTTCCAGGGCGGTCAGGGTAAAGAAGGCAACCCAGATTTCCGGGTTGGTCAGCCATTCCATGTGTATTCCTTTGAGCGAGTGTTAGATCGCCCGGGGCGGTTGATCAGCCAACCGGCCCGGGCGAAGAGTCATTGCCGTTATAGAGTGCTGAACAGTGGAAAGATCCCCATCAGCAAGGCTGCGAACATTATGCACAGGCAGACCAGCACTGCCCACTTGAGGGTGAAGCGCTGGTGATCGCCGAACTCGATCCCGGCCAGGGCTACCAGCAAGTAGGTCGAGGGTACCAGCGGGCTCAGCAAATGCACGGGTTGGCCGACGATCGAGGCACGGGCCATCTCCACCGCGGTGATGCCGTAGTGGCTGGCCGCTTCGGCCAGTACCGGCAATACACCGTAATAGAAGGCATCGTTGGACATGAAGAAGGTGAACGGCATGCTCACCAGCGCGGTGATCACCGCCAGGTACGGACCCAGTGCATCGGGGATGACCGCCAGCAGGCTCTTGGACATGGCGTCGACCATGCCGGTGCCGGAAAGGATCCCGGTGAAGATACCGGCGGCGAAGATCAGCCCGACCACCGCCAGTACGCTGCCGGCGTGGGCGGCGACGCGGTCTTTCTGCTGTTGCAGGCACGGGTAGTTGACGATCATCGCGATACTGAAGGCCACCATGAACAGCACCGGCAGCGGCAGCAGGCCGGCGATCAGAGTGCACATCAGGGCCAGGGTCAGCGCGCCGTTGAACCAGATCAGCTTCGGACGGCGGGCATCAGGGAACTGCGAGACGCTGATTTCGCTGTGGTCGATCTCATCGCCCACCAGGTGCAGTTCACCCAGGCGCGCCCGCTCACGCTTGCCGTACATGTAGGCAATCGCCAGGATCGCCACCACGCCCGCCAGCATGGCCGGGATCATGGGTACGAAAATGTCCGAAGGGTCCACGTGCAGCGCACTGGCGGCGCGTGCGGTGGGGCCGCCCCAGGGGGTCATGTTCATCACCCCGCCGGCGAGAATGATCAGGCCGGCCATGATCCGCGGGCTCATGCCGATGCGGCTGTACAGCGGCAGCATGGCGGCCACGCAGATCATGTAAGTGGTGGCGCCGTCACCGTCCAGGGACACCACCAGGGCCAGCACCGCCGTGCCGACCGAAACCTTCAGCGGGTCGCCCTTGACCAGCTTGAGGATCTTGCGCACCGCCGGGTCGAACAGGCCCGAGTCGATCATCAGGGCGAAATACAGGATGGCGAACATCAGCATCACGCCGGTGGGCGCCAGCTTGGTGATGCCTTCGAGCATCATCGGCCCGATCTTCGGCGCAAAACCGCCGAACAGGGCGAAGAGGATGGGCACGATGATCAGGGCGATCAGCGCCGACAGGCGCTTGGTCATGATCAGGAACATGAAGGTGATGACCATGGCAAAGCCAAGGAAAGTCAGCATGGGAATACTCCAGGCGTAGCGCGGCTAGGGAATGGCGAACCGGTGGGGTCAGCGCAGAACGGGAAGCGCGAGGCGTGCGGGTGGAGTAGGTGCAGCGAGGCGGGTAGGAGCAAACATCAGAATCACCATTGTTGTTGTTAATTGGGCCGGGAAGCGTCGCAACGCTCACTGTGGCCAACCGGTCTATTGCCGGAAGTGGAGGCGATCCTAATCGGGGAAGCTTTCAGCTACCTTTCGCCGGTGAAAGGAATGGGTGGATGTTCAAGCAACCGATGAGCGGCATACAGTGGCCGCCACCACAACAAAAGGAGAAAGGCACATGGGCGAACTGCACACCGGGGGCTGTCATTGTGGCCGGCTGCGTTATCAATTCAGTGGCCCGCTGCGGGATATCGCCCATTGCCACTGCTCGATCTGCCGCCGGGTCAGCGGCGGCCTGGTGACCACCTGGATCACCCTGCCCGCCCTGGCCTTCCACTGGACCCAGGGTGCGCCCGCGCGCTACGCCTCCTCCCCCAGCTGCACCCGGCTGTTCTGTGGCAACTGTGGTGCGCAGCTGGCGCTGGAGACCCAGCTGAGCCCGGGCAGCATCGACGTGACCATCGCTACCCTCGACCACCCGGAACAGGCCGCGGCCGACCGGCATATCTGGACCGACAGCCGCCTGCCCTGGCTGCACCTGGATGAGCAGTTGCCGCAAGAGCCGCAAGAACAGCTCTAGCCCGGCATCGGCGGCTCGCTGGGGGGCGCAGCAGGCGGTGTGAACAGGCCCGCCAGCTCCGCCTGGGTCTCGGCGACAAACCACTGGCTCAAGCCCGGACGCCACAGCAAGCTGTGGCGCGTGATCTGCCCGGTGCTGACGTAGTGTTGCAGCTCAAGAAAGCTGTAAGGGCCGTATTCGACGCCGCCGACGTTGAGGTGATAGCGCGTCTGACTGTCCCTGGCATGCTGCGCCGCGGCCTGTGCTGCCTGAATCCTCGGGTTGAACAAGGCCTCCAGCCAGTCAGGGTCGAAGCACTCCGGGCGCAGCTGGAGTTTCTCGCTGTGGTGCAGGACGACTTCAGAGACATAGACATCGCCTTTTGAGCCATTGATCGAACGGGTGATCGCCGGCAATTGATTTTGCGCCTGCTCGATCAGGGCTTCGGCGTGTTCAGGCGCCTGCTCGCGCAGGAGCCTGAAGCATTCGCTGCGCAGGATGGCGCTGAGCTCCCTGGGCAATGAGCACGCCGGCTCGGCTATCCCATTTTCATCGACCACTCTCAGGCTTTTGTAAGCGTCGTGCCCTAAGTGCTCGAACAGCGCGCACAGCGCGGCAAGCAGTGCCGGGCGCGGCTGGCTCAAACGCGCCTGTACCCGCGTCGAGAGCAGCTGCCGATGAGGGGCCCGCAGCCCGTATTGGCGAATGGCCGGCTCGGTGCCAATGCCAAAGGCCTCGCCTTGGTCCATGAACTCGTAGGCCTGCCCCGGGTTGCGGGTCAATTCGCCCAGGGCAATGGCTTGCAGATACAGGCGCAGGTCGCGCGCCAAGGCCAGGTAGTGCGCCTGGTCGAAGATCAGCGGATGGCAGTTGGCGTACGTGTTCACGTGCAAGGGACGCTGCTGTGCCTGCTTGCGGTAGTTGGCCAGGTAGTCGGGCAGGTCGCGCAAGGCGTTCAGGGCAAAGCCGCTCAAGCGCATGGAGGCGATCAGCCGCCCAGGGACCTGACAATCGATGAATTGCAGGTCATTCGGGTGCAGGCTTGGCAGTGCGGGCAGGCATTGACTCAGCAACTCACCGTACAGGCGCCTGAACTCGGCAGGTTGCGGCACGCAGAGCAGACACAGGTAACCGTCGGGGTTGGTTCCGCGGCCGGGTTCAAGCTCCAGGTTGGCCCAGGGCATGGCCTGTTCCAGCCACAGGCTCAATACCCGGTGCAGGTCTTGCGCAGTCAGGCCGGCCAACAGGGCGAGCAGTGGGTCTTCGGCCTCCTGTGGCGCCATCAACCCGCTGAGCAGCGGCTGGGTGTGGCCGCTCAGGTGCAGGTCGGCCAGGCCGTCGGGCCGGTACGTCGCGTACAGCTCGGCATGGCCCTGGCTGGAATAGCTCATGGGGTTCCGCAAGGCGGGGGTGTTTTCGAACTCTTCCGGCAGTTCCACTCTATGACTACGGATGGTGTACTGGCGATGGATGCTACTCATGATCCATTTTTTTTCGCTCAGCGGCGGATTGGCCAGATCGTTGAACAGCATGTCGCCGAGCATCAACGGCAGGTCTTCCGGCTCCTCACAGCGACGTTGCGCGAGGTTGCAGGTGTCGAACACATAGAGGTCGTCGAACGGCCCCACCGGATTGTCGTCCTGCGCGGTCGTATAACCACGCCCGCGAGTTTCCAGCTCCATCAGTGCGGCGTAGCTGTGGGCCTGTGCCCGCTCCGGTTCGATGTGCATCGCCCCGCCGGCCAGTATCAGATGCAAGGCGACACGCCCGGGGATGTTCTGTTCGGCAAGTGTTTGCCGGGCCAGATCGCCGATCTGCAGAAACGACCCCGAACCGTAGCTGCCCGCCGCCGAAGCGATTATCACGATATTGATGCAGTCCCGGCTCACATTGAGGCCAAGGCGCTGGGCCTCGGCGTCTTGCGTGGGGTCGCAGGTGTGCAGGTGGTGCAGGGCCTGACGCACCCTGGCGCGGATCTGTTCGGCCTGGGTCAGGCAGTACAGGCGGGAAAAACCGCGGAGCCGATGGTATTTCATCGGCTCGATTCCCCAGTGCTTCATGGTCTGCGAGGTCAGGGGCGACCATTTGGCGACGTCGGGCGAGTCCAGCTCGGCCTCGGGGTCGAACGGGCCACTGATGATTTCATCGACCCGAAAACAGGCTTCGGGCTGCG
The DNA here is from genome assembly GCF_000416215.1 of Pseudomonas sp. CF161. NCBI lineage: Bacteria > Pseudomonadati > Pseudomonadota > Gammaproteobacteria > Pseudomonadales > Pseudomonadaceae > Pseudomonas > Pseudomonas sp. CF161. The sequence goes on from NZ_ATLP01000084.1 coordinate 25,125, forward strand.
CGGGCTCCAGGCCCCGCTCCCAGACCTGGAAGTCACTCGGGTGGAACCGAATAAAGCGCGCCAGGGGGAAGTCGGCCAGGCGCTCGATGCGTTGCCCCTCGCGCCAGGAGGTGGCCAGCAGGCGCTCGCGCAGGTGCAGGCCGACCCGGCTGCCGGTATTGCCCAGCGCGATAAAAAGCGTGGGGCGAACCTTATACCCGGATTCGGTCATGGGTGTGTCTCCAGCGATCCATGCGGTTTGCCCAGGGGCGCCCGACGGGCGCCCCGCATCAGGCATTTCAGTCGAGGTAGGCGATCTGATAGGTGTCGGCGTCGATCATCACCAGCTGCACGTTATTGCTGCGGGTGTTGACCGGCTTGCCGTTGAGCAGCACCGACGTGTCGACGCGGTACACGCCTTGCGGCACCTGGTTGTCCAGGGTGATGGTGAAGGTGTTTTCGTAACCGCCGCTGCCGGGCTTCTCGTTGGCGATCTTGGTGCCTTCCTTGAACGCGGTGGTGGCGCCCGGCTCATACAGGCGCACTTCTTCCTTGATCTCGTTGACGGCCTGGCGGCTGCCATCGATGGCCACGATGTTGGACACCACTTTGATCGGCTGGCCGCGCTTGATGGTGCTGCCGGGCTGGATGCTGGTCTGGTAGCTGACCACTTGCGGCTCGGCAGGGGCCTTCTTGCCGCCTTTGCGGTACTGCGCCTCGACTTCCTGGGGCGACTGGGTCTGCACCGACTTGGCGTTGATCACGAAGCACACGGCGATACCTGCGGCCGTGCCGGCTACGACGCCGACCCCGCGATCCTTCTTGCCGCTGACCGCTGCCCCGGCTGCCGCCCCTGCCGCGATGGCCAGGCCGCACTTGAGCCAGTCGCCGCCGCTCCAGCCAGTCGGGTTCATGCTCTTGGAGTCGATGTTGGCGCAGCTTTGCAAGCCGAAGATCGATACAAGGCCCAGGGCAAGCAAACGCTTATTGGGGGAACGCGGGTGCTGGGTCATGGATGATTTCCAAGTGATCGAAGGGAGGCCGGCGTCATCATTCGATGGTGGTCCGGTTCAGGGCCTGGGATTGCTGGCGCGTGGCCTGGTTGATGATGTTCTGCGCCTCGCGGTTGCCCGGGTCCATGTTGAGCACCAACCGGGCGACGGTGATCGCGCTTTGGTAGTCGCGACGGATCAAGGCCTTGCGTGCCTCGTTCAGCGAGCGGCCGACCATGCTGGCGGCACCGTTGTTCTGCTCGATGCGCGTGGTGGAACGCGGTGGCGTGCTGGGCTGCGGTGCGGGTGCCGGGATCGCCTGAACCTGCGCCGCGGCCTTGGCTTCCTGCTCGCGCCGGGCCTGCTCTTCGGCGCGTTTGCGCTGGTCGGCAGCGTCTTGCTGGGCCTTGCGCTCCTGCTCCTTGAGCCGTGCCTGCTCTGCCAGGTCCTTGTCGCGCTGCACCTGCTTCAAGCCGTCTTTGGCCCGATTCAACAGGCTCAGGGCCGCCGGGTCCTGGCTGTTTTTCTGCAGGACCTGTTCGGCTTTATCCAGCGCGCAGTTGTAGTCGCTCTGGCGCAGGCATTGCTGGCCAGCGAGCAGCACCTGTTCCAGGTCGCGCTGACTGTTGCGCGAGCCGAGCTGGTTCATGCCATAGAACGCCAGCAGTGCCAGGACCAGCGCACCGATCACGATCTTTTTCAGCAGGCCCTTGGGTTTCTCCGCAGGCGGTGCCACAGGTGGAGTCGGCGCGGCTGCCGGGGCTGCCGGCGCGGGTGGCGGCGTGGCTGGCGCAG
>NZ_ATLP01000085.1:0-47617 GCF_000416215.1 Pseudomonas sp. CF161
CGGCGCGGCGTTCGCGGATCCAGCACCAGGCCAGGCCGGCGGCCAGCAGGGAAAACGGCAGGTTGCTGGAGAACACCCAGCGCCACGAACTGTGGTCGACGATCAGCCCGCCAAGGGGCGGTGACAAGGCGGGGGCGATCAGCGCCACGGCCATGATCAGGGTCGAGATCTTTGCCCGTTGCTCGCCCTGGAACAGGTTGAACGTCAGGGCCTGCCCGACCGGAATCAGCAGGCCGCCACCGATCCCCTGGAGCAGGCGCCAGAACAGCAGCTCGGGAAAACTGCCGGCCAGGGCACAGAGCCCGGCGGTGAGGCTGAACAGCAGCATCGACAGGGTGAGGATTTCGCGGCTGCCATAGCGCCCGGCCAGCCAGGTGCTGATGGGCATGATCAGGGTCAGGCCGAGGATATAGGCGTTGGCGACCCAGGCCACGGCAGTGCCGGACACCTGCAGGTCGGTCGCGATGCTGGGCAGCGCCACGGCCGACATGAAGATATTGACGCAGTCGATAAAGAACCCGAGCAGGAATACCAGCGCCACTTGGTAGCGATAAGTCATGTGATCTCCCGTTTGCCGGGGAGCTTAGGGGCGATATGCCGACCGGGTCCATGCCCCTATACTTGAAACATTGTTTGATGAGGCTTGACAGTGAATAACCCTTTGCACGCTCACCTCAATCGGGTGCAGACCTTTCTCGCGGTGGTGGATTTCGCCTCCTATACCAAGGCCGCCCATTACCTGGGCATGAGCAAAGCCATGGCCAGCCTGCATGTGAAGGCCCTGGAGCAGGCGCTGGGCAGCACCTTGCTGATCCGCAGCACGCGACGTGTTTCCCTGACTGAAACCGGCCAGGATTTCTATCAGGAGTTCAAGGGCATCGTCGCCAGTATCGACAATGCATTTGACAATGTTCTGAATGGCCACGGACGGGTCGCGGGCACGTTGCGCTTCAGTTCCACCGGCGAATACGCCGAGAAATATGTCTTGCCGCTGTTGCCGCTGTTTGCCGCGCGCCATCCCGAGGTGCGCCTGAGTTACCACTTCAACTCATCCTTGAATGACCTGGTGGCGGAAAAACTCGACCTGGTGATTCGCCTGGGCAACCTCGGCGATTCGGCGTTCAAGAGCCGCAAGCTCGACGAATACGAGATTGTGCTGGTGGCCAGTCCGGCATTCGCCGAGGGGGTTGCGGTGCAGGTTCCCCAGGACTTGAGCCGCCTGCCGTGGATCACCCATAACACGCTGCAGGGGCCGCCCAGCTGGACCTTCAGCCACCCGGTGCGGGGCGAGGTCCAGGTCACGCTCATCAGCCAGCATGAGTCCAACGCGTCGACGGCGATTCGCGCGTTGACCCTGGCCGGCCTCGGGGTGGCGGTGCTGCCGGCCTGGATGGTGGACGACGATCTGGCCCAGGGGCGCCTGGTGCGCCTGCTGCCCGAGTACGGCCTGCCGAGGCAGTCGGTGCAGCTGGTGTTTCCCAACAGTGCGCACCTGCCGGCGAAATCCCGGGCCTTTATCGATTTCCTGGCGCAGCACCTGGGCCGTTGAGCGTGCCCTGGCGGTTTTTATTTCGGCGCGCCGGACGATGGGGGATACTCGGCCGGTGTTTGGGCCATCCATACCGGGGAACGCAATGCCGCTTCAATCCTTGAACAGTCTCTCTGCCGTCGACCCGCAACAGTGGGATGCCCTGGTGGCCGATGCGCAGCCGTTTTTGCGTCATGCCTTTCTCAGCGCCCTGGAAGACAGCGGCAGTCTCGGCCCGCGCTCCGGCTGGCAGCCCGAGCACCTGTTGCATGTGCAAGACGGGCGTTTGCTGGCGGCGCTGCCCAGTTATCGCAAATGGCATTCCTATGGCGAGTACGTGTTCGATCACGGTTGGGCCGAGGCTTGCGAGCGTGCCGGAATCGACTACTACCCCAAGCTCCTGACCGCCGTGCCCTTCAGTCCGGTCAGCGGCCCGCGGGTGCTGGCGGCCAGCCAGGAGGACGCCTTCGAACTGCTGAAAAGCCTGCCCGGTTATCTGGAGATCGAGCAGCTTTCCAGCGCCCATATCAATTTCACCGACCCCTTTGCCGACGCCGCCCTGGCCGGGCAGGCGGGTTGGCTGCAGCGCCTGGGGTGCCAGTTTCATTGGCAGAATCGCGGGTACCGGGACTTCCAGGATTTCCTCGACACCCTGGCCTCGCGCAAGCGCAAACAGATGCGCAAGGAGCGCGAGCAGGTGGCGGGGCAGGGCATCGAGTTCCAGTGGCTGGGCGGGCACGAACTGGATGAGGCGCAGTGGGATTTTGTCTACGCCTGCTACGCCAATACTTACGCCGTGCGGCGCCAGACGCCCTACCTGACCCGGACCTTCTTCAGCTTGCTGGCCGAGCGCATGCCCGAGGCCATTCGCGTGGTCCTGGCCAAGCAGGGCCCGCGGCCGGTGGCCATGGCCTTCAGTCTGGTGGGTGGCGACAGTTTCTATGGCCGCTACTGGGGCTGCCTGGCGGAGTTCGATCGGCTGCATTTCGAAACCTGTTTCTACCAGGGCATGGATTACGCCATCGCCCACGGCCTGCAACGCTTCGACGCCGGGGCCCAGGGCGAGCACAAGCTGATTCGCGGTTTCGAGCCGGTTATTACCCATTCCTGGCACTACCTGCGCCATCCCGGGCTGAATGCGGCGGTGAAGGATTTCCTGCAGCAGGAACGGCTCGGCATCCTGGCCTATGCCGAGGAAGCGAGGGCCGCCTTGCCTTATCGGCAAGCCTGACCCTCGCGGTCAGCGCACTAGCGGTCTTCCCGGCCCAGCCAGCGATAAAGCCCGCCACCGATCACCGCACCCAAAATCGGCGCGACCCAGAACATCCACAACTGCTGGATCGCCCAGCCGCCGACGATCAGCGCCGGGCCGGTACTGCGCGCCGGGTTGACCGAGGTGTTGGTGACCGGGATCGAGATCAGGTGGATCAGGGTCAGCGCCAGGCCGATGGCGATCGGCGCAAAGCCCGCCGGGACCCGTTTATCGGTGGCGCCGAGGATGATCACCACAAACATCAAGGTCATCACCACCTCACAGACAAAGCCCGCTGCCATCGAGTAACCGCCCGGCGAATGCTCACCGTAGCCGTTGGACGCCAGGCCGCTGGCCAGTTCGAAGCCGGGTTTGCCGCTGGCGATGTAGTAGATCAGGCCCGCCGCGACAATCCCGCCTATCACTTGCGCCACCACATAGGCTGGCAGCTCCCTGGCCGGAAACCTGCCACCCACCACCAGCCCCACCGACACGGCAGGGTTGAGGTGACAACCGGAGATATGGCCGATGGCGAACGCCATCGTCAGAACGGTGAGGCCAAACGCCAGGGCCACACCCAGTACACCGATACCCAGGGGGGAAGACGCGGCCAGCACTGCGCTGCCACACCCACCCAGAACCAGCCAGAACGTACCCAACAACTCAGTGACTGAACGCTTGAACAGAGACATGAGGTGAATCCTTGATAGGACGACCTATCGATTCGATAACGCCATGATGCGTCCCTGCAGATGAACTACAGGTTCTGCGCCAGAACCTAGGGTGAGTACAGCAGGATTCTGGCCGAATTCCAGCGCCCATAAAAAAGCCAGAGCCCTCTACACACAAGGGCTCTGGCTGGTTTTGCAAGGCTGTCAGTCGATGCCGACAAAGCCCCCGGTCTGGTGCTGCCACAGGCGTGCATACAAGCCGCCGTGGGCCAGCAATTGGGCATGGCTGCCGCTTTCGGCGATGCGGCCTTTTTCCAGGACCACCAGGCGGTCCATACGGGCGATGGTCGAGAGCCGGTGGGCGATGGCGATCACGGTCTTGCCTTGCATCAGGGTTTCCAGGCTCTCCTGGATCGCCGCTTCGACTTCCGAATCCAGGGCCGAGGTGGCCTCGTCCATGATCAGGATCGGCGCGTCCTTGAGCAGCACCCGGGCAATGGCGATGCGCTGGCGCTGGCCACCGGACAGCTTGACCCCGCGCTCGCCGACATGGGCGTCAAAACCGCTGCGGCCTTCGGAGTCCACCAGTTGCGGAATGAACTCGTCGGCCCGCGCCTTGCGCACCGCCTCCCACAGTTCCTCGTCGGTGGCGTCGGGCTTGCCGTACAGCAGGTTGTCGCGGATCGAGCGGTGCAGCAGCGAAGTGTCCTGGGTGATCATGCCGATGTGTTCGCGCAGGCTCTCCTGGGTGACTTCGGCAATGTCCTGGCCATCGATCAGGATGCGCCCGCCCTGCAGGTCATAGAGCCGCAGCAGCAGGTTGACCAGGGTCGACTTGCCCGCACCGGACGGGCCGATCAGGCCGATCTTCTCGCCGGGTCGGATCACCAGCTTGAGGCCGCCGATGACCCCCGATTGCTTGCCGTAGTGAAAGTCCACCTGCTCGAAACGCACTTCGCCCTGGGTCACGGCCAGGCGTGGCGCCTGGTCGCGGTCGGTGACACTCAGGGGCTGGGCGATGGTCTGCAGGCCGTCCTGGACCATGCCGATGTTTTCGAAGATGCCGTTGACCACCCACATGATCCAGCCCGACATGTTGACGATGCGGATCACCAGGCCGGTGGCCAGGGCAATGGCGCCGACCGAAATCAGCGACTGGGTCCACAGCCACAGGGCCAGGCCCGTGGTGCCGACGATCAGCAGGCCGTTCATGCTGGTGATGACCACGTCCATGCTGGTGATGACGCGGCTGGCGAGCTGGGTTTTTTCGGTCTGCTCGGCAATCGCTTCGCGGGCGTAGTTCTGTTCGAACTGGGTGTGGGCGAACAGCTTGAGGGTGGTGATGTTGGTGTAGCCGTCGACGATGCGCCCCATCAGTTTGGAGCGTGCATCGGAGGACACCACCGAGCGGTCCTTGACCCGAGGCACGAAGTAGCGCAGCGCGCCGATGTAGCAGGCGATCCACGCCAGCAGCGGGATCATCAGGCGCCAGTCGGCCTCGGCGAACAGCACCAGGGCGCTGACCGCATAGATCAGCACGTGCCACAGGGCGTCTACGGCTTGCACCGCCGAGTCGCGCAGGGAGTTGCCGGTCTGCATGATGCGCTGGGCGATGCGCCCGGCAAAATCGTTCTGGAAGAAATTCAGGCTCTGCTTGAGCACGTAGCTGTGGTTCTGCCAGCGGATCATGCTGGTCATGCCGGGGCTGATGGTCTGGTGCACCAGCAGGTCATGCAGGCCGACGAACAGCGGCCGCAACAGCAGCGCGACCACGGCCATCCAGATCAGCTCGGTGCCGTGGATCTTGAAGAAGTCCACATTGGGCGTGCCCTGGGCCAGGTCGATCAGGCGGCTCAGGTAGCTGAACAGCGAGACCTCGATCAGGGCCACGAACAGGCCCACCACCAGCAGGGCGGCGAAGCTCGGCCAGACTTGCTTGATGTAGTACAGGTAGAACGCCAGGACCCGGTTTGGCGGTGCAGCCGTGGGGGCGTCGCGGAAGATGTCGATCAGTTGTTCGAAACGGCGATAGAACATTGGGTTTGGTGCCCGCGGGGCGGGCTCTCCTGGTCAAGATATGAGCGGCCGCACGGCACGGTACGACCGCTCCTGACGCCTTGCCTCTTTAGTCGATGCGCTTGGCCGACTTGATCAGCACAGGGTCGATCGGCACATTCTGCATGCCTTGTTTAGTGGTGGTCTGGGAGTTGACGATCTGGTCGACCACGTCCATGCCATTCACCACTTTGGCGAATACCGCGTAGCCGGCATCACGGCCCGGGTCGAGGAAGGCGTTGTCGGCCACGTTGATAAAGAACTGGCTGGTGGCCGAGTTCGGGTTCGAGGTGCGGGCCATCGACAGGGTGCCACGCACGTTGTGCAGGCCGTTGCTGGCTTCGTTCTTGATCGGGTCGCGGGTGTCTTTCTGATTCATCTGTGCAGTGAAACCACCGCCCTGGACCATGAACCCCGGGATCACCCGGTGAAAGATGGTGTTGCTGTAGAAGCCGCTGTCGACGTATTCAAGAAAGTTCTTGCTGGAGATCGGTGCCTTGACCGGGTCCAGTTCGATTTCGATCTTGCCGAAGCTGGTGTCCAGCACGACGTGGGGAGCCTTGGCCGGTTGTGCGGCCATCAGGTTGGCGGCGAACAGAACGGAGCCGGCGACGAGGGCGATTTTTTTCAGCATGGGTCAGTGATCCTGGGTGGTGGTGTCGACTGTGGTTAAAAACTCAAGCAGGGTTTGATTGAAGCGGTGTGGCTGGTCCAGCGGGGTGGCGTGGCGTGAATCATCGATCACCACCAGTCGTGCGTGGGGCAGCAATTTCACGTAGGCCTCTTTCTGCGCCACCGGGGTGTAGTCGTGGTCGGCGCTGACGATCAGAGTTGGACAGGGAATGCGGGAAAGTCGTTCCTTTACCCCCCAGCCAACAATGGCGTCGAAGCTGGCGAGATAAGCACGTTTGTCGTTTTTTGCCCAGCGTTCGGCCATCTTTTGCCGCAGCTCGGCCTGCTCCGGCTTGGGGAACAGGTTGCGGCCCAGGGCTTGGCCGATGGTCGCCAGGCCCAGCACCCGGGCCAGGCTCCAGCGTTTGAACCATTGCCAGTAATCGGCGCGGCTGCGCAGCTTGACCTCGGGCCCGCTGTTGACGATGCACAGGCTCCTGAGCAACTGCGGGTGATCGACTGCCAGTTGGAAGCCGATCATGCCGCCCATGGACAGCCCGACCAGGTGCGCGGGCGCAAGGTTCAGGTGCTCGATCAGGGCAACCAGGTCGGCGCTGAACCCGGAAATGCTGTAGCGCTCGTGGGGTTTGTCGGAGCGGCCGTGGCCACGCACATCGGGCACGATCACCCGGTAACGGGCTGCCAGATCGGTGATCTGCATCTCCCAGTCCAGGGTGCTGGAACCCAGGCCATGCATCAGGATCAGGGGTGTGCCCTGGCCGTATTCCTCAAAGTGCAGGGTGCATCCTTCATGTTCGAAATAGGCCACGGCACAACTCCTGTTGGGGCGGGTGGGGGTCAGGCTTGTTCGGGGGCGGCGAAGGGCGCATCCAGCGGCGCGGTGTCAAAGGTGCGCAGCAGCTCCACCAGAATCTGCGTGGCCGGGCCCAGGGGCTTGTCTTTGTTCGAGTACAGGTAAAAGGTCGGGTGCCGGCTGCCGCCTTGTTCCATCGGCAGCACCTTGAGCACGCCTTCGCGGATTTCCCGTTCGATCAGGTGCCGGGGCAGCCAGGCAAAACCCAGGCCGCTGCCGACGAAAGTGGCGGCGGTGGCCAGGCTGCCCACGGTCCAGCGCTGTTCGGCGCCGAGCCAGCCGACATCCCGGGGTTGCTGGCGGCCGGAGTCGCGGATCACCACTTGCAGCTGGCTTTCCAGGTCCTGGAAGTTCAGCTCGCGTTGCAGGCGATGCAGGGGGTGTTCCGGGTGCGCCACGGCGACGAATTCCACCGAACTCATTTCCGTGCCCAGGTAGCCGGGGATGCTGAAGCCGCTGATGGCCAGGTCGGCGATGCCTTCGAGCAGTACTTCCTCGACCCCGGACAACACTTCCTCGCGCAAGCGCACCCGGCAACCGCGGCTCTGGGGCATAAACGCGGTCAGGGCGCGCACCAGGCGCGCATTGGGGTAGGCGGCGTCGACCACCAGCCGCACTTCGGCCTCCCAGCCTTGTTCCATGTGGTGGGCCAGGTCTTCCAGCTGGCTGGCCTGCTTCACCAGTTGTCGCGAACGCCGCAGCAACACGCCGCCGGCTTCGGTCAAGACCGCCTTGCGGCCGTCGATGCGCAACAGCGGCACGCCCAGTTGGTCCTGCATGCGGGCCACGGTGTAACTGACGGAGGATTGCGAGCGATGCAGCGCCTCGGCAGCCTGGGCAAAGCCGCCATGGTCGACCACGGCCTGCAGGGTTCGCCATTGATCGAGGGTAACGCGGGGCGCTTTCATGAGGGGCTCCTCTTGTCCTAAGCTGGCGCTCCACATTGGAGACTGCCGAATGAAAAAATTCTGTTGTGCGCTGCTGGCCCTGCTGCCGCTCAGCGCCTTTGCCTACCCGATCGATGTCGAGAAACAGCTCAATGGCCTGAGCATCGACTACACCGCCTACGACACCGACCAGGACATCGGCTCCATCCAGTTGAACAACTTCGGCAAGACCGATGCGCTGTGTTCGGTGGTGTTTCGCAACGGCCCCGAAGCACCGCGCACGCGCAAGGTGGAAGTCGCCGCAGGGCAGAGCAAAAACGTCACCGCCAAGTTCAACCGCAAAATTATCAAGCTGCGGCTGGACCTCAGCTGTTCCGCCAAGTGATCCCGGTGGTGCCCGGCTTATAGGGCTTATGCCGGGTACGCTCCGCTTATAAACGAATTTGTTGATTGGTTATAGCAGTTATTTGCGCTTTTTCATCGATATCACTCTGTTTAGTCTCCCCTCCATCGACTTACGCACCCCCCGATGGAGGCTTCAGCCCATGTCCCGCGTCCTGATCATCGAAAGCAGCGCCCGCCAGCAAGATTCCGTGTCTCGCCAACTGACCCAGACCTTTATCAGCCAGTGGCAAGCCGCCCACCCAGGCGACGCAATCACCGTGCGTGACCTGGCGCGCCAACCGGTGCCGCACCTGGACGCCGACCTGTTGGGCGGCTGGATGAAGCCTGCGGAACAGCGCAACGCCGGCGAACACGCCTCCCTGGAGCGCTCCAACCAATTGACCGACGAACTGCTGGCCGCCGATGTACTGGTGCTGGCGGCGCCGATGTACAACTTCGCCATCCCCAGCACCCTCAAGGCCTGGCTCGACCATGTGCTGCGTGCCGGCGTGACCTTCAAATACACCGCCACCGGCCCCCAGGGCCTGCTGACCGGCAAGCGTGCCTACGTGCTGACTGCCCGCGGCGGGATCTACGCCGGCAGCTCGGCCGACCATCAGGAACCCTACTTGCGCCAGGTGCTGGGGTTTATCGGCATCCACGATGTCGAGTTCATCCATGCCGAGGGCATGAACCTGGGCGGCGACTTCCAGGAGAAGGGCCTGAACCAGGCCAACGCCAAGCTCGCCCAGGTCGCCTGATCCGTTAATCGTCAGATAATCGCGCAGTGCTTAAGTAACGCCTGCGCTTCCCCCTTCAAGCGGTTCGCGCATCGAACCTCCCTTTGCACTTGTTGCTCCTGAGTGCTCCTGCCCGATCGAACGCATGGCGAGATCGGGTTTTTTTTGCCTGCGAATCGGCAAACCGCTATCGTCGCCGCCATTCCAGACGAGGCGACCATGGGCTATCTACTTTTTGTCACGCTGATCCAGGCGTTTTCCTTCAGCTTGATCGGCGAGTACCTGGCCGGTCACGTCGACAGCTATTTCGCGGTGCTGGTGCGGGTGGTGCTGGCGGGGCTGGTGTTCATTCCCCTGACTCGCTGGCGCCAGGTCGAGCCCGGGTTCATGCGCGGCATGCTGGTGATCGGCGCCTTGCAGTTCGGCGTGACCTACGTCTGCCTGTACCTGAGCTTTCGTGTGCTGACGGTGCCGGAGGTGTTGCTGTTCACCATCCTCACGCCGTTGCACGTGACCCTGATCGAAGACGCCCTGAACCGTCGTTTCAACCCCTGGGGCCTGCTGGCGGCACTGGTGGCGGTGGCGGGGGCGGCGGTGATCCGCTACGACCGCATCAGCCCGGATTTCTTCCTCGGCTTCCTGTTGCTGCAACTGGCCAACTTCACCTATGCCGCCGGGCAGGTGCTGTACAAGCACCTGGTGGCGCGTCACCCCACGGATCTGCCGCATTACCGGCGTTTTGGCTATTTCTACCTGGGGGCGCTGGCGGTGGCGTTGCCGGCGTTTGTGTTGTTCGGCAAATCCAACTTCCTGCCCGAAGCGCCGCTGCAATGGGCCGTGCTGCTGTTTCTTGGTCTGGTATCCACGGCGCTGGGCCTGTACTGGTGGAACAAGGGCGCGTGCCTGGTGAGCGGCGCGACCCTGGCGGTGATGAACAACCTGCACGTGCCGGTGGGGTTGCTGATCAACCTGTTGATCTGGAACCAGCACGAAGCACTGGGGCGGCTGTTTTTCGGGGCTTTGGTGATCCTGGCGGCGGTATGGATCAGCCGGCGAGGCAACACCTCACAGCCTCGATCCACCTGACACCCCACGCCGGCCCCCCTGTAGCCGCAGCGTTCGGCAGCGGCTACAGGCACATCAGATCGCGCGTTTTTCCACTTCGGGAATTGCGCTGGCCCCCAGCACTGCGGGCAGCAGGCCGGCGCGCAGGTCGTTGCCGCTGGGTTGCTGGTACAGGCTCAGGCCGAATTCCGGCATCACCGCCAGCAGGTAATCGAAGATATCGCCCTGGATCCGCTCGTAATCGGCCCAGGCCGTGGTGCGGGTGAAGCAGTAGATTTCCAGGGGGATGCCCTGGGCGGTGGTCTGCATCTGCCGGACCATGCAGGTCATGTTCGGCTGGATCTCGGCGTGGCTCTTCAGGTACGCCAGGGCGTAGGCGCGAAAGGTGCCGATATTGGTCATGCGCCGACGGTTGGCCGACATGGCGGCGACGTTGCCCTGGGCTTCATTCCAGCTTTTGAGCTCGGCCTGCTTGCGGCTGATGTAGTCGGTCAGCAGGCGGACCTTGCTCAGCCGCAGCTCTTCATCGTCATGCAGGAAGCGCACGCCGCTGGCGTCGATAAACAGGCTGCGCTTGATCCGCCGCCCACCCGATTGCTGCATGCCGCGCCAGTTCTTGAACGACTCGGACATCAGGCGCCAGGTCGGGATCGAGACAATGGTCTTGTCAAAGTTCTGCACCTTGACCGTGTGCAGGGTGATGTCCACCACGTCGCCATCGGCGCCGACCTGGGGCATTTCGATCCAGTCGCCGACCCGCAGCATGTCGTTGCTGGTCAACTGCACGCTGGCCACGAACGACAGCAGGGTGTCCTTGTAGACCAACAGGATCACCGCCGACATCGCACCCAGGCCCGACAGCAGCAACAGCGGCGATCGGTCGATCAGGGTGGCGACAATAATGATCGCGCCAAACACGTACAGCACCATCTTCGCCAGCTGCACATAGCCCTTGATCGAGCGAGTGCGGGCGTGTTCGGTGCGGGCGTAGATATCCAGCAAGGCATTGAGCAGCGCGCCCAGGGCCAGGACCTGGAACAGGATGGTGAAGGCCATCGCCACATTGCCCAGGAACACCAGGCTGGCCTTGCTCAGTTCGGGCACCAGGTGCAGGCCGAACTGGATCACCAGCGATGGGGTCATCTGCGCCAGGCGATGAAACACTTTGTTATGCCGCAGGTCGTTGATCCAATGAAGCGCCGGTTGGCGCCCCAGCAATTTGGTGGCGTGCAGCACCAGATAGCGTGCCACTCGTCCGAGGACCAGGGCCACGATCAGCAGCAGCGCCAGGGCCAACCCCGAAAGCAGGAAAGGGTGCTGGTCGAGGGCGCCCCAAAGGTCTTGGATATTGAGCCAGAGCTGTTTGAAATCCATAAGCTAAAACGATTCTTCTGTCAGACAAGTTCGGTCGATTAGAGCATTTAAGTCGTAAAAAGTGACGGTTGCCGACAAACCCGCTGACAAAAAACCATCGGTTTAGCGCCGTTCGCGCAAAGAAACTCGGCCTCGGCGCTCGAAACCGGTAACCTATGCAGCTGTTTTTTTGCATATCTTCGAGGTAGCACCCGTGTTTTCCCAATTCGCCCTGCACGAACGCCTGCTCAAAGCCGTGGCCGAGCTTAAATTTGTCGAGCCTACGCCTGTGCAAGCAGCGGCTATCCCGCTCGCGCTCCAAGGGCGTGACCTGCGGGTGACAGCTCAAACCGGCAGCGGCAAGACCGCGGCCTTTGTCTTGCCGATCCTCAATCGCCTGATCGGCCCGGCCAAGGTCCGCGTCAGCATCAAGACCCTGATCCTGCTGCCGACCCGCGAACTGGCCCAGCAGACCCTGAAGGAAGTCGAGCGTTTCTCGCAGTTCACCTTCATCAAGTCCGGCCTGATCACCGGCGGTGAAGACTTCAAGGTCCAGGCCGCCATGCTGCGCAAGGTGCCGGACATCCTGATCGGCACCCCGGGCCGCATGATCGAGCAACTCAACGCCGGCAACCTCGATTTGAAAGAAGTCGAAGTGCTGGTGCTCGACGAAGCCGACCGCATGCTCGACATGGGGTTTGCCGAAGACGTGCAGCGCCTGGTGGAAGAGTGCACCAACCGCCAGCAGACCATGCTGTTCTCGGCCACCACCGGCGGTTCGGGCCTGCGCGAAATGATCGCCAAGGTCCTGAACAACCCGGAGCACCTGCAGCTCAACGCCGTCAGCCAGCTGAACGCTACCACCCGTCAGCAAATCATTACCGCTGACCACAACCAGCACAAAGAACAGATCGTCAACTGGCTGTTGGCCAACGAGACCTACCAGAAGGCCATCGTGTTCACCAACACCCGGGCCATGGCCGACCGCATCTACGGCCGACTGGTGGCCCAGGACTATAAAGCGTTCGTCCTGCACGGCGAGAAAGACCAGAAGGACCGCAAGCTGGCCATCGACCGCCTGAAACAGGGCGGGGTCAAGATCCTGGTGGCCACTGACGTAGCCGCACGCGGCCTCGATGTGGACGGCCTGGACCTGGTGATCAACTTCGACATGCCACGCAGCGGCGACGAATACGTGCACCGTATCGGTCGTACCGGCCGCGCCGGCAATGATGGCCTGGCCATCTCGCTGATCTGCCACGGCGACTGGAACCTGATGTCGAGCATCGAGCGCTACCTCAAGCAGAGCTTCGAGCGCCGCACCATCAAGGAAGTCAAAGGCACCTACGGCGGACCGAAAAAGGTCAAGGCTTCGGGCAAGGCCGTGGGCGTGAAGAAGAAAAAGGTCGACGCCAAGGGCGACAAGAAGAAGACCGGGGCCAAGGCTCCGACCAAGCGCAAGATCGCCAATCGGCCGAAAACCGATGCCCTGTCGCTGGTCAGCAAGGACGGCATGGCGCCGCTCAAGCGCCGCAAGCCGGAAGCTCCAGCCGCTGAATAAGCGCCCGGCGTGACCCTGAAAAAAGCCCGGACCTGTTCCGGGCTTTTTGCATCCGGGGCCTCAGCTGTCGGCTTTCTTGCCGGCGGTGTCGAGTTCCTTGATGCGCTGATCGATCAACTGGCACTTGTCGGGCAGGTCCTTGCTCGCGGTTTCCAGGTTCATCTTTTGCAACTCGTCATTGATTTCCTTGGCCTTGGCCGGGTTCTGCTGGGTGAGTTTCGTCACTTCCTGGGCCAGCTGTTCGCGCTTGGCGGTGGCCTCTTCCAGGGTGCAGGCCCAGGCGGGCAGGGCGCAGAGCAGCGTGCTGGCGATGGCAAGGTTACGCAGGGTTTTCATGGCAGTGGCCTCGGGGTCCGATAAGGCAGTTACCCGGTTGAGGCCGAGGGGCGGATAAAAGTTCAGAGTTTCAGGCGCTGCGCAGCGCCAGGAAATGACGTTGTTTCCGCTGGCCGGCTGTTATCGTGAGCGCCCCGAAGCCCCGTGCGGCCGGGAAGCAGTTATCAGCAATGAGATGAGCAATGGATGCCCAATTGAACCAGCAGTGCACCACCCTGCGTGCCATGAGCTCCGCCGAGGCCGCGCAGTGGCTGCTGCGCGAATACCCCGCCGCCAGCCCTGCAAGCGCGGTCGCCCTGCAACTGATCCCCCATCGTTCCTGGCAGCGCAGCGAGCAACGCTTGCTGGCCGAGCACTACCTGACGCTGTCCTTTGCCAGCGCCCGGCCTTATCAGGCGTTTTGTTCGATCATGTCCACCCAAGTGCTGGCCGACTGGGTCGCCCAGCGCCTTCCCCAATCCCCCCGCGACCGCAGCCTGTTGGCGTACCTGTTATTGCCGACCCTGAAGCAGCACATCCGTACCGAGCGCGACGCCGAGGCCATGCAACGTCTGGCCCAGGCTCTGCGCGACAAGGCAGAATCCGACCCGGAGCACACCGCAGATGAGTAACTACTTTGACCAGGAACTGCTACAGGACCTGCGCCAGCCGCTCGCCAGCGGCCAACTGCGGATCGAACCGCAAGTCGATGCTTACTTTGACCTGATGAAGGACTGGTTCGAGATCCGCAACCTGCGCCCACACTGGCCGAGCCTGCCGTTCGCGGTGACCGAGGTGGCGCTGGATCGCCAGCAGCAGACCCAGGCCTTCTGCGACTTCTTTGCCCGAATGGCCCAGCAATACAGCCTCGCCGGAGACGCCGTGTACGTCGGCGACAGCGCCACCAGCCTGGCAGTAGTGGGCGATGTCTCGGCCTTGCTTGGTGTGTCTGAGTGCCTGCTTTCCATTCCCCAGCACCATTACCTGCTGGCGGCGGATCATGGGTGGTTTATGTGTTTCACCTTTGAGGGGGATATGGGGTTTGGGTTTGTGCCGGCGTAAAAAAGACAACGTATGGATTAAGAAGTGTCTGATTGGCTCGTCTACAACAGGGCACCGTCGAGTTGGGTGTGGTTTTCGGTGCGGATATCGACTTTGTTCTTGCCGGTGGCCGTAGCCGACCGAGCCGCTGATCCCGGCCCCGGGGCACTGACCTGAAGTCGGCAGCCGAAGAAAGCAATAGAGAAATAGTATCAAGAGAGGATCACCGCAAGCTCTTCAGTAAAGATGAGAGCAAAAGGGCTTACGCAATTGATCGCCTATTTAAAAATAAGGTCGGTGAGCTTAATAGTGACGCCACTAGACTTCTTGCTGCTCGGATACAGGATATTGCTCGTGAAAGCCCAGAAAAAACCCTTGAAATCGCAGTATTAATTAGCAGTTTAAGAAGCTCCCCGACGGGCTCGAATAATTATGTTCAAGGGGCTGCGGTTCCGGCAGCATTGGCGTATGTGCTGATCTCTCAAGTGTCGACACCTGAAAACCAAGAACGGATGCGTGGCGCTGCCAACACCTTCATTGAAAACTCTAGCCAATTTACCCAGGCGACAAAGGAAGAAGCGGAAAATCAACTGAAGATTTCGCTGTCGCTCTGACAGTTGGTGATGCTCACACCATTTCCAACTCACCTACTTGATGATGAAAACCGCAAGTTGGTCAACCCGGTTGTTGATGCCTCAGGACGTAATCCTGCAAGTGGCGGCTATGCTGAAGGCGGTGGGGTTGCCACCACACCTCATACTGGCGGGACTCAGCTGGATGGAGTACAGACGGGTGGAACGTATGTGACTCCGGAGCACAAGTTGAATCCGGGGGTGATGTATAGTGAAACAGGTGATTCAAAAGACATCGGTAATTCGCAGGATGATAAAATTGCGAAACTTGCGCAACAAGCGCTGTTTGATGAAATAACAAAGTTCCAATCTAAAACTCAGGTCGGTAAGGTCGCGACAATGGTCGGAGCATATGATCCTGTGACAGGTATGACGGCCGTGGGGACGAGTAGTGGTAGCATAAATGTCGATGCGTTGCATCCGGCTACTGTGAAGTATATTGGAAGTCAATTGGGCGTTGAGATCGGTCAGTTCACTGCTCTTTGCAAAAATAAGGTTGGTGCTTGTGCGGAGGTTTCAGGTGCAGATCAGTTGGTTAGACGAGGAGCTAATCCAGCAGGAATAAAATTTACGGACGCCGTAAGGCCCAGAGATGTTTGGGGGAAGAATAACCTGAGCGATGGTCTAATTAAAGCTTGTGAGAACTGTAGTGCTATTTGGTCTAGTGGGGGGTGAGGATGAGTGAATTGAATAAAGATTGGCGTCCAGGATTTGGAATTATCTATACATGGTTTGCAATGGATAAGAACGGAAAAGTTGCTGTTATGGTAAATAATTGCTTTGGAAATTTGCCGAGGGTATTGCTTGAGCTCGAATCAGTTGAGCTTTTGCTCGATAAATTAACAGAGTTTGTGTGGGAGGAGTCTCCTGTTTATACAAGCTATCCCGATAATAAAGAGGGTAGGTTTGGTGTGGATTATTATTCGTCGTGGCGTAATAGTGAGCGGCTTTCTAAAGAGTTAATATTTGAAAAGCTTAATTCTGATTTGGTTGGCTTGGGAGCGTATGCAGAGGCTAATCTATCCGCGAATAAAGGCCTTTTTGTATATCACGCGGTTGAGGGGTCTAAACCCGGTCAAGATTATCCTGCTGGGTATGTTGGAGTAACTAGTATGGGAGACTACTATAGGTATTTGGTTCCTGGCGATTATGCCTCAATAGAGGATTTTCCAAGTGAGTTGCGTAAGGGGATAGTAGTTTCGAAGGTGCTAGATTTTTTGAGTGATCGTATATTGTATAGTGATAGGGTTGATGAGTATTTTTCTAGTGTTTATAAGTGATTCATAAGAGCTTGGTTGGTTGTTGGTGTGATGGTGCTGCGCTTTATTAGTGGGTGTTTGATTTGCATTTTTGGTAAGGTTGGGAGGTTTTTCTTTAAGTGAGATATATGTACTCCCGCTCCTCCGGCATCATCTCCCTAGCCTTTACCAAATCCCCCTCCTGAACCAGTTTGCAGATCGAATGGGCTAAGGGTGTGACGTCAGTAATGCGCTGTATCCACTGATGCACATATAACTGCACCGCCTCTTTACTCAATCCAATTTGAATCGCTCGGTGTTCCTGTGGCTGCAAGTGCAGATCCCGTTCCGGGTCCCATTGAATGCGCACCGGTGAGTTGTTTTTGAGTGTGAGCCATTGTTCTTGGCTGACTGACTCATCGGCATGGCTTAAACAGCCATTGGCCAGAGCCCATTCGAAGCCTTCCCGGCTGATGTCGATGGCGAGGATGCGCTGTTGTCCGGTGTCTTTAAACCCCCAGCCGGCGCGGTACATCATCCACAGGAAGGACGGTTTAACCCAGGTCATGCGTTCCATTTTGAACGGTGGGGAGATGAATGTGCCGTGGGCTAGGGCGGAGTCGGCGATGGTGTCGCAATAGGCTTGGTAGACGCGAATGGTGTGGGCGTCGTAGACCGCTCGGATTTGGCGGTGAGGTATGTTCGATGGTGTTACGGGCATATTTTCCTTGATGGCATTAAGCGGGCGACTTTCAGGTCGCCCGTTTTGTTTTAGAGCGTGAGTTGTTCTTGCAGGCGTCGGGTCGTCACGTCCAGCAAATCGCAGCCGTCGCGCAGCAGGATGGTGCAGACCAGGGACAGTTCCTGGAGCACGACCGGCGCGTGGTCTGGTTTCTCGGGGCCTGCGAAATTTTCCAGCAGTTGGGTGGCGGCACGAATGCGGTAGGCGGCTGCGTCGTGCAGCACGTCGATCGGGGCGTGGGTGTCGATCAGCAGGGACGGCAGAGTGCTGTCGTGTCCTGTAATGGGCATGTATCGGTTCATGTGAAAACCTCTGTGTGATTGGATCAATGCCATCACCCATCGTCGCCAAACAGCAGGGTGGCGGCTGTGCGCAGGTTGGCGAACCGACTACAGAGCAAAGCCGGCAGATCAAGTGATCTCCCACGCACAGCCCCCATAAAGCTGATTGTGCGGACGCAAAATACCTGCAAGCAGGATCTTTTGCATCACTCTGTAGATATAGGTCGCCAAACCCAGCCGTCGTTATTGACGGCTTGCCGACTATAGCCAATCCGTTGATTGCCTTTAAAGGTCTGGCCGGGTTGGGGTTTCTGATGTTGTTGTAAGGCCTTTCCTATTTTGCAGGGAGGCTGCCCGGGGAAATCCTGGCTCAGGTTTGCGACCGCTGTGCGCTCGAGCGGGAGCACGCTCCCTCACCACGGGAAGTCCTGTGGTTAAAGCGCCTTCACCGGAATACAGATCTCACACTCCAACTCACCGGTTTGCGCGTCGTAGTGGGCGTCGACCGGGTAGCGTTCGAAGGCCAGCCGGGCGTCGAGTTGCAGGCCGCTGCGCGGGAGCCAGTCGCGGCAGAGTTCGAGCCAGGCATCGGCGATGTCCGGGCCTTTGCCTGCGTAGGGCGCGACGGCGTAGAGGCCGCCGGGCAGGAGGCTGAGGGTAGCGGGGGCGGTGCTGATGAAGTTGGCGGGGACTTCGATGCAGGCGTCGTAGCGGCATAGGTGGGCCGGGGTGCTGCTGGGGTCGTCGTGGCCGATGCCATAGCGCACGCGGTTGAACAGCTGCTTGTCGATCATCCAGCGCGCTGCGGTCTCGCGCCAGAACAGGCCGATGCCGGTGCCGTAGGGGCCGGTGTAGCGCAGGCAGGCCACGCGCACCGGTGGCAGGTGTTTGAGGGGGACGTTCATCAGCGGCTCCTTGAGGTGAATGAAGGCGTCAGGGTCGTCGAATCCCGGGATATGGGTCTGATCGGGGTTGGGTAACTCGCGCAGGCGGCGCTCGCGCACGTCGCTGAGGCGACGGTGCCAGCGTTTGGGTTCGCTGCTGCGCCAGCTGCTTGGGGTGACTGAATAGTGTTGCTTGAAGGCCCGGGAAAACGCCTCGCCCGAGCTGAAGCCGGCTGTCAGGGCGACCTCGAGAATGCTGGCCTCGGGTTCACTGGCCAGTTGATAGGCAGCGTGGGCCAGACGCCTGCGGCGCAGGTAATCGCCCAGGGGTTCCCCGACCCAGGCGTTGAACAGGCGATGAAAGTGCTGGGGGGTGAAATGCGCGATTTGCGCCAGGTCCGCCAGCTCCAGGGGCTGGTCCAGGTGATGGTCGATATGCTCCAGCACCCGGTTCATGCGCAGGGTGTATTGGTGCAGGCTGAGGTCGGCGGGGGTCATATTTGCAGCTTAGCTGGGGCTTGGCGGTATGCGGGTTAGCCGTTGCCGCGTTTGATCCGGGCCTAGCGGTTTCCGATCAAGGGTCGGATCGGGCGCAGGAAATCCTGAACGGCTGAAAACCACACCGGTCACAACCTATGAAAGGCATTTCACTCTTAGGTGTGGAGGTTGAATCAGGATGACGACTTATAACTGGGATTTGATTGAACGGCTGTTGCACGAAGTGCAGAACAGCGCCGGCCATAGCTTTACCCCACGGCCCTACGCCGAGCAGCATGCGGCGGCCAAGGAAGCCGAAGGCGAGTCGACGGGCAATCTGGATGAGCTGAAGGTCACGGCCACCGAGTATGAAAAGCTGCTGTTGGACCGGGGCTTTATCGAGCCGCGGCCGGAGGACGAGGGCGGCAACGGTGAGAATTTCATTCTGACGCCGCGCGGCTCCAGCCTGTTGTGCATGATCGACAGCAGCATCCCCGGCAACGATCACCCGCGTCAGGTACTGGACGAACAGGCCGATGCCCTGGATCCGGCGACCTTCGACGAAGTGGCGAGCAAGGCCCAGATTGCCTGACTCTTGAACCCCGCGTCGCCAGTTGCCAGTGAACGCTTCAGCTCTGGCGCGCGGCTTTTAGGCACTTGAGGGCTTCGAAGTCGCTGCGTACGCCATCGATCTTCTTCAGCAGGCGTTGGCGTTGCTCCGCCGTGCTTTGGGCCATCAGGTCCACCAAAAGGCTGCGCGCCGCCTGTTCAGTGGCGGCGTAGGCCTGGCGATATTCCGGCGTCCACAAGCTCTCGCGATTGACCAGCAGTTGCTCGATGCGTTGCGGGAAGTCGCTGGCGTGGCGTTGCTCCACGGCGGCGCTGAATTGCGCCTGCCAATGGGCGCGGTTGGCGATCCATTGTTGATTCTGATCGCCAAGGTCGGCTGACCATTGTTCAACCCGCTGCTGCTGTTGCGAGCTGAGCGGGCCCAGCCAGGCGTTGAGGCGTTTGGTCATCCGCTCGCTGCGTTGCTTGATCTGCTCCTGCAAGGTCGGCTTGAGGTACTGCGCCTGCCGCTCGCGCTGATCCTTGGCGAAGGCGTTGTTCATGTCCTTGACCTGTTGATCGTCCAGGCCCTGCAGCAATTGGATGGCCGATGGGGTGATTTCCCGGGCGGTCTGGGCGATGGCCTGCTTGGCTTCCTGGGTTCGCACTTGCAGGGCTGCGTCGTCGACCTGGTTGCTTTCGACCATGTGTTGCAGGCGGTCGAGCCAGTCGAGGTAACCCGGCAGTTGGGTGCTGCAATGCCAGCTCAGGTGTTCCTTGAGGCGTTGGTTGAGCCAGCCCTTTTGCTCGCTGTTCATGTCCAGGTAGTCGTTGAGCGTCCAGGGGATGATCACGTCGAGGTTGCGATAGGCCAGGCCAACGCGGTTACAGGCGCTGGAGGCGAAGCACAGCACTAACAGCAATGCGAAGTGGATTAACCGGCGCGACATGGGCGAGTCCTTGCGAATGCGGGTTTGTGTATCTGAACCCAAAAGGCGCCTGGCAGTTCAGCCTTTTAATAGAAGGAGCGTTCGGCCTTGAACGTCAGCAGGCCGTCGCATTCGGCGTTTTGCCCGGAATAGGCCGAGCAGTCGCCGCCGCTGAGGTTGGAGTCGCTGTAGATCAGGTTGAGGTCGATCCCCATCCACGGCCGTGAGAGCTTCACTGACCAGTCATTGAAGCTATTGACGTAGCCGCCGCTGGTGATCGACACCGGGTTGCCCAGTTGGTGGTTGGTGTATTTGACGCTGACGCCTATGCCAAATGGCGCGTTCCCGCCGAGGTCGGCGAACAGGGTGCTGTTGCGTTTGTCCGGGTCGTTGCTGAAGGCGGCGCCAAAGCGGCTGCCGAGCAGGGTCAGGCCGCCGAAGAATTCATGGCTGTCCAGAGTTTCCAGCTTGGGGTAGCTGTAATGGATCATCCCCAGTTCATAGCCCAGGGTCTGGTCGAAGGGCTGCTTGTAGCCGAGGTAGGAGTCCACTTCCAGTTTGCTCGATGGGCTCAGGCCCACGCTGGGTGACCATTGCCCGGCGTACCAGCCGCTGTCGTGGCTCAGGTCCAGGCCGCCGTGGAACGAGCCGGAGCTGGTCGGCTTGACCAGTCCCTGGGCCATGCTGCGGGTCGGGGTGGTGCCCAGCTTGAGGTCGAAGTCGCCCAATTCACGCTGGAAAACCTGGGCATGACCGACGGGGCTGACCAACAGTGCGCTGATCAGCAGGAAAGAGGGTTTGAGCATGCTGCACTCCATGGGTAGCGAGGAGCAGAAACCAAGAGCCCTTGGCAAAGGCCCGTTCTAGACGTGTGCAAGCATACCGGCGAAACCTCGGGGCTGAGGGCCGTTCGTCGATTTATGCAAGGAGAAGGGAGTCAGGCTCTAGTCCTAGCGCTTTGAGGTTCAAAGCGCTTAGGGACCAGGATGTGCTGCGGGGGGTATTACTTTTTGCCGAGGGTGATCTGCTTCGACGGGCCGAAAGTCTGGCCGCTGACGCCTTTGGCAATTTGCTGGATCTCGCCGCCAGACTTGAGGAATGCAGCGATCTGGTTGTTGATCGATTCGCTGGTTTCAACGGCTGGAGCTGGCTTTGCTTTGCTGTTGGATGCTTTTACACGCATGGCGGCCATTAACCTGTAGAAAATTAACTTGGCCACGCATAATACATGAAATGCTTGACAATTGCTTGGTAAATATCCTTCGGAATAACCTGGGTGATAAAGAGTTGAGCGCCGGATAATGCTCGCCGTATTTACCTAAGCCGCTGTTTTAACTAAAACTTTGGCTGGATCATGGCGTTTTTTAGCGGTCAGGACGGGGTGCGCGGGGCGGCCTCTGCCTGACGAGCGGAGGCCTTTGGCGGTGGAAGTCGAGAAAAATCAATGTCTTCAAGGAAATTTCGTCCGCCGTCCGCCTGCGCATCAAACCAACCGGGTAAAACCCCTGTAGAATGCCGCCCACGCAATGAGGGTATTGGAAATGGCTTTAGTCGGGCGCTACAACAGTTTGCAAGTGGTTAAACACACTAACTTTGGTTTGTATCTGGACGGTGGGGCGGACGGCGAGATATTGCTGCCTAATCGTTATATTCCCAAAGATATTCCCAGTGAAGACGAAGACTGGCTCAATGTTTTTGTTTATCTGGACAGTGCAGACAAACTCATCGCAACTACTGAAAAACCGAAAGTTCAAGTCGGTGAGTTCGCCAGTCTTAAAGTCGTTGAAGTTAACAGCATCGGTGTATTCCTCGATTGGGGTTTGCCCAAGGATCTGCTGCTGCCGTACTCCGAAGAAAAGCGCCAGATGACCGCCGGCGAGTACTGCGTGGTGCACGTCTATCTCGACAAGCACACCCGCCGTATCACCGCCACCGCGCGCCTTGACCGCTACCTGGACAAGACCCCGGCCAACTACCAGCCGGGTCAGGAAGTCGACTTGCTGGTGGCCGAAGCCACCGACATGGGCTTCAAGGCGATCATCAACAATAAGCACTGGGGGCTGATCCACAAGAACGAAGTGTTCAAGTTCCTGCGCCCGGGCAAAGAAGAAAAAGGCTTTATCAAAGAAGTTCGCGGTGACGGCAAAATCAGCCTGAGCCTGCAACCGGTGGGCGAAGAAGCCTCCACCAGCCTGAACTCGAAGATCCTCGCCAAGTTGCGTGAAAACAACGGCACCTTGCCGGTCAGCGACAAGAGCGACCCGACCGTGATCAGCAGTTTGTTCGGTGTCAGCAAAGGCAACTTCAAGAAGGCCATCGGCGCGCTTTATAAGCAGGGTCAGATCGTGATCCATGCCGACCGCATTGAACTAAGCTGAGCGGGACCCCACTGAACAGGCATTCGACATGCGACTCCGGCTGATTGCCTATTTCGGCACATTGCTTGCGTTTCTGCTGCTCGACGGCCTTTGGCTGGGGCTGTTGATGGGGCCGACCTACAAGGCGCTGCTGGGTTCGCTGATGCTCGACCAGCCGCTGCTGGCCCCGGCAGCGCTGTTTTATCTGCTGTATGTCCTGGGTTGCCTGGTGTTTGCAGTACAGCCGGCGCTGGCTCGGGGCAGTTGGCTGCACAGTACGCGGCTCGGCGCTTTGCTCGGGCTGGTGGCGTACGGCACTTATGACCTGAGCAACTGGTCGACCCTGCACGGCTGGTCGGCGCAGCTGGCCTTGCTGGACATGGCCTGGGGCACTTTCGCCAGTGGTGTCGCCTGCAGTGTTGGCTATGCCTGTGCGCGGCGCTTTGGCGGTCCTCGCGCTTAGCCGGTCGTGCCTGGTGCCGCCAAGGATGTGGGGTGCCGGCGAGGTCCTGGCAACGCCTTTTTTTAAAACAAGCTGATTCTGTTTCGCCACGCAGCCCTTGCGAGGCTTGTTCGTTTTTGTCGAGTAACTGCCATGTCGTTGATTAACGTTGAGTGTTTGCGGTGAGCACCGAGCGGCGTAGCGCCGATGGCTTTGCCCTGCAAGTGATGCTGGGGCTGTGCCTGATCTGGGGCGTGCAGCAGGTGATGATCAAGTGGGCGGCGGCGGATATCGCACCGGTGATGCAGGCTGCGGCTCGCTCCGGGATTTCCGCGCTGCTGGTGGCCTTGTTGATGTGCTGGAAGGGCGGCTGGTCGCAGATCGGCAGCACCTGGCGTGGCGGTTTGCTGGCCGGCAGCCTGTTCGGCCTGGAGTTTCTGTTTATCGCCGAAGGCCTGCAGCTGACCAGCGCCGCCCATATGTCGGTGTTTCTGTACACCGCGCCGATCTTTACCGCGCTGGGGGTGAATTGGCTGTTGCCCAGTGAGCGCCTGCGGCCCCTGCAGTGGCTGGGGATTTTGCTGGCGTTTATCGGCATCAGCATTGCCTTTGCTGGCGGCATCTCCCTGGAGAACCTGGACCGGCGCATGTTGCTGGGCGACACCCTGGGCCTGCTGGCCGGCATGGCCTGGGGCGCGACCACCGTGGTCGTGCGGGCCTCGCGATTATCCGAGGCGCCGGCGACCCTGACTCTGTTCTATCAGTTGATCGTCGGCTTTGTCGGCCTGCTGCTGATTGCTGCGCTGAGCGGGCAGATCAGCCATGTCAGCCTGACTCCGGTGGCGGTCGCCAGTGTGTTGTTCCAGGGGCTGGTGGTGTCGTTTTTCAGCTACCTGACCTGGTTCTGGCTGCTGCGGCGTTATCTGGCGGCCAACCTGGCGGTGTTCTCCTTTATGACCCCGCTGTTCGGCGTGACCTTTGGCGTGCTGCTGCTCGGTGAGCCCCTGAGTTTCAACTTCGTGATAGGCGCGGTGCTGGTGCTGTTGGGCATTACGTTCGTCAGCGCCGAGCAGTGGTTGCGCCGGCGTATTCGCCGCTTTCTGTAAGGGTTGCGCAGGGTTCCGGGCTCTTGCCGGCAAACCGCTGGCGGCTGAGCAGCAACGCTCCCGCCAGCAGCAGGCCCCCGCCGGCGATGATCAGCGCCGGCTGCAGGTCGTCGCTGTAATGGCTGCTCAGGGCCGCGAGCAGCGGTCCGCTCAGTTGGCCAATGGCAAAGCAGGCGGTCAGCAGCCCGGCGTTGCGTTGGGTGGCATGGGGGGCTATTTCCCGTGAGCGTTGCATCACCAATTGCATGCAGGCCAGGAACGAGGTCCCGCACAGGATCACCCCCAGCGCCAGCCCACTGCCATTGCCCAGCAGGCAGGCGAAGACTCCGGCAGCTATCATCCACAGTGTTGCCATCAGCCAATAGCGGGTTGCCCCGGGGCTGGCGCGGCGCAGGCTGACCAGCAACACCCCGAGTGCCGCCATCAGACCGAAACAGGGCCAGAACAGGTCCGCTTGCCACTGGCCGCGAAAATGCGCGCTGGCCATCTGCGAAAGAAAGGTCGCCGGGATGATGTAGCCCAGGCCATACAGGGCGTAGATCAGCCCCAGGCGGGGGATTTCCCGGCCCTCGGCAGTAGCAGGCGCGGGTGCGTTGAGCGGCATGGATTCGGGCTGCGGCAGGATCGGCAGGATCACCAGCAGCATCAGCAAACCGACTGCGGCATACACCAGCCAGAGAATGGCCGAACTTTGCCCGAGCAGGTTCGAGCCCAGCGCCAGCAACCCGGTCAGAAAGATACCCAGGCCCGGCCCGGCAAATACCAGGGCGCCGAGCCGTGGCCGACCGGCTGCCTGGGCCAGGGGCTGGCTCAGGGCGGTGATCATCACCAGCACCCAGGCGCTGGCCACCCCGGTGCCGAAGCGCAGCAGCACGTGCGCCCAGAAGCCCTGGGCCCAGAACGAGGCCAGGGTCAGCAGCACGCACAACCACAGGCCGCCGAGCAGGCGCTGGCGCACTTGGCGAGGGCGGTGGGCAACCATCGCATCCAGGGCGCCCAACAGGTAACCCAGGTAATTGGCGGCGGCGATCAGGCCGGCGGCGGTCAGGTCGATCTGGCCTTCGCTGAGCAGATGGGGCAACTGCGGGGTGAGGGCAAAACGGCCAATGCCCATGGCCATCATCAAGGCGATAAAGCTGGCGAGCAGGCGAATCAGCGGGGACATGGTCGGGATTCCATCAGTGGAGCAGTGACCGTCAGGCTAGGATCGATTGACTTTCTTTAAAAATGAATAATATTAAGCAACTTGTTCAGTTTTGGAGAGTGTCGTGGAATTCAGCCAGCTCCGCATCTTCCAGGCTGTAGCCGAGGAGGGTTCCATCACCCGCGCTGCCGAGCGTCTGCATCGGGTGCCGTCCAACCTTTCTACCCGGCTCAAGCAGTTGGAGGAGCAATTGGGCGTCGAGCTGTTTCTGCGGGAGCGGCAGCGGCTGCTGCTCTCGCCAGCGGGCAAGGTGCTGCTCGATTACAGCCTGCGTTTGTTCGCCCTGCACGATGAGGCCCAGGCCGCGCTGCAAGGAGGGCAGCCCGCGGGCGTGTTCGTGCTGGGCACCATGCACAGCTCGGCGGCCATCCAGCTGCCGCCGCTGCTGGCGCGTTATCACCGCACCTATCCGATGGTGAACCTGCAGGTACAGTCGGCCCCCAGCGGCGAGTTGCTCGAGGGCCTGCTCACCGGGCGCCTGGATGCGGCATTGGTCGACGGTCCGTTGCAGTTGGCGGGGCTGGACGGTGTACCCCTGTGCGATGAAACCCTGGTGCTGATCAGCGAAGCGGGCCACCCACCGGTGCGCAGCGCCCGCGACGTGGAGGGCCGGGCGGTATTTACCTTTCGTCGGGGCTGCTCCTACCGCATGCGCCTGGAGTCCTGGTTTGCCCATGACCACGCGACCATGGGCCGAGCCATGGAGATCGAGTCCTATCAGGGCATGCTCGCCTGTGTGATTGCCGGTTCCGGGGTGGCGATGATGACGCAGTCGATGCTGGCCAGCCTGCCGGGGCGGGAGAGTGTCACGGTGCACACCCTGGCCGAGCCGTTCGCCAGTGCCACCACCTGGTTGATGTGGCGCAAGGGCATGCTCGGTGCCAACCTCACGGCCTGGATCGAACTGCAGGAAGCCGCCAAGGCCGAAGCGGCGGTGGATGGCTGTTCTTTAAGAAAAATTCACGGATGATTCAGATTAATCCGGTAACAGATCATTGCGATCTAGGGCGAGCAATGCGTAGGACTTAGGACTATTATCAGTTCGAAGCGACCAAAGAATCCCGTCGCTCGGCATGACCCTTAAGGGGGGCGCTATGAAAGACAAACTGCAAAACTGGCTTCACGACCTTGGCGTCGCATTGGGCCTGATCGAGCCACCGTTGCAGCCGGTGCCGATTCGTACGGACGACGACCCACGACGTCGGCAGCAAAAACGCCGCTGATCGGGTCGATGTGGAGCAAGCGCAAGGCTTGCTCCTCTACTTTTCAACCCGCGCCGAGGATGTGGCTACCTCCCCATAGGCGCACCTCCAGTATTCCCACCTTGATGTTCAATGCCTGGAAATCTTCAGCAAAAACCGGCTGAGGTCATTGGCCGTGCTCGCGGCCTTGAGTAGCTGATCTTCCTCGTGGGTAAAGGCTGTCAGGCCGAACTCATCTTCCAGATGGAAAATCAATTCCTCCAGATCCTGCTTGTCCAGGCCCAGCGTTTGCAGGTCGAGGTGGTCGTCGAATGGCTGGTTGCGCTCCAGCAGGCGGCTGATGTAGTCGTGCACGACTTGGCGCACATGGGCGCGGTTCATGGCCGGGTCTCCCGCAGCTCATCCGATGGCGCGCTTGCGCAGCAGGGAGGGTGGCATGGGGGGATGCTGCCGAGTGGCAAGTCAAAGGCGTTCATGAGCACCTCGGGTCTTATGGTTATTACCCTTGGCCGCGACCGGCGGAGCTGGTGCGGTGCTAGTCGCAGTACAGCACAGGTTGTTCGGGCTTGCCGCGAGCCCGGGTTTGCCCTCGGCGGGTAGGTGTTCGAGGTTTTTCCCAGGCAAAAAAAACGGGTGCAGCCTCCGACGCTGCACCCGCTGAAGAAACTCCCAAAAATGTCCGAATCCAGCTTAAACCGCGTTGGCCAGGGGCGCCGGGCGGCGGGACAGCAGGCTGACCGCCACGAAGCTGATCAGACCGACAGCCAGGCTGTAGTAGATCGGTGTGTTGGCGTCCAGGCCGTCCTTGATCATGAACACCAGGGCCGTGGCGAAACCCAGGCCCATGCTCGCGATGGCGCCGGAGGTGGTTGCGCGCTTCCAGAAAATCGCCCCGATCAGCGGAATCAGCATGCCGCCCACCAACAGGTTGTAGGCCAGGGTCAGGGCGCTGATCACGTCGTTGACCACCAGGGCGATGCCCAGCACCACGATCCCGGTGAGGAAGGTGAACAGGCGGTTGATGCCCAGGCTCGACTGTTTGCCGCCACGCAGTTTCGGCAGCAGGTCTTCGGTCAGGGTGGTGGAGGCGGCGAGCAGGCCGGCGCTGGCGGTGGACATCATGGCGGCCAGTGCAGCAGCGATCACCAGGCCACGGATACCGTCCGGCAACGAGGCTTTGACGATGGCGGCAAAGGCGTTGTTGACGTTGTCCAGGTCCGGCAGCAGCACGTGGGCGGCCATGCCGATCAGGGCGCAGGCCAGGCCGTAGATGATGCAGTAGACGCCGGCGACGGTGCCTGCGTACTGGGCCACTTTATCGGTCTTGGCGGTGAACACCCGTTGCCAGATGTCCTGGCCGATCAGGATGCCGAAGAAGTAGATCATGAAGTAGGTAATGATCGTGTCCCAGCCGATGGTGGTGAAGCTGAAGCTCGAGGCCGGCAGCTTGCTCACCAGTTCGTCCCAGCCGCCGACGCGGTACAGGCAGATCGGCAACAGGATAAACATCAGGCCCACGGTCTTGATCACGAACTGCACGATGTCGGTCAGGGTCAGCGACCACATGCCGCCGATCGCCGAATACACCACCACCACGCCACCGCCGAGCAGGACCGAGATCCAGAACGGCAGGCCGAAAAGCACTTGCAGCACGGTGCCGATGGCCAGGATCGAGGTCACGCCGATCATCAGTGCGTACGCCAGCATGATCACCGCGCTGGCCTGGCGCGCCATGGGGTTGTAGCGCTTTTCCAGGACCTGGGTCACGGTGAAGATCCGCAGCTTGAGCAGCGGTTTGGCCAGGAACAGGTTCAGCGCAATGATGCCCAGGCCCAGTGCGGCGCACAGCCAGAACCCGGAGATGCCATGCACATAACCCAGGCGCACGGTGCCAACGGTCGAGGCGCCGCCCAGCACGGTCGCGGCCATGGTGCCCATGTACAGCGTCGGGCCCAGGTTGCGGCCGGCCACCAGGTAGTCCTCGTGGGTCTTGGCCTTGCGCATGCCGTAGTAGCCGAGCACCAGCATTGCGGCAGCGTAGATAAGTACGACAAATAGATCTAAAGCCATGATGGCGTTTCTCCGATTATCTTTTTTATGGTGAAACTATTAGGTCAGGCAAGCGCCGGCCAGCCGGCGCCTTGAGCTCAGACGGTTTGGCCGAGGGCCGGTTTGGTGAGCGAATCCGTGCCCTTGCTGCGTGGGTCGCCTGGGCCGAACACCGCTGCCGGCTCCGGAAACAGGCCGAGTAGCACCAGGTACACCAGGGAGGCCAGGCCGAGGGTGACCGGCAGGCTGATGTCGATGCCGCCGGCCAGTTCGCCCAGCACCCCGACGAACTGCCCCGGCAGGTTGACGAAACACAGGCCCACCAGCGCGCTGGGGATCCAGGCGCCGAGACCGCGCCAGTTCCAGCCGTGCTGGAACCAGTAGCGGCCGCCTTGTTCGCCACGGGTGAAGACTTGCAGGTCATCCGGGCAGTAGAAGCCGCGTCGCACCAGCAGGCCGATGATCATGATCACCATCCATGGCGTGGTGCAGGTGATGATCAGCACGGCGAAGGTCGACACGCTCTGTACCAGGTTCGCCGCAAAGCGCCCGATAAAGATGAAGGCAATCGACAGCACGCCGATCAGCAGGGTCGCCTTGACCCGCGACAGCAGGCGCGGGAACACGCTGGACATGTCCAGCCCGGTGCCATACAGCGAGGTGGTGCCGGTGGACATGCCGCCGATCACCGCAATCAGGCACACCGGCAGGAAAAACCAGCTCGGCGAAACCGCCAGCAACCCGCCGACGTAGTTGTTGGCGGCGATGTAGTCCGGAGCCTTGATCGCCACGATGGTCGCGGTGGCCAGGCCGAACAGGAAGGGGATCAGGGTTGCCAGTTGCGCCGCGATCACGGCCAGCATGATGCGTGCTTTCGGGGTTTCCCGCGGGATATAGCGCGACCAGTCGCCAAGGAAGGCGCCGAAGGAGATCGGGTTGCTCATGGCCACCAGCGCGGCGCCGATAAAGGCCGCCCAGAATCCGGCCTGGCCCATGGCGACGGTTCCGGCGAACTGGCTGTCGAAGGTCGGCGCGAAGGCAAAGATCCCCAGCAGGAACAACAGGCTCGCGGCCCAGACCGCAATGCGGTTGACCCAGAGCATGAAGCGGAAGCCGTAGATGCACACCGTCAGCACCAGGATCGCGAACAGGCCGTAGGCCAGGCCCAGGCTCAGGTCGGTTTCCGGCAGGCCGATCAGGCGCTTGGCGCCACCGATCAGCGCATCCCCCGAGCTCCAGACCGAGAGCGAGAAGAAGGCGATGGCGGTCAGCAACGACAGGAACGAGCCCACAATCCGCCCGTGCACGCCAAAGTGCGCGCCCGAGGAAACGGCGTTGTTAGTGCCGTTGAGCGGGCCGAACAGGCCCATGGGCGCCAGGATCAGCGCACCCAGCACCACGCCGAGGACGATGGCCCAGACTCCGGCCTGGAACGACAGGCCGAACAACACCGGGAAGCTGCCGAGCACGGCGGTGGCAAAGGTATTGGCGCCGCCGAAGATCAGGCGAAACAGGTCGCCGGGGCCGGCGCTGCGTTCGTGATCGGGGATCTGTTCGACCCCGTTGGTTTCAATGCTGCTAAGGCTGTGTTCTTTGTTGTTGTTATTCATGATCTGCTCCGATCATCGAGGCGCGCCCATCGTGTGTGGGCGTCACCTGTATTGGCTAAGGGGGTGGCAGCCCTTCCGGCATGGCGGATAAATGTTCGTGGCAGGCCAGCCAATGGCCTTGTTGTTGTCGGCGAAACACGATGGTTTCGCGCTCCTGGCTGAAGTGTTGCTCCCCTTGCATGCGCAGCTCGGTGGCCACGTCATGAATAAACAGCGCCACGTCGCCTTGCAGGCTGACGAAGGCATTGCTCGAGGTGCACGTGAGCACCTCGAAGCCATCCTCGGCGCGCCATTGGTCCCACAACACCTGATAGGCATCGCGGGACAACAGCGGCTGGGGAAGGGTGTAGAACACAAAACTGGCATCGGCACTGAACGCCGCGAAGTAGGCTTCGCGGTCGTTACGGGCGAAGGCCGCGACCAGTGCGGCAGCGGCGTTGAGGACGTTCTGCTGATCGCTCATGGCCGGGACTCAGCGGTGGGCCACGCCAGGCAGTACGCAGAGCATCTCGTACAGCAGGTTGGCGCCCAGCAGCGAGGTATTGCCGGTGGTGTCGTAGGGTGGCGAGACTTCTACCAGGTCGCAGCCGATCAGGTCCAGGCCCTGGCAGCCACGGACGATTTCGATGGCTTGGATGGTGGTCAGGCCGCCGATTTCCGGGGTGCCGGTGCCAGGGGCCCAGGCCGGATCGATGCCGTCGATGTCAAAGCTCAGGTACACCGGGCCGCCGCCGACTTTTTCGCGGACTTCGGCCATCAGCGGGGCCAGGGATTTGTGCCAGCACTCTTCGGCCTGGACCACGCGGAACCCTTGTTTGCGGCTCCAGTTGAAGTCTTCGGCGGTGTAGCCCTGGGCACGCAGGCCGATCTGTACCACGCGGTCGCAGTCCAGCAGGCCTTCTTCCACCGCGCGGCGGAAGGTGGTGCCGTGGGCGATTTTCTCGCCGAACATGTGGTCGTTCACATCCGCGTGGGCGTCGATGTGCACCAGGCCGACCTTGCCGTGCTTTTTATGGATCGCGCGCAAAATCGGCAGGGTGATGGTGTGGTCGCCACCCAGGGTCAGGGGGATCACGTTGTGTTCGAGGATGCCGTCGTAGGCTTCTTCGATGATGCGCACTGCGTCCAGCAGGTTGAAGGTGTTGATCGCCACATCGCCGATGTCGGCCACCGACAGCGAGTCGAAGGGCGCGGCGCCGGTGGCCATGTTGTACGGACGAATCATCACCGATTCAGCGCGGATTTCTCGCGGGCCGAAGCGGGTGCCGGCGCGCAGCGAGGTGCCGATATCCAGCGGGATGCCGATGAACGCGGCGTCGAGGCCGGCGGCGGTGGGCAAATGGGGAAGACGCATCATGGTGGCGATGCCGCCGAAGCGCGGCATTTCGTTGCCGCCCAGTGGTTGGTGAAGGATCTTGTCCACGGGATTGGCCTCATCGTTGTTTTATTTTTGGGCTGGGCGGCGCAGAAGGCTCTGCCCGCACAACCGAGTGAGGCCGATTCTGCGAAATGTGCTGCGGGGAAAGAATCGCTGCGAACAAATACTTAGTTCAGATTTTTCTGAACTAATGCCGAGCTTGGCGCTAGACTCTCGCCCAGCCGCCACGCCCCCTGTGGCGAGGATGCTCGCTCCCGCTCGGTGATGCAGCCGGCGTAATCCGGGTGTGTGCTGGGTCGGTTCAATCCGGGGGCAGGCTTTTTTCTCCGCCATGGATGGTGTTTTTTCGCTGGTTATCGGAGCCCGTCATGGCCAACGCTTTACCTGATCTGAAACTATTGCGCATCTTTGTCAGCGTGGTGCGGCATCAGGGGTTCGCCAATGCCCAGCACGAACTCAATCTGTCGACCTCGGCCATCAGCACCTACATGAGCCAGCTGGAAGCGGCGCTGGGGCTGGTGCTGTGCCATCGCGGGCGCGGCGGTTTCAGCCTCACCAGCAAAGGTGAACTGTTTCATCAGGAGACCCTGCGCCTGCTCGGTGAACTCGAAGGCTTCGAGCAATACGCCGCGGCGCTCAAGGGCGAGTTGCGCGGCACCCTGAACCTGGGGGTGATCGACTCCACCGTCAGCGACAAGGCCCTGCCTTTCGCCGAAGCCATCGGCGCCTACAGCCAGGAGCACCCGGCGGTGCATTTGCACTTGTCGGTCATGAGCCCTTACGAGTTGCAGCTGGGGGTGCAGGACAACCGCCTGGACCTGGCCATCGGCGCGTTCTCCACGCGTATGAGCGGCCTGGTGTACATGCCGCTGTACCGCGAACAGCACTGGCTGTATTGCAGCAGTCGGCATCCACTGTTTACCGAGCGGCGGATTCCCGAACAGCTGATCACCCAGCAGCGCATGGTGGGCCGGGGTTATTGGAGCCAGGCGGAGCTGGCCCGGCATGGTTTCAAGCACAGCGCGGCAACCGTGGAGAGCATGGAGGCGCAGTTGATCCTGGTGCTGTCCGGCGCCTACATCGGCTACCTGCCGGAGCACTACGCCCAGGCCTGGGCCGACAAGGGCGACCTGCGGGTGCTGCTGCCGGCGACTTTTGGCTACCAGGCGCCGTTCTCGATGATCATGCGCCGTGGGCGCAGCCGCGAGCCGTTGATCCAGACCTTCCGCGACCTGCTCAAGGCGCAGCTCAACCAGGCTTGAGGAGGCCGCCATGTCACGAAGCCAATGCCCGCGTTGCCTGCGCCCAGAAAGCCATTGCCTGTGCGCGCTGATCCCGCAGCTGGACAGCCGCACCCGGGTGCTGTTGCTGCAGCATCCCAGTGAGGTCAACCATGCGTTGAACACCGCCCGCCTGGCGGCCCTGGGCCTGACCAATGCCGAGCTGATCGTCGGCGAAGTGTTCGCGGACTTGCCGCAGTTGCTGAATCGCCCCGGCTATCAGGCCAGGTTGCTGTTCCCGGCCGATGACGCACAGACCTTGCAGGCTTATGGCCCAGCGGCGCAGCCGTTGCTGCTGGTGGTGCCCGACGGCACTTGGCGCAAGGCGCGCAAACTGTTGCACCTCAACCCGCTGCTGGCAGCGTTGCCGCGAGTCAGCCTGGGGCCGGGCGGGGTGTCGCGCTATCGCCTGCGCAAGGCGCCCGGGCCGGGAGCGTTATCGACCTTGGAGGCCATCGTCCAGGCCTTGCAAACCCTGGAAGCGCCGGCCTCGTTCGAACCGTTGCTCAAGCCGTTCGAAGCCTTGATCGAGGGGCAGATTGCGGCCATGGGCGAGGACACTTACCAGCGCAACCATGGTGGTCACTGACGGCTCAGGGTTTGTGCAGGGTTTTTTGCCGCAGGATGTAAATCGTCACCAGCACTGCGCTGGTCAGCATGAAACCACGGGCCCAGGGCAGTGGCACCAGGTAGCAGGACAGGCCGATGCTCAGCCACATCAGGCCGATCGCATAGACCTTGCCCTTGAGCGGAATGCCGTTGCCATCGAGGTAGTCGCGAATCCACGGGCCGAGCCGTGGGTGTTCCACCAGCCAGTGGTAGAAACGCGGCGAACTGCGGGCAAAGCAGGCGGCCGCCAGCAGCAGGAAGGGAGTGGTGGGCAGCACCGGCAGGAAAATCCCGATCACCCCCAGCACCACACTCAGCCAGCCAATGGCCAGCAAGGCGTAACGCAGGAGCAGCGGGCGATTGCCTATGGGCGGGGTCATAGGCAACGACTCAGAACCTGTTCACGATGGGCTGTGCTTGGGGGAGCTGCGTTGAAAATGGCCTCGGAATGCTCATTTAGCTGCCTAAACTCCGCTTCCTCAGCCATTTCTGCCGTGCCTGACCCTTTGCTCGCGAGATCGTGGGCAGGTGCTTAGTGGTGGCGTGGCTTGAGGATCGCCGGTTTTTCGTCCGGGGCGTTGCACAGCAGGTACAGCGCGGTCAGGGCTTCCGGGATTTGTACGATCATGTCGTCCATCAGGTTGGCATCGCTGGCGATGTCGGAGAATTCAGGCTGTTCGTCGAACAGGCCGGAACCGACCATGATCGGCAGGAGCATTTCGCTGACTTCTTCTTCGGCGGTTTCGAACCAGGCCGCTTCACGCAGGAACACCCCTTCCATGAAGCCGATGCACCAGCCGCGCAGGTCGGAGTCATCCGGGTCTTCGCCCAGGTCAAGTTCGCACGGCAGCTCGAACTCTTCGTCGGACGCCAGTTGGCGGGCGATGTGGGCCTTGAGGGCAATCAGGGTGGATTCGATCACTTCGCGTTCGGTGTCGTCGCTGTAGTGCGGCTCCTCGGCGAACAAAGCGTCGATCCACTCGCGCTCGGGAACGCTCTCGGAACAGATCGACAACGCAGTCAGGTAGCCGTGAGCGGCCACGTAGTCCAGCGCCTCGTCGTGCAGCTCATCGGCGTCGAGGAAGACTTGCAGGCGGGTTAGTTGCTCGGCGAAGGACATTGAAGGGCTACCTTGGGGAATAAACGATGCTGAATTCTAGGCTTTCTTGAGCGCCCAGGCCAGCCGCAGCGCAGATTTGAACGCTTCCAAAGGTTACCGGTGGCTGATTGTCGGCACCCTTTGTCGGGGAGGGCTCGGGTATACTCGCGCGTTTTGTGATGCCCTGCAGGCGTTGCGGCGGTTGCGGAAAAGTCCGCTAACGGATTTGTCCGTGAAGCCCGGCGTGTTTTCAGTCAGCCTGCGCTCAGGGATTTCAGCGATTTTTGGAGTTTTTCATGCTCGAACAGGCTCAACGCGTCCTCAAGGACATCTTCGGCTACGACAGTTTCCGTGGTCGCCAAGGTGCGATCATTGAGCGCGTGGCCAGTGGCGGCGATGCCCTGGTGCTGATGCCCACCGGTGGCGGCAAGTCCCTGTGTTTCCAGGTTCCGGCGCTGCTGCGCGAAGGCCTGGCGGTGGTGGTATCGCCCCTGATCGCGCTGATGGACGACCAGGTCGCCACGCTTGAAGAGCTTGGCGTCGCCGCCGCCGCGCTGAACTCCACCCTCAGCGCCGAGCAGCAGCGCGACCTGGCGGCGCGCATCCGTCGCGGCGAGGTGAAAATGCTCTACCTGGCCCCCGAGCGCCTGGTACAGCCACGCATGCTGTCGTTCCTGCAGGGGCTGGATATCGCCCTGTTCGCTATCGACGAAGCGCACTGCGTCTCGCAATGGGGCCATGACTTCCGCCCGGAATACCTGCAACTGGGGCAGTTGGCGGAGATGTTTCCCGATGTGCCGCGCATTGCCCTGACCGCCACCGCCGACAAGCGCACCCGCGAAGAAATCGTCACCCGCCTGCATTTGCAGGAGGCCGAGCGTTTCCTGTCGAGTTTTGACCGGCCGAACATTTTCTACCGCATCGTGCCCAAGGAGCAGCCGCGCAAGCAGTTGCTGGCGTTCCTCAACGAGCGGCGCAGTGATGCGGGTATCGTTTATTGCCTGTCGCGCAAGAAGGTCGATGAAGTGGCCGCGTTTCTCTGCGAGCAGGGCTTCCCGGCGCTGCCGTACCACGCCGGGCTGCCGAGCGACCTGCGGGCTCACAACCAGAAGCGCTTCCTCAATGAGGAAGGCCTGATCATGGTGGCGACCATTGCCTTCGGCATGGGCATCGACAAATCCAACGTGCGCTTCGTCGCCCACATGGATTTGCCCAAGTCCCTCGAGGCCTATTACCAGGAAACCGGGCGCGCCGGCCGTGATGGCCTGCCAGCCGATGCCTGGATGGTCTACGGCCTGCAGGACGTGGTGATGCTCAAGCAGATGCTGCAGAACTCCGAAGGCGACGAGCGCCACAAGCGCCTGGAGCAGCACAAGCTCGACGCGATGCTGGCGTTGTGCGAAGAAACCCGCTGCCGCCGCCAGACCCTGCTGGCCTACTTCGATGAAGACATGCCGCAACCCTGCGGGCATTGCGACAACTGTGTCGACGGCGTGCAAACCTGGGATGCCACCGAGCCGGCCCGGCAGGCCTTGTCGGCGATCTATCGCACCGGCCAGCGTTATGGCGTCGGCCACCTGGTGGACGTGTTGCTGGGCAAGGATAACGAGAAGGTGCGCAGCTTCGGTCATCAGCACCTGTCGGTATTCGGTGTCGGCAAGGCCCGGAGCGAGGGTGAATGGCGTTCGCTGTTTCGCCAGTTGGTGGCGCGCGGCCTGGCCGATATCGACCTCGAAGGGTATGGCGGCCTGCGCCTGAGCGACAGCTGCCGGCCGCTGCTCAAGGGCGAAGTGACCCTGGAATTGCGCCGCGAGCTCAAGCCGCAGACCACCACCAAGACCAGTACCAGCCAGGCCAGCCAGCTGGTGCGCGGCGAAGAGCGCGAACAGTGGGAAGCCCTGCGTGCCCTGCGGCGCAAACTGGCGGAAGAACACGGTGTGCCGCCGTACGTCATCTTCCCCGATTCGACCTTGCTCGAAATGCTGCGCAGCCAACCCACGTCCCTGGCGGAAATGGCCAAGGTCAGCGGTGTCGGCGCGCGCAAGCTCGAGCGTTACGGCGAGGCCTTCCTCGAAGTGCTGGGGGGCGAGGTCGAGGCGCCGAAAGTGGTGGCCGATATTCGCCACGAGCTGATTACCCTGGCACGCGCCGGGATGACCCCGGTGCAGATCGCCGGGCAGCTGCAATGCTCGGAAAAGAACGTCTACACCCTGCTGGCCGAGGCGGTCGGCAAGCAGGAGTTGTCGCTGGAGCAGGCGTTGGACCTGCCGGAAGACTTGTTGGGTGAGATCCAGGATGCCTTCCTGGACGGCGAGGGTGAGCTGCCGCCGGTGGCCGAAATTGCCGAGCTGTTCGCCGGGCGCGTGCCTGAAGGCGTTCTGTACTGCGTGAGGGCGGCGCTGCAATCGGAATTCGAAATGTAAGGCGCTGCGTCAACGAAGTAACGATTCAGTACATGTCGGGCCTTGCCTCCGGGCAAGGCGCATGCTTAGCTGACTAATTATTAGTTTTCACTACTTCAGTCTAATCATGAGTTTTTTATGCCGTTAACCGATCAACACCGTTTTGGCATGCAGTTGGCGCAAATGTCCCGTGGCTGGCGTGCTGAACTGGACCGGCGTCTGGCCGGGCTGGGCCTGTCCCAGGCGCGCTGGCTGGTATTGCTGCACCTGGCCCGCTTCGAAGACGCCCCGACCCAGCGCGAACTGGCCCAGAGCGTGGGCGTTGAAGGCCCGACCCTGGCCCGTTTGCTCGACAGCCTGGAAACCCAGGGCCTGGTGCAGCGCCAGTCGGTGCTGGAAGATCGCCGGGCGAAAAAGATCGTGCTGTGCGCCCCGGCCCTGCCACTGATCGAACAGATCGAAACCATCGCCAATGCCCTGCGCCACGAGCTGTTTGTGGGTGTTGAAGAAGAGGACCTGCGGGTCTGCATGCGCGTCCATGGCCACATCCTGACCAACCTGGAAAAGTCCTGATCCCGGGCTTTTCCCTCTCTCCCTGATTCCCATACCAGCCCCCTTGGACCGCCTGTTTTGGCAGCTCCATGGCGGCTGGCGTGCGCCGGTATGTCGGGGGCGGGGTTATTTGACCTCCAGCACCAGCCGCGCCCGGACCTGGGCCTGCGGACTGACTTCAAGGTTCGCCGAACTCACCTCCACCCCTTGCTCGCCCAGGTGTTGCAGCCAGGGCAGGAGGTCGGCCAATGCGCCATCGAGGCTGAGGTTGACTCGGCCCTGCTGCTCGTTATCCAGACGCTCCAGGTTCAGCTTGGCCTCGGCGCTGGTGCGCGCCAGCAAACCCGGCAAGGCGTCGGCGTCGATCGCCGCCTTTGGCTGGCTGCTGCCGCTGGCCGGCAGGCGTTGCAGGTCGGCGGCCAGTTGCAGTTCGTCCTGGTAGTGGCGTTCGGCGTTCTGTAACGCCAGGCGCTGTGGCTGCCACAGCAACGTCCAGATCAATACCGCGCCGAGGAACAGGGCCAACAGCGCCAGGGCTCGGCGTTCACGGGGGGGCAAATTGCGAAAGGGCATATTCATTCCTTGATCTGCAAGCGGGCGCTGACCACTTGGCCGTCGCGGGCGGTGGAATCGGCCTGCACTGCAAGGCCGGCCCGGGTCAGCCCCTCGCGCAGGCGTTCAAGGTCGGCGAAGGCCGGGGCGATCACGCGCAAGGTCCAGCCTTCGCCCTGTAGATAGTCGAGCCGGTCGACCCGGGCCAGGGCGCCGCCGCTGTTGCCCCAGTGCCGGGCCAGGGTGTCCAGGCGCCGCGCCAGGTCCTGCTGCGGCGCCTGGTCTTGTTGCAGTCGAGCCTGGACCTGGCGCTTGAGGTCGATGACCCGCGGCTCGTCAGGCACCCGTTGCTGCCAGGTGTCGAGGTTGGCCTGATGCAACTCGGCACTGCGCTGTTCAAGCACCAACCGGTGGCCGATGTCCTGCGCCAGGTGGGCGCCACAGCCCAGCACCAGCAGCATGGCCAGGGCTCGCCAGGGCAGGCGACGCTGGCTGCCCAGGGCGAATTCACCCTGGCGCAGGTCGATGGCCTGTTGCGCGCCCTCGGCCAGCAGCGGCCAGGGCGAGTCGGTGCAGCGTTGCAGGTCCTCTGGCAACAGTGTGGCGAGGGTTTCCAGTTCTTCTTCGACCAGGGCCGAGGGATGTTCCGCCGCGCCGCCCAGCAACCAGCGATCGGCGCAGTACAAGGCCCGTGGCTGCTCACCCGGGATGCAGTCGGCATCGATATGGATCCGCGTCGGCACCAGGCCTTTGTCGGCCAGTCGCGCCAACAGCGCCTGCAGCCAGTCGCGGCGCAGCACCCAGAGCCGGCAATGACGCCGCTGGCGCAACGGCCCCTGGGCCAGGTGCAGTTGGTCGAGGTCATCCAGCAGTTTTTCCTCCAGCGCCGAATGGATCGCCTGGCGCAGCCAGCGGCCGCTGCGGGGCGGGACGTCGATGTGGTGATGGCTGGCGGCTTCGGCGGGCAACAGCAGGAGCAGCGGCTGGCCAGCCAGGGCCTGGGCCGCCTGATCCAGGTCGCCCTGGACCACGGGGCCATAGCCGCGCCACCAGGTGAGTGGCGCGTCATCGGCCAGGGAAGAGAGATGGAGCAGGGCGTGCACGTTGGGGTTACTCCGAAAAAGGGCGGTCGGGGGCGACCAGCGTTCGCCGCAGGACCTGGACCTGGCCGTCGCTCCCGGTGCGCAAGTCGCTGACCAGGCGCAGGCGGCGTTCGCCCACCGCTACATCGAGGGTCGCGCGAAAGTTGTGGCTGCTGACGGCCAACCCCGAGCCACTGACCTGGCGGTTTTGCAGCAGCGGTTGTTCGAGAAATGCTTGTACGCTTTTGTAGCCGTCGACTGGGCGGGCCTGCACCAGGCTACGGGCAGTGCCGCTGTCGAGGCTTTCCAGGCTGGCCAGGACTTCGATGCTGGCGGTATTGATGTTCAGCGGCGCCTTCCCGGTAGTCGCGACCCAGGGTTGCAGACGCTGCCAGCTCGACGCATCCAACGCCGACAAGCGTCGCAGCTCGCTGCTGTCGGCGAACGGCTGGGGTTTTTGGTTGGGCCCCAAGGGCGCGGGCAGGGTTGCCGGGTCGTGGGGCGGCAGGCCGAGTTGGGCCAGCAGGCGTTGGTAGCGGGCGCGGTTCAGGTCGTCGTTGCGATAGCGCAGGCGGTCGATGTTGAAGCGCGCGCCGAGGTCTTCCAGGCGGATGCGGATGTGCCCGTCTTCGATATCGAATTCGCCGATGCCCTGGGCCCAGCGCTGGGCCAGGTGCACTCGGGGTGGGCCGTCGTCGGTGAGCAGTTCGGGGCGCAACTGCTCGCGGGCCCAGGCCTCGCCGCTCAGGGCCAACTGCCAGAGTTGCTGCTGTTGCAATTGGTTGGCGCTGCTGGCCACGCTCAGGCGCTGGCGGGCGAGCATGTCGCTGATGATCAGGGTCACCAGGGCGGTGATCAGCAATACGCTGATCAGCGCCACCCCCCGTTGCCGGCGTGGGCTATGCACCGGCGTCGCCCTGGAAGCCGGGCAGCAGGATGACCCGGCGCATATCCGGGTAGCCGGGGGCGTCGAGTTCGATCTCTATCGCCTGCGGCAGGCTCAGGGGCAGGCCCAGGGCCGGCCAGGCCGAGTGCGCGGCACCGCTGGCATCGATGTAGCGCAGATGCTTGAGTTGCACGCCGTCGAGCAGGCGCTGCTGGCGCACGTCCCCGGGCCGTGGCGCTTGCCCGGTGGGCGTGTGGTAGTCGCGCATCCATTGGCCGTTCTCCCAGCGATGGCTGACTTGCAGCACATCGCTGCGTGCCTGATCCAGCGGGTTGCTCCAGCCACCCCGGACCAGGCGCAGGTTGTCGGTACGCCCGATCAGTGCCTGGCGGCGGCTGAGGTCATCGCCCAGCGGGTGGGCGATGGCTTGCGTCAGGTCGCGCTCGAAGATCCCCAGGGCCCGTTGCAGGCTGCGCAGTTGCTGTTCGTGCTGCTCGATGCGCCGCTCACTGTGCAGCACCCGTTCCAGCAGTTGATAACAGGCCAGGCCCAGCAGGCTGAACAGGGCCATGGCGATCAGCACTTCGAGCAGGGTAAAGCCGCGCTGACTCATGGTCGTGCCTCGATGAAGCCGCTGAGCAGGGCCCGGCGCACGGGCCGTGAGCCGACCACTGTGACTTCCAGGGTGACCTTGCGCAGGACGGGGTCAGGGGCGCTGCTCACGTTGCTGTCGAGCAGCCATTGGCGGCCGCCGAAGTCCAGTCGTTCCTGGCGCTGGCCAGTGGCGAGCGGGCGCATGCCGGCGCGCAGTTCGTTCAAGCGGTTGTCCGCCAGCCAATGAGCCAGGCTGCGCTCGGCAAGCCCGGCGCTGTTGCTGGCGATGTACTGGGCGGCGCTGTAGAGGGCGACTGACAAGGTGGCGAAAATACTCAGGGCGACCATCACCTCAAGCAAGGTAAAGCCGTCACAGCGTTTCAATGCGCACCTCTTCCAGACCGTCGCTGTGCAGCGAGAAGACCGGCATCAGGCGTTGTTCCACACGTAGGGTAAATGGCGAAATTTCATCGTTGGACAGCACCAGCAACTGGGGACCCTGGTCGCTGACCGGGGCCTTGGGGTTAAGCAGGTTCACGTCCACGTCCAGTTGCAGGCGAATGTCGGCCGGCAACTGCTGCTCCCGGTATTGCAGGGCTGGCTGCCAGCGCCCGTCGCCGGCGCGCAGCTGCACCGAGTAACGGTCTTCATCCAGGCGCAGGCCGTAATCGCGGTGGTTGAGCAGGGCGTCGGCGCGCAGCAGCCCGATCAGGCTGCGCAGGCGTTCGGCCTCGCGGCGCGCCTGCTGGCCGCCGTCGACCTGGGCCAGCCCGGCGAGGCCGGCCAGCAGGCCGACGATCAGGATCACCACCAGCACTTCGAGCAGGGTGAAACCCCGGGCTGCGCGTTTCACGTTAAAGGTCCCAGTTACCGATTTCGGCATTCAGGCCTTCGCCACCTGGGCGGCCGTCGGCACCAAAGGAGAACAGGTCATAGGCATTCGCCCGGCTGCCCGGGGCCAGGTACTGGTACGGGTTGCCCCAGGGGTCGACCGGCAGGCGCTTGAGGTAGCCGTCGGCATTCCAGTTGCGCGCCGGTGGGCTGCCCGAGGGTTTGCTGACCAGGGCTTCGAGGCCTTGCTGGGTGCTGGGGTAGTTGTGGTTGTCGAGCTTGTAGATGTCCAGGGCCATGGCGATGGCCTTGATGTCGCTCTGCGCCGCAGTGGCCTTGGCCTGGTCCGGGCGGCTCATGATCTGTGGCACCACCAGGGCGGCGAGGACCCCGAGGATCACCACCACCACCATGATTTCGATCAGGGTAAAACCCCGTTGCCTGTGTCGCTTGTGCATGCGCGTTCCTGTGTATCAGGTGATGAGTTGGTTGAGGCTGAGGATCGGCATCAGGATCGCCAGGACGATCAGCAGCACGCTGGCGCCCATGAACACCAGCATCACCGGCTCGAACAGGCCCACCAGCATGGCGATGCGATTGGCCAGTTGCGCTTCCTGCTGGTGCGCGGCGCGGTCGAGCATGGCGTCCAGCTCGCCGGAGCGTTCGCCGCTGGCGATCATGTACAGCATCATCGGCGGGAAATGGCCGCTGTGTTCCAGGGCCCGAGTCAGGC
The DNA here is from genome assembly GCF_000416215.1 of Pseudomonas sp. CF161. Classification (NCBI taxonomy): domain Bacteria; kingdom Pseudomonadati; phylum Pseudomonadota; class Gammaproteobacteria; order Pseudomonadales; family Pseudomonadaceae; genus Pseudomonas; species Pseudomonas sp. CF161. Next base: position 42,039 of record NZ_ATLP01000085.1, read on the forward strand.
CGCTACCTTCGCGCACGGCTTGGGCGACGTCTTTCAGACAGGTACGAATCTGCTGGTTGGCCACCACCTCGGCGGCGATTTCCAGGGCGTCCACCAGGGGCACGCCGCTGCGTCCGAGAATCGCCAGGGTGCTGACAAAGCGCGTGCAGTTGCTGGCGCGGATCACCCGGCCGATCAACGGCAGGCGCAGTTGCAACTGGTGCCAGCGCAGGCGCGCGGCCGGTTTTTGCAGGGCCAGGCGCGCCATGCCGAGGCCGCCTGCCAGTAGCAACAGCATGAACAGGCCGTAGTCGCGCAGCAGGCCACTGGCGGCGATCAGGCCCCGGGTCAGCACCGGCAGTTGCTGCCCGCTGTCGATAAACACCTTGACCACGTCCGGCACCACGAACCCCAGGAGGAAGCCGACGATGCTGAAGGCCGCCACCATCAGGATGCTCGGGTACAGCATGGCCAGCTGGATCTGCTGCTGCGCGGCCTGGCGCGCCTCGGTGTAATCGGCCAGTTGCAACAGCACCTGGCCCAGGTGCCCGGCGCGCTCGCCGGCGGCCACCGTGGCCCGGTACAGCGCCGGAAAGGCCCGGGGGAATTCGCCCATGGCGCGGGCCAGGCTGTGGCCTTCGAGGACCCGCGCGCGAATCGCCAGGACCATGCTCTGCTGTGCGCTTTTTTCGCACTGGGCGGCCACGGCGGCCAGCACTTCTTCCAGTGGCAGGGAGGCTTGCACCAGGGTTGCGAACTGGCGCGTCAGCAAGGCCAGTTGCGCCGGGCTCAGGCTGCGTCGGGAGGCTGCCGTCGAGCCCGAACCGCGCTCCTGGTTGCCGCGCGCCGGCTTGATCTGCAGCGGGATCAGGTTGCGTTCGCGCAGCAACTGGCGGGCGTGGCGCAGGCTGTCGGCTTCCTGCACGCCGCGGGTCTTGCGCCCGGCATTGCACATGGCGAGGTATTCGAAGGCGGCCATGGTCAGTCCTCCTGGGTCACGCGCAGCAGTTCTTCAAGACTGGTGCTGCCTTGCAGCACCTTGTCGCGGCCATCGGCGAACAGGCTTGGGCCGTGGGCGCGAGCGTGGCGGCTGAGTTCGGCTTCGCCGGCGCCCTGGTGCACCAACTGGCGCAATTCATCGTCGAACAGCACCAGTTCGTAGATGCCTTGGCGCCCGCGATAGCCGCTGTGCTGGCAGGCCGCGCAGCCGGGGGCGTGATACAGCAGGGGTGGGGCCAGGGGGTCGAGTTCGAGCCGGGCGCAGGCGCTGGCATCGGCCGGCGCGGCGACTTTGCATTCGACGCACAGCACCCGCACCAGGCGCTGGGCCAGCACCCCGAGCAGGGAGGTACAGAGCAGGAACGGCTCGACGCCCATGTCCACCAGGCGCGTTACCGCGCCCACCGCGCTGTTGGTGTGCAGGGTCGACAGCACCAGGTGCCCGGTGAGGGAGGCCTGCACGGCGATTTCCGCGGTCTCGCGGTCGCGGATTTCGCCGACCATGACCACGTCCGGGTCCTGGCGCAAAATCGCCCGCAGGCCACGGGCAAAGGTCATGTCGACCTTGGTGTTGACCTGGGTCTGGCCGATGCCCGGCAGGTGGTACTCCACCGGGTCTTCGATGGTCAGGATATTGCGCGACAGGGTGTTGAGGCTGGCGAGGCCGGCGTACAGGGTGGTGGTCTTGCCCGAACCGGTGGGCCCGGTCACCAGCAGGATGCCGTGGGGCCGCGACAGTGCGCCTTCCAGGCGTCGACGGCTGGCGTCGGCCATGCCCAGGCGGCTCAGGTCGAGGCGCCCGGCCTGTTTGTCCAGCAGGCGCATCACCACCCGTTCGCCATGGGCCGAGGGCAGGGTCGAGACCCGCACATCGACTTCATGGCCACCGATCCGCAGGGCGATCCGGCCGTCCTGGGGGATGCGTTTTTCGGCGATGTCCAGGCGCGCCATGACCTTGATCCGCGACACCAGTAGCCCTGCCAGTTCGCGCCGAGGGCGCAGGACTTCCCGCAGCAGGCCATCGACCCGCAGGCGCACCGACAGGTGTTGCTCGAAGGTTTCCAGGTGGATGTCCGAGGCCTTGGCCTTGACCGCCTCGCCGAGGATGGCGTTGATCAGGCGGATGATCGGCGCATCGTCTTCCTGCTCCAGCAGGTCGGTGGTTTGCGGCAGGTGTTCGGCCAGGCTGGCGAGGTCATCCTGGTCGGCAATCTGGTCGCCCAGGCCCTCGGCCATTTGCATCGCATCGTCCTGGCCGTCGCGGTAGTGCTCGGCCAGGCGCAGGGCGAAGGCTTCGGCGTCGAGCACCTGGCTGTGGAGCGGTGCGCCATGGCGGCGGCGCACTTCGGCCAGCACCGACAGCGGCGTGTCGTTGCGGCACAGCAGTTGGCTGGTCTCCAGCAGCACGCCGTGGCGTCGGGCAAAACTGAAGGGCAGGCGTGGAGCCTGGGTCATCGTTTCGGCTCGCTGCGCATGTCGATCACGGTGCCTTGCGGGGCGGCCTCGAACATCTGCCGTGGGTCATTGGGCAGGCGCAGGCTGTTGGTGCTGCCGTCCAGGGCTCGCAGTTGGCGCAGGTTTTCGTACTTGCGCTCGCCGAGCTGGGTGTTGTCGTTGCTGGTGCGCAGCAGGGTCGGGCGCAGGAACACCATCAGGTTGGTCTTCTCGGTGACCTCGCGGCTGCTGCTGAACAGCCGGCCAATCAGCGGGATGCTGCCCAGTACCGGAACCTTGCTGACCTGGGTCTTGACGTTGTCCTTGATCAGGCCGCCGAGCACGATGATCTGCCCGTCGTCGGCGAGGATGGTGCTTTTCACCGAGCGCTTGTTAGTGATCACGTCGCTGGTGCTGATGCCGGCCGGGGCGGCGGCCAGTTCCGAGCTTTCCTGCTCGACTTGCAGGCGCAGGGTGTTGCCCTCGTTGATATGGGGCGTGACCTTGAGGGTGATGCCCACGTCCTTGCGTTCCACGGTGGTGAAGGGGTTGCTCGCGCCAGCGCTGTCGGTGGTGTAGGAGCCGGTCTGGAAGGGCACGTTCTGCCCCACCAGGATCTCCGCGGCTTCGTTGTCCAGGGTCAGCAGGCTGGGGGTCGACAGCAGGTTGTTGTTGGAGTCGCTGGACAGCGCGGTGACCAGGGCACCGAAGTTGCGGCTGCCCAGGCCGATGATCGCGCCATCGGGCAGGGTCGGGCGCTTGTCGCCGTCGAGCTTGCTCAGCAGGCTGCCGATGGCCAGGCCGCTGGCGGGGAAGTTGGTGCCGCCGCTGACGTTGCCGGACCGCGCGGCCCATTGCACACCCAGGGCTTCATTGATATCGCCGCTGACTTCGACGATGGCCGCCTCTACCAGGACCTGGGCCCGTGGGCGGTCGAGTTCGGCAATCACTTTGTCGAGCATGTTCAGTTGGGCCGGGGTTGCCATCAGTACCAGGGCGTTCTGGCTCTGGTCGGCGCTGACCAGAATCGAGTTGCCCTGGCTGCCGCTTTCTTTGCCGCCACGACCGCCGTCTTCGATGCGTTTGCCGATGCCATTGAGCAGCTCCGCCAGTTGCTTGGCATCGCTGTGGCGCAGGCGCACCACGCGCGTGCCATCGTCGGAGTTGCCGGCGATGTCCAGGGTCTTGGCCAGGCGTTCCATTTGCTGGCGTGCCGGTGCCGGGCCGATCAGGATCAGGCGGTTGCTGCGGGCGTCGCCGATGGCCTTGGCATTGCTCGGGCCGCTGCCACTCTGGCTCACGCTCTCGCTCAGGACCTTGGCCACGTCGACCGCCCAGGCGTGTTTCAGGCTGAGGGTGGTCACCGCCTTGTGCCCGGCGGCATCCAGTTCACGGACGACTTGGCGGATGCGCTCGACGTTGTTGGCGCTGTCGGTGATCACCAGCGCATTGGAGCTGGCCGAGGGGGCGAGGTAGGCGTCTGGCGCCACCAGCGGCCGGACCACGGTTGCCACTTCACTGGCATTGGCGTTGTACAGCGGCAGCACCTGGGTGATGAACATATCGCCAACGGCGATCTTGCTGCCGACGGCCTTGGTCTTGGCGTCGGTGACCGGCACGATCAGCACCCGGTCGCCCTGGTCGAGCGCGGCAAACCCCTGGCTGCGCAGCACGGTCAGGAACAGCGAGTAGATGCCCTCGCGGTCCATGGCCGAGGCCGACTGCACCGTGACCTTGCCGCTCATGCGCGGGTCCAGGACCATGGTCTTGCCGGTGATTTCACCGACTTCGCTGACCAGGTCCTGTAACTCGGCGTCCTTCATGTTCAAGGTCCACTGGCGTTTGGCTTCAGCGGCGGACAGGACGGGGAGGGGTGACAGCAGCGTGCCGAGCATCAGCACGGCACCGGTAATTTGAGACAGTTTCATGGTTGTATCTCTGCAAGGGGGGGAGGCGCGTCGGCCACGGGTGTGGGGGTCAGCAGGCGCGCGGTATGGCTGGGGAAAGCAAGGACTTGTGCTCGGCCGCCACGCATGATCGTGACGTGGTCCGGGCTGATTGAACTGAGGTTGGCGCCGCCGGGCAGGCGGTCGCCGACGCTATAGAACGCGGTGATTTCGGGGGTACGGATCAGCGCTCGCGAATCTTCGCTGCGCGGGGCGGCCAGGCTCGCCAGCAAGGTCAGTGGCACAGCATTGGCGCTCACCTGCATCTCGGGCGGCATGGCGCCGAACAGGCTGGCAATCACCTGCGGGTCCAACGCCGCCAGGGGCGGCGTTGTGGGGGCCGGGGTGGTGTCCGGAGCGGTGGGCTTGGGCAGCTGCTGGATGAAGTCCCAACTGTCCAGAGCCAGCGTGGCACTCAGCGCGCAAACGCTGAGTGGCAGCACGCAGCGGCGCAGTGGCAGTTTTGCCAGCCGTGCTTTCACCGCATTGAGGCTGATCAAGGGAGCATCCGCTGCAGCACTTTGTGCCCGCGCAGTTGATGCAGCACCACCGCGCCGATATGGCCCAGCACCAACAGGGCCAGGACTATGCAGCAGGCGCGATGCACGCTATTGAAAAACGCCTGTAGCAGCGGCTCTTCGAACGGCTGAGGAATGCTCAGTACGCCGAAAAAGTCGATGGGGCGGTCCATCATCAACACGCCGGTCAGCAGCACCAGGGCGGTGCAGCAGTACAGCGCAAGGTGGCCGAGCTTGGCCAGCAGCTGGCTGCCGGTGCCGATATCGGCGTGTTCTTCGGGTGCCGGTTGAGCCAGGGCTAAATACACCCGCACGAAAAAAAAGGGGATCAGCAACGTGGTCAGTGAGACGTTGATGAAGGTAATGGCGTTGGCTATCGAGAGTGGCAGTTGAAACAGTGCATTGGCAAAGCCGCTCACGGTGGCCCAGATAATGATCAGGGCAAAGCACCAGTGCAGGTGCCTGCGCGGCCTGGAGTAATTGAGAGTGATGGGCATAAGGATGTTCCTTGACGAAAGAGCGTGACGCCAGGCGTCACGCTCGCAGTGCGGTCTCAGGTATTACTTTTTGATCCAGGCCTGATCCCAAGCCCAACCCTTACCTGGCTCGTAAGCGTTGTTGGCCGGGCTGTAGTTCTTGCACCAGCCGGAGAACGGGTGCGGTTTGCACTCGTAGACGTTGCCGTCTGTGGCCAGTACCTTGG
>NZ_ATLP01000086.1:0-16267 GCF_000416215.1 Pseudomonas sp. CF161
ATAGACTTCCAGAATCTGCCGTCAACCCCTAATTTGTATTTACTATCAATAACCTGGAAATACCCGCCAATCGGCCTTCTATATAGAAGGAAAGAAACACCTTGAGCAATATATTGCGCAATTCAAATGACTTGAGCATGATGTGCTCCCGCCTGACTAGTTCGGATACATCCTGAAATGAACGATCAACCCCGCAGCCTCGGTGCAACCCTGTTCCCGGTCGGCCTGCTTTTAATCGCCATGGCTTCGATCCAATCCGGCGCTTCCCTGGCCAAGAGCATGTTTCCCGTGGTCGGAGCCCAGGGCACCACCACCCTGCGGCTGATTTTCGCCAGCGTGATCATGTTGCTGCTCCTGCGCCCCTGGCGCGCCAAGCTCACCGCCAAGTCATTGCGCACGGTACTGGTGTATGGCGTGGCGTTGGGCGGCATGAACCTCCTCTTCTATATGTCCCTCAGAAGCGTGCCCCTGGGTATTGCCGTGGCCCTGGAGTTCACCGGCCCGCTGGCGGTGGCTATTTATGCTTCACGGCGTGCAGTCGACTTCCTGTGGATAGGCCTGGCAATCATCGGGCTACTGCTGCTGGTGCCCATTGGCGAGACCAGCACCAGCATTGACCTGGTCGGAGCAGCCTATGCCCTGGGCGCAGGCGTGTGCTGGGCCCTCTATATATTGTTCGGGCAAAAGGCCGGTGCCGATAACGGCATTCAGACAGCAGCCCTCGGCGTAATGATCGCCGCAATGGTGGTGGCCCCGGTCGGCATTGCCCATGCGGGCGCGGCGTTGCTGACACCAGCCCTGATTCCGGTTGCCCTCGGCGTGGCGATCTTGTCGACCGCCCTGCCCTACACCCTGGAGATGGTCGCCCTCACCCGGCTGCCCGCCCGCACCTTCGGCACATTGATGAGCATCGAACCAGCCTTCGGCGCCTTGTCCGGCTTGCTGTTCCTGCATGAATACCTGTCCCTGGCGCAATGGCTCGCGATCGCCTGCATCATCCTGGCCTCGGTCGGAGCGACCATGACCATGCGCAGCGAATCCAAACCCTTGGTCGCAGCGGATTGATTCTATCTGCGATCTAGCTCTGGTATTTAGCGCTCAATTAAGCGATGTTTAGCCGGCTAATGGAGCGTCAACCACGGACTTTTCGGACAGGGATATCGCAAACGCTAAAGCGGCGGTCAATGCAGGCTCACTGCCGTCACACTCGAGCACCAGACTCGAGGCCGGCATTAAGGACGGGAATGAAACGATTTTTGATACTGTTGGCTGTACTGGCTATTGCAGGATGCGCCGCGACCGCGAAGACCGAGGTCAAGCGTGGCAAAAAGGGGCTGCATATCAACTGTTCAGGGCTGTCCTCTTCCTGGGACAAATGCTACACCCGCGCTACCGACTCCTGCGGTCCCAAAGGCTATAGGGTGATCGCCAAGTCCGGTGACGGTACGGAAGAACCCGGCGACTACCCGTTCGGACTGAACCCCGCCGGCTACACCAGCCGCAGCATGATCGTCATCTGCAAGTAAGCGAAACCGCCTCAGGTTGGTTCGCTTAGCTGGCTGACGATCCGGTCATGGTTCGACTTCAGCACCTGGCGCTGCATGTCCGGGCTGACCAGCATTCTCGCCACCACCAGTGCCCCCACACACTGCGACAGGATCGACCAGGCCAGGGCTTCATCGCCCAGGGTCTGGGCCCAGCATTGTTGCAAACGGCAAATCCAGTCCTGCGCCTGCTGACGCACCTCCACCGATGCCCGGGAAATTTCCGCACCCAATGTCGGTAACGCGCACCCAGCCTCCGGTTGTTCGACGTGACTCATGCTCAGGTATTGCTTGAGGCAACGGCGCAACCTGGCCAGACTTTGCTCGCCCTCCCCACCCAGCCGCTCCAGGCTATGGCTCAGCTCACGCTCGACGATCGTGGCGAACAGTTCGTCCTTGGACGAGAAGTGGCTATAAAACGCACCGCCACTCAGCCCGATAGCCTTCATCAGCCCATCCACCCCGACACTGGAAAAGCCTTCTTTTTTGGCCGACACCGCGCTGCTTTGCAGCAGCCGCTCCCGGGTTTCCTGCTTGTGACTGGCTGAATAACGCATGGTCTGCCTCGCTGATCTCTCGTCTTGACGCGCTGCGAATCGTAGCATAACGTTCGTTTAGTTAACGATCGTTTACCAATGAGTGATCCCACCATGACTGCAATCATTGATAACAAGAAAGTCGTATTGGTCGTTGGGGCTGGCGATGCCACCGGCGGCGCCATCGCCAGGCGCTTCGCCGCAGAAGGGTACGTCGCCTGTGTCACACGGCGCAGCGCCGACAAGCTGCAGCCGCTGGTCGAGTCCATCCAGCAAGCAGGCGGCGAGGCCCATGGGTTCGCTTGCGATGCACGCAAGGAAGAGGACGTGGTGGCGTTGATCGAGCAAATCGAAACCCAGGTCGGCCCGATCGAGGCCTTCGTCTTCAATATCGGCGCCAATGTGCCGTGCAGCATCCTTGAAGAGACGGCACGCAAATACTTCAAGATCTGGGAAATGGCCTGCTTCTCCGGCTTCCTCAATGGGCGGGAAGTCGCCAAGCGCATGGTCACCCGCCAACGTGGGACCATCCTGTTCACCGGCGCCACTGCCGGCCTGCGGGGCGCCGCCGGTTTCGCCGCGTTCGCCGGAGCCAAGCACGGTATTCGCGCGCTGGCACAAAGCATGGCGCGAGAGCTGGGCCCGCTGAATATCCACGTCGCGCACGTGGTGGTCGACGGCGCGATCGATACCGACTTTATCCGCAGCAACTTCCCGGAAAAATACGCGCTCAAGGACCAGGACGGCATCCTCAATCCCGAGCACATCGCCGACAACTACTGGTACCTGCACAGCCAGCCTCGGGACGCCTGGACCTTCGAGCTCGACCTGCGGCCGTGGAACGAGCGCTGGTAACCCCCCTCAATAACAACAATCAGGGAGTACCTTCCATGAGCAAAAGCGTCGAGTTCTTCTTCGACCTGGGCAGCCCCACGTCTTACCTGGCCTACACCCAATTGCCCAAGATCTGCGCCGAGACCGGCAGCCAGCTGATTTACCAACCGATGTTGCTCGGAGGCGTGTTCAAGACCACCGGCAATGCCTCACCCGTGACCATTCCCGCCAAAGGTCGCTACATGCTGCAAGACCTGGCGCGCTACGCCAGACGCTACCAGGTGACGCTCAACTTCAACCCGCACTTCCCGATCAACACCCTGCAACTGATGCGCGCAGTGACCGGCGTCCAATTGCGCCACCCTGAACGCTTCGGGGAGTTTATCGATTGTCTGTTCCGCGCGCTGTGGGTCGACCAACGCAACCTCAACGATCCGGCAGTGGTGGCCGCCACCCTGAGCCAGGGCGGCTTCGACCCCCGGGAAATTCTTGCGCTGTGCGAGGATGAAGAGGTCAAGACGGTCCTCAAGGACAAAACCGAGGACGCCCTGCAGCGCGGCGTATTCGGGGCGCCGAGCATGTTTGTCGATAATCAGCTGTTCTTCGGCCAGGATCGCCTGGACTTCGTGCGCGAAGCCCTGAGCTGATCTCCCCCTACCCTGCGCCGCCTGCCTGGGGCAGACGGCGTAGTCGGCAATCAGATCGCCGCGGTGCGGGTGTTCAGCCAGGCCAGGGCAGCGCCTTGCAGCAACGGGCTCAGGCGCTGGCGGACTTCGGCGTGGTAGGCGTTGAGCCAATCGCGCTCGTCCTGGGTCAACAACGAAGGTTGCAGGCAGCGGGTGTCGATCGGGCACAGGGTCAGGGTTTCAAACCTCAGGAACTCACCGAACTCGGTACTGCCTGCTTCACGATTCAACACCAGGTTTTCGATACGCACGCCCCAGCGGCCCGGCCGATAGGTGCCCGGTTCGATGGACGTGATCATCCCCGGCTGCATCGCCGTGTGCGGTGCCGGCACGGCCTGGTAGGCAATCACTTGCGGGCCCTCATGCACGTTGAGGAAGTAGCCCACGCCATGGCCGGTGCCATGACCGTAGTCCACGCCTTCAGCCCAGATCGGCGCACGGGCGATGGCGTCCAGCAAGGGCGAGAGAATGCCCCGGGGAAACTGCGCCCGGGACAGCGCGATGACGCCCTTGAGCACCCGGGTGCAATCGGCCTTCTGCTCGGCGCTCGGGGTGCCGATCGGCACCATGCGCGTGATGTCGGTGGTGCCGCCCAGGTATTGGCCACCGGAGTCGATCAACAACAGCCCGTCCCCCTCGATCAGCGCGTGTTCCTCGGGCGTGGCGTGGTAGTGGGGCATCGCGCCGTTGGCGTTGAATGCGGCGATGGTATTGAAGCTCAGCGAAACATAACCCGGGCGCCGGGTACGGGCCGCGGTGAGGTGTTCGTCGATGGTCAGTTCGGTGATGCGCTCCCGGCCCAGGGCACTGTCGAGCCAGGCGAAGAACTCGCAGAGCGCGGCACCGTCCTGTTCCATGGCTTGGCGGATATGTTCGGCGTCGGCCAGACTCTTTTGCGACTTGGCCAGGGTCGTCGGGTTCAGGCCTTCGACCAGCGTCACCGCGTTGTCCAGGTTGCCCAACAAACCGGCAGTGACCCGCGCCGGGTCGATCTGCACACTGGCCCCCGCAGGCACCGCGCTCAAGGCGGCGGCCACTTCGCTGTAATCGCGCAGGCTCACACCGTCCTGCTCAAGTACCGCGCGCAGCGACGCGTCGACCTTGCCCAGGGCCACAAACAAGGTGGCCTGCTCTTGGCTGATCAAGGCAAAGGAGACGAACACCGGGTTGAACGACACATCGGCGCCGCGCAGGTTGAACAACCAGGCGATGTCATCGAGGGTGGCGATGAAGTGCCAGTCCGCCCCACGCGCCTTCAGGGTTTGCCGCAGGTTGGCCAGTTTTTCGACGCGACTGACCGTGGCTTCGGGCGGCAAGTGTTGATAGATCGGCTGATTCGGCAAGGCCGGACGATCGCTCCAGACCTGCTGCAGCAGGTCGATATCGGTGCGCAAGCGAGCGCCCCGTTGCTCCAACTTGCCGCCCAGAGTGCGCGCCGACGCCACCGCCATCACCGCGCCATCCACCGCCACCACCGCGCCTTCGGGCGTGTGCTCGGCCAGCCAGTCCAGGGGCCCGGGTTGCCCCGGCAGCAACTTGACCAGTTCGATACCACTGCCTTTGAGTTCCTTGGTCGCCTGTTCCCAGTACCGGCTATCCGCCCAGACCCCGGCGAAGTCCGCCGTCACGATCAGGGTCCCGACCGAGCCATGAAACCCCGACAACCATTGCCGGCCCTGCCAGTAGCCCGGCAGGTATTCCGACAGGTGCGGGTCGGCCGATGGCACCAGCAATCCGTGGATACCCTCGCGGCGCATCAGTTCGCGGGTGCGCGCCAGGCGCTGGGGGACCGTTCCTTGGGTCAAAGGCTGCGTACTCATTGTCTCTCCTGCTAACCGTTTGGATCATTGTTATAGAAGGTTGCAGCCCGCCCCTATTCAGGGTTGGGCCACCGCCCAGAACGCAGGCGCACTGGCCACGGCGGCCTTGATCAAGTGTGCGGCCTGATCGATGTCTTGCTCAGTGGTGAACCGCCCCAGGCTCAGGCGAATGGTGCGGCCGGCAGACCGGGCGTCATGCCCCAGTGCCAGCAGCACATGGGACGGCGCATTGCTCGCCGAATTGCAGGCCGAGGTCGCGGAAAACGCCATGGACGCGCTCAAGGCTGCGCCATCGAACGCCCCTTCATTAAAAGTCAGGCTCAGGGTGTGGGGAATACGCTGCGTGGCGCTGCCATTGAGCCGCAGGCCGGGAATATCGGCCAGTTGTTCAAGCAGGCGCGCGCGCAGGCTGGCGATGGTCGTGGCCTCCTGCTCAAAGTGCTCGGCGGCCAGGGCAAAAGCGGCGCCCATCGCGGCAATCTGGTGGGTGGCCAGGGTGCCGGAACGCAAGCCGCCCTCGTGGCCCCCGCCGTGAATCTGCGCCTGCAAGCGCTGTTGCGCGCGCGGGCCGACATACAGCGCGCCGATGCCCTTGGGGCCGTAGATCTTGTGTGCGGAAAACGACATCAGGTCCACCGGCCATTGCGCCAGGTCGATGGCCACCTTGCCCGCGCCTTGCGCCGCGTCCACATGCAGCAATGCACCGTGCTCACGCACCACCTGGCCGATGGCCGGAATGTCGTTGAGCGTGCCCAGCTCGTTGTTGACCAGCATCAGCGACACCAGAAAGGTGTCGTCACGCAGCGCCTCGCTGACGGCCTGGGCGCTGATCAGCCCTTCGGCATCCGGCACCAGGTAGGTCACGGCGATGCCGGCTTCCTGCAATTGTTTGGCGGTATCGAGAATCGCCTTGTGTTCGATCTGGCTGGTGATGATGTGGCCGCCGGGCACCCCGCGCGCCTGGGCCACACCCTTGAGCGCCAGGTTGTTGGACTCGGTGGCACCGGAGGTCCAGACGATCTGCTCGGCGCTTGCACCCACCAATTGCGCGACCTGCTGGCGCGCCAGTTCGACACTGCGTCGTGCCTGTTGGCCGAACGCGTGGGAGCTGGACGCCGGGTTGCCGAAGTTGCCGGCAAACCCCAGACACTCCACCAGCACCTGGATGACTCGCTCATCCACCGGCGTGGTGGCGGCGTAGTCGAAATAAAGAGGACGTTTATTCATGACAGAAAACCCACAGAGGCTATTCCAGGATCAGGCCGCGGGGCGTCCTGTTGCCGCTCACAGCGCAGGCCCGAAGGCCACGCGACAACGGCAGGACAGCCCGGCAACAGCCGATCGAATGCAGTTAAAGAAAAACAACTTCGTTTAAAAGTGCGTAGGAACGCTCCTGAAATCAGCTTAACAGGCTACTGGCGCCGGGTTGAAGCGGTTCAGCCAAAGCTTTCGAGCAGCAACGGGTACAGGGAAATCACCAGCAAGGCCGCCATGCCCAGATTGAACAGGCGCAACCAGCGCGGGTTACGCAGCACATTGCGCAACAGGCTGCCGCAGGCCGCCCACAGGCTGACGGTCGGTGCATTGATCAAGGCGAAGACCGCCGAGATCACCAGCACATTGGTGAAATAGCCCTGCAAGGGGGTGTAGGTGCTGATGGCGCCGACGGCCATCACCCAGGCCTTGGGGTTGACCCATTGAAACGCCGCGGCGCCCCAGTAACTAATGGGTTTGCCCTGGCCTTGCTCGGTCTCGGACATTGGCCCGGAGCGGGCGATCTTCCACGCCAGGTACAACAAATAGGCCGCGCCGACATAACGCAACACGCTGTACAGCACCGGGTACGCCTCGAACACCGCGCCCAGCCCCAGGCCGACCGCTAATACGAGGACGAAGAAGCCGCAGCTGATGCCAAGGATATGGGGGATCGAACGGTTGAAACCGAAGTTGACCCCTGACGCCAGGAGCATGGTGTTGTTCGGTCCGGGGGTGATGGAGGTGACCAACGCAAACAAGGCAAACGCCAGCAGCAGGTCCGGGGAGAGAGTCATGGGGGCAAGTCCTTGGGGCAGGTCAGTCAGGCATTGACCTTATTCCAGCCCAGGCGCGAAACCCACGGACAGTTAGGGAAAACTTCGAGCAGTACAGAAGCCTCAGCTGGCCCGCCCGTGAAGATTCAGGCCACGCTCGGCGCTCATCTCACCCTGCCCGTCGAAGCCCTGGACCTTTTGCGGCAGGCCCAGCAATTGGGCTTTTTTCTGCTGGTATTCATCGAACGACAACCCGCGACGGCTCAGCGCCTCCAGGGCCAGTTCGCGGCTTTCTTCGGCCGTGTAGGGCCGCAATTCGGGGGTGGAAGGGCTGGCGCAACCGGCAAGGACAGTGGCGGCGAGCAACAGCAAAAGGGCGGGAAGACGGTTCATGGCAGGTTCCTGGAAAGCGGGTTGCGAACAATGGACACAGGCTACGCCCGCCTTCGGGCAGAGAAAAATCAACGGCCTCGATAGTCGCTATCGACTGTTTATGTACCCGTTGGTGACGCTCCAGATATTTCTTAACGATCTATAAATATGGAAATACGCTCTTTTGAGGAATAACAACAAGGCTTTATAACGGGTCATCCGTTGCACTGCTGTTGCCTGAGCAACTGTTTGCCAGGCAACAGCCAATCAACAAAAGCCGACTCAGGCAACAGCACCCGACACCCTACCAATGGGCTACAAGCCCCGTAATACCTGGGCTGCGGTCGTTGGTACAGCTCTTGCTCAGGCTCTGGGACTTCTCACTGCTCCTCGAGCCACTGTTTAAAAAGGAACTGATCATGTCGCGTCCATTGAAAGTCGTTGCCCTTTCCGGCGGTACCTGGCGTCCCTCGCGCACCCTGGTGCTGACCCAGGCCCTGCTCGCCGAACTGGCCGAACAGTTGCCGATCGACAGCAAGCTGATCGAACTGGGCGACATTGCCCGGCCCCTGGGCGCCGCACTGTCGCGCCAGGAGTTGCCGGCCGAGATCGAAGCCGAGCTGCAAGCCATCGAAAGCGCCGACCTGTTGATCGTCGCCGCCCCGGTGTATCGCGGCTCCTACCCGGGCCTGCTCAAGCACCTGTTCGACCTGATCGACCTCAATGCGCTGATCGACACCCCGGTGCTGCTGGCCGCCACCGGTGGCAGCGAGCGGCATGCCCTGGTGCTCGATCACCAGTTGCGCCCGCTGTTCAGTTTCTTCCAGGCCCTGACGCTGCCGATCGGGGTCTATGCCACTGAAGCCGACTTCGCCAATTACCAAATAACCAGTGAGCCCTTGAAGGCCCGCATTCGCCTTGCTGCAGAACGCGCCGCTCCCCTGTTCGGCGCCCATCCGAAAAATCTGCTGAAAATCGCTTAAGGACCTGTCATGGATGTTTTCTGGTTTCTTCCGACCCACGGCGACGGCCATTACCTGGGCACCACCCAGGGCGCGCGCCCGGTCACCCTCAATTACCTGAAACAAGTGGCCCAGGCCGCCGACAGCCTGGGCTACCACGGGGTGCTGATCCCCACCGGCCGCTCCTGCGAAGACTCCTGGGTCATCGCCTCGGCCCTGGTGCCCCTGACCGAACGCCTGCGCTACCTGGTGGCGATCCGCCCGGGGATCATTTCGCCCACGGTCTCGGCACGCATGGCCGCGACCCTGGATCGGCTGTCCAACGGCCGTTTGCTGATCAACGTGGTCACCGGCGGCGACCCCGATGAAAACCGTGGCGACGGGATCTTCCTCGACCACAGCGAACGCTACGAAGTGACCGACGAGTTCCTCAAGATCTGGCGTCGGGTGCTGCAAGGCGAGGCCGTGGACTTCGAAGGCAAGCACTTGCAGGTGCAGAACGCCAAGGCCCTGTACCCACCGGTGCAGAAGCCCTATCCACCGCTGTACTTCGGCGGCTCCTCCGACGCGGCCCATGACCTGGCGGCCGAACAGGTGGATGTGTACCTGACCTGGGGCGAGCCACCGGCCGCCGTGGCCGAAAAACTCGCCGACGTCCGCGAACGCGCCGCGCGCCATGGCCGGACCGTGAAATTCGGCATCCGCCTGCACGTGATCGTGCGCGAAACCGAAGAGGACGCCTGGAAAGCCGCCGCCAAACTCATCGAGCACATCAGCGACGAAACCATCGCCGCCGCGCAGAAATCCTTTTCCCGCTTCGACTCCGAAGGCCAGCGCCGCATGGCCGCGCTGCACGACGGGCGCCGCGATAACCTGGAAATCGCCCCCAACCTCTGGGCCGGGGTCGGCCTGGTTCGTGGCGGCGCCGGCACCGCGCTGGTGGGCAACCCCGAGCAGGTGGCGGCACGCATCAAGGAATACGCGGACCTGGGCATCGAGAGCTTTATCTTCTCCGGCTACCCGCATCTGGAAGAGGCCTACCGCTTCGCCGAGCTGGTGTTCCCGCTGCTACCGGAGCCCTACGCCAGCCTTGCCGGCCGTGGCATCACCAACCTCACCGGGCCGTTTGGCGAAATGATCGCCAACGATGTCCTCCCCGCACACGCCAAGGCCTGATTGCTCGCAAACCTGTGTCGCGCGGTGGTCGTGCAAACCCGATGGGCCGTGCTGCATGGCCAGCCCATTGGAGGGGAGTACGACTGCTGCGCAAGGTTTGCGATGACCACGCTTCTCCATGAGGAACACCGCGTGACTGCCAAGCCGCAAAGCGCCCTGTTGTCCCCCCTGCAGACCGCCCGCCAACTGGCCGCCGAGTTTGCCCTGACCGCCGTCGAACGCGATGAGCGTGGCGGCACCCCCAAGGCCCAGCGCGATGCCCTGCGCCAGAGCGGGCTGCTGGCCCTGAGCATTCCCACCCAGTACGGCGGCCTCGGCGCCAGCTGGAGCGACACCCTGAACATCGTCCGCGAGTTCGCCAAGGTCGACAGTTCGATCGCCCACGTCTTCGGTTTTCATCACCTGATGCTGGCCACCGTGCGCCTGTTTGCCCGCCCCGAGCAGTGGCAGCCCTGGTTCGAACAGACCGCGCGCAAAAACTGGTTCTGGGGCAATGCCCTCAACCCCCTGGACACCCGTACCGTGGTCAAGAACCTCGGCGGCTGGCGCGAGTTTTCCGGCAAGAAGAGCTTCTGCTCCGGCGCCAGCGATTCGGAAATGCTCATCGCCTCGGCGGTCGATGAAAGCGCCGGCGGCAAGCTGCTGATCGCCGCCATCCCCAGCGGCCGCAGCGGCATCACCCTGCACAACGACTGGAACAACATGGGCCAGCGCCAGACCGACAGCGGCAGCGCCAGCTTCGAACGGGTGCGGGTCGAAGAGTCGGAGTTACTGCTCGACCCGGGCCCGCTGAGCACGCCGTTCGCCTGCCTGCGGCCGCTGATCGCCCAGCTGACCTTTACCCATATGTTCCTCGGCATCGCCGAAGGCGCGTTCGAGGAAGCTCGGCAATACACCCTGACCGAAACCCGGCCCTGGCATAAATCCAGCGCCCAGGACGTGCGCCAGGACCCTTACGTGCTCAGCCACTACGGCGAATTCTGGGTCGCCCTGGAAGGCGTGCGCCTGCTGGTGGAACGCGCCGCCGACCTGCTGGACAAGGCCTGGGCCCGGGGTCCGGCCCTGAGCGCCGAAGAACGCGGGCACCTGGCCACCGCCATCGCCACCGCCAAGGTCGCCGCCAGCCGCAACGGGCTTGAGCTGTGCAGCAAGTTGTTCGAGGTCACCGGCGCCCGCTCCACCCATGCCTCGCTGCGCCTGGACCGGCATTGGCGCAACCTGCGCACCCAGACCCTGCACGACCCGCTGGACTACAAACTCCATGAGCTGGGCGACTGGGCACTGAACCAGTCCCTGCCGACACCGACTTTCTATTCATAGCCTTCTGTTCCCGGAGCGTGTCCATGCAGCTTTTGACCTTACCGCCCTCGCCCGCGCTGGCGACCTCGATCCGGGCCACCGCCCAAGTCTTCGAGGACCCGAAATCCCGGGCCCTGCTCGCCCACTTGCAACAGGTCGCGCCGAGCGAAGCCAGCGTCCTGATCATCGGCGAGACCGGTACCGGCAAAGAGCTGGTGGCGCGACATATCCACAACCTCAGCGCGCGTCGCAACCGGCCGTTCGTGGCGGTCAACTGCGGCGCGTTCTCCGAATCCCTGGTGGAGGCCGAACTGTTCGGCCATGAAAAAGGCGCGTTCACCGGCGCCCTGAGTGCCAAGGCCGGCTGGTTCGAGGAGGCCAACGGCGGCACCCTGTTCCTGGATGAGATCGGCGACTTGCCGATGGCGATCCAGGTCAAGTTGCTGCGGGTGTTACAGGAGCGCGAAGTGGTGCGCCTGGGCTCGCGCAAAAGCATCCCGATCGATGTGCGGGTGCTGGCGGCGACCAACGTGCAACTGGAAAAAGCCATCAACGCCGGGCATTTCCGCGAAGACCTGTACTACCGCCTGGACGTGGTCAGCCTGGAACTGAGCCCATTGCGCGAGCGCCCCGGCGATATCCTGCCGCTGACCCGGCACTTTATCGACGCCTACAGCCAGCGCCTGGGTTACGGCAGTGTGTCCCTGAGCAGCGAGGCCGAAGCCAAGCTCAAGAGCTACAGTTGGCCGGGCAATATCCGCGAGCTGGAAAACGTGATTCACCACACCCTGCTGATCTGCCGCAACGGGGTGATCGAGCGCGACGACCTGCGCCTGTCGAACATGCGCATCGAACGCCCGGACGACGGCCACGGCACCCAGGACGACTCGGCCCAGGCCCTGCTCGATCGGGCCTTCCATAAATTGTTTGAAGAACAGGCCGGGGCCCTGCACGAGAAAGTCGAAGACGCCCTGCTGCGCGCGGCCTATCGCTTCAGCCACTACAACCAGGTGCACACCGCCAACCTGCTGGGCCTGAGCCGCAACGTCACCCGCACCCGACTGATCAAGATCGGCGAGCTGGCCGTCAACAAAAGGCGGCCGGTCGAAGGCCCCAGCGAACGCACCCTGCAGCTGTCGATATAACGTCAGTTGACCCGTTGCGGAGCCGGCGTTTGCGGCTCGACCAACAGGCAGTGCAAGGCGTCGTCCGGGCTGCGCTCGATGCTGCGCAGCACCTGGAACGAACCGAAGGTCACGGTCCTGGCCTGATAGGCGTGAATCAGTTGCCAGAAGTCCTGCTCGCCGTTTTCAAAACTGCGAAAGGCCGCCTCCCCAGCCTCCCGTGATTGCCATTGCAGGTAGTTGAGGACCCGCCGCCCGTCGTCGCTGGCCTGCACGCTGGCACTCAAGAACCCTTCATGGTCCTGGGCCAGGCGCTCGGTCTGCGCCGACAGCGCGGCCACCAGCCCCGGCTGCTGGTGGGGCTCGATTTCGAATTCGATCAATTGCGTGAAGCTGCGGTTTTTCTCGGGCAGGTGCATGGCCAATCCCCACGGACAAGTGAAAACGGAAATCTTGCGATTCGAAGGTGCGCAGGGTAAAACCTCGAGTTAACTAGAGGTCAAGTCACTTTTTCAATCCGGGGCCGTCCATGATCTGCAGCGACAACATCCACAAGGAACTGACCGTTGGCCAACTCTCGGAGCGCAGCGGCGTGGCGGTCACCGCCCTGCACTTCTACGAATCCAAGGGCCTGATCAAAAGCAATCGCAATGCGGGCAACCAGCGCCGCTACCACCGCGAGGTGCTGCGCCGGGTGGCACTGATCAAGATCGCCCAGCGCCTGGGCATCCCCCTGGCCACCATCGGCGAAGCCTTGCAGGCGTTGCCCGATGGCCGGGCGCCCACGGCAGCGGACTGGAAAAATCTTTCCGCCCAGTGGCGCAATGACCTGGACGAGCGCATCAGCAAACTGATCTGGCTGCGCGACCAGCTCAATGGCTGCATGGGCTGTGGCTGCCTGTCCATGGAAGCCTGCCCGCTGCGCAATTTTGGTGACGTGCTGGGCGAACGCGGACCGGGGGCGCACCTCCAGGATTAAGCCGGGCTCGTGGCCGAGAAGGTTAAGAAATCTGACGAGCACGTAGGAACAGGCCGTAGGTCGTCGTCAGCAAAATCGACCCTATGCTAATGTCCGCAACTGCCTCCTCCATTGAGCACCCTTACATGCCACGGATTGCCACCTTCGAAAAGCCGCGCTGGCTGCGTGACCTGCTGCGTTTCCTGCCCCTTAAAAGTCAGTTCGTGCTGTCTGGCAATGTCCGCGACCTGCAGGCCAGCGAAGTCGCACCCGGGGTCATCACGCCCCAGACCTTCAACCTCAACCTGCGCGACGAACTGCTGGCGGCCGGCTACAGCCAGGTCATCAGTTGGGACCCGCTGGCCGGGTTTCGCGTGTTGCAGCCACCCGGGGCCGACCCGGCCATTGCCGACACCCTGCTGCGCGAACTGGGCCTGACCCCGGTGGAAGGCGCCGCGCCAGCCGGCACCGACCTGCTCAGCGCCACCTTGCAGCGCCTGGTCAATCGCCCCGGCGAGCCCCTGGCGCTGGTTGTCGATTTCGCCTCGCGCCTGGTCATCCGCAACGACGCCCTGACCCCAGCCGAACACCAACTCTTCACCCAGGCCCTGGTGCTGTCCCACCAGGCCCGGGGTCGCCCGGCCGGCGAGCAGCGCAAACCGTTCTTCAACAGCATTCTCTGGGTGGTGGAAAAAGAAGGCGACCTGCCGGACTGGATGCTGATCGACAACCCCCGCCTGCGCCATATCCCGGTGTCCAAGCCCGACCAGCAAGCACGCCTGGCCCTGGCCCCGGCCTTGCTGCGCGGCCTCGCCGGCGGCCAGGACGCCAGCGAGGAAACCCAGCACAAAGCCGCCCGCGACTTTGCCGAAAACACCGAAGGCCTGTTGCTCCTCGACCTGAATGCCATCGCCCAACTGGCCCGGGTCGAAGGCCTGGCCCTGGAGCGCATCGGCGATGCGGTGCGGCGCTACAAGGTCGGGGTCACCGAAGACCCGTGGCTGAAGATCGACCGCCAGCGAATTCGCCAGGCCGACGACTTCATCCGCCAGCGGGTCAAGGGCCAGAGCCATGCCGTGACCCACATGCTGGATATCGTCAAGCGCGCCATGACCGGCGTTGGCGCCAGCCGCAAGGGCAATCGCCCCCGGGGCGTGGCCTTTCTCGCCGGCCCCACCGGGGTGGGCAAGACCGAGCTGGCGAAGACCGTGACCAGCCTGCTATTTGGCGATGAAAGCGCGTACATCCGCTTCGATATGTCGGAATTCAGCGCCGAACATGCCGACCAGCGCCTGGTGGGCGCGCCGCCGGGTTATGTCGGTTATGACGTCGGCGGCGAACTGACCAATGCCATCCGCGAAAAACCCTTCAGCGTGGTGCTGTTCGATGAAATCGAAAAAGCCCACCCGCGCATCCTCGACAAGTTTCTGCAGATCCTCGACGACGGCGTGCTCACTTCGGGCCGGGGCGACCGGGTGTATTTTTCCGAGGCGCTGATTGTCTTCACCTCCAACCTCGGCATCTACCGCCAGGGCGACAACGGCGAGCGGGTGGCCAACGTGCTGCCGGGGGAAACCTTCCCGGTGGTCCAGGGCAAGGTCCTGGGGGAAATCGAGCGTTACTTCAAACTGGTGCTCAACCGGCCAGAGATCCTCAACCGCATCGGCGAAAACATCATCGTCTTCGATTTCATCCGTGAGGACGTGGCCGGCGAGATCTTTCACCAGATGGTCGGCAATACCCTGGCCGACCTCACGGCCCAGGCGCTGCACATCGAGCTGGACGCCGGTTCCCTGCAAAGCCTGCGCGACCTGTGCCTGCATGACCTGTCCAACGGCGGCCGGGGCATTCGCAACCAGCTCGAGGCGCACCTGCTCAACCCGCTGGCCCGGGCGCTGTTCGACCAGGATGCGCAACCTGGCGAGCACTTCCAGATCAGCCAATTGAACGCCGAAGGCCTGCTGCTGGAACGCCGTACCCTGTGAATATCAGCCTGTCGCGGGTGCATTTCCCGGTCACCACCCTGGGGCCGGGTCGGCGCCTGGGCATCTGGTTCCAGGGCTGCAGCATCCGCTGCGATGGCTGTATTTCCGCCGACACCTGGGGCCCCGGCAAACGGCCGCTGGCCCTGGCGCAACTGCTGGACGATATCCAGCCGTGGCTGGCCGAGGCCGAGGGCATCACCCTCTCCGGCGGCGAGCCGTTCGACCAGCCCGACGCCCTGCTGGCCCTGCTCGGCGCCCTGCGCCAGCGCACCCGGGTCGATATCCTGGTGTACAGCGGCCACTCGCTGGAAACCCTGCAACCGTTGCTGCAACGCGCCGAGGGTTTGCTCGATGCACTGATCTGCGACCCGTTCGAGCAACAACAGGCGCAAACGCAGGTCCTACGGGGCAGCGATAACCAACGCCTGATTTTTTTCACTGAGCTGGGTCGGCAACGCCTGGGCGCCTACGAGCGCCCATTGCAGGCGGACGACCGGGCTCTGGACCTTATGTTCGATGACGATGGCAGCATCTGGATGGCCGGCATCCCGCGCCGTGACGACTTGTTGCAACTGCGCGACCTGTTGCACGAGCAGGGTCACCAACTCCAGATCAGCGCCCATACCTCACGCCGCCGTTAACCGGAATTGCCACCGATGATACGTTTTTGCCCCAATTGCCAGACCGCACGCCCGCTGGCGGAAATCTTTTGCGAAGGCCAGCTGCCGGATGACCGGCCCTGTGGCTGGGAGCTTTCCGCCGAGGCCATCCACCCGGACGGCTGGCACCCGCAACCGGTGATCACCCAGGAACTGCTGGCCCAGCAGCAGACTCTGGACGCCGCGCCCATTGGCCTGCACTGCACCGCCGGGCACCCCATGGACCCCGGCGACATCATGTGCCTGGCGTGCGGCGCCGACCCGGCCAGCGCCGCCCCCGTC